>JAZQEH010000089.1:0-65564 GCA_045538895.1 Eubacteriales bacterium
GGTAGATACTGAAATTGTATTGGAATACACATTGTCGGAAGGCGCAACTAATGAAGATGCTCTTATCGAAGTTACAGTTCCCGAACTGTATACCGATGATGGCGAAAAGGCAGTTGCTACAACCGTTTGTGCAGTTTTGGCAAAATCCGAGTGCTTGCACGAAATCACAAAGGAAATCATAACCCTTGCACCTACTTGTACGAATACCGGTAGCAAGAATATAGTATGTGCAGAGTGCGGTGCAGTGGTTGAAGCAAACGCAGTTGTTGAAAAAGATTTGTCAAATCATGGCGACTATGATTATGTTTGCTCCGACGGTAAAGTGGTTTGCTGCGGATGTAAGACCGAGGTGGATTCAATAGATTCTCCCGTGGTACTGACCGCCGCTTGTGAACCTTCGGAAAGCAGAGAGGTTAGCGTTACCGTTTCTATTAAGGCGGTAGCCCCCATCTTGGCAAGCAGATTTGTTATAGATGCTCCCGACGGATTTACTCTTGTTTCGGCAGAGTCGCTTATCGGCACAGCGGATGAAAATGCAACAGGCTTTACACTTATACTTCCGGATAGCACCTCGCTTCCTTATGAGGCTATAGTTATGAATTTGTCGCTTGAGGACGCAACCGTTGATGCGGCAGTTCTCAAACTGACATTTGCAGTGGCGGATAATGTGTCGGAGGGAAATTACATTATATCTGTAAATGCCCTCGAAACTTATGATATATCCGGTACGGCAATCGATACTACGTCCGTGCCTTGTGAAGTTAGCGTTAGTGCACGCAAGGTAGGCGACATCAACGGCGACGGAATTGTAACGGTTTTGGATGCTATGAAACTTATCCGTGCGATTGTTAATGACGAAACTATCGAAAACGGCGATGTTAACGGCGACGGCAAAGTAGGTCTCATTGACGTAATCCGTGTTATGAAACTGATTACACAGTAAATAAAATTGAAATAGCACTTGCAGAAATGCAAGTGCTATTTTACTTAGTTGAATTAGTGCCTTTTACCGACTCTATCCTTGCCATTACGGGTTGTTCACAAAACCGTCACACAAATTTTGGGGTGTTCTATGCCGGTACTGGCTAAGACGGGTGTGCATCGCTTGGAGGCTCCATTGGCTTGACTAAACAGGGAAGTGTAAATTTTATGTCAATGGATTTCCTTAACAAATTCTACCTAAAGTGCCCTATGACGACTATCGACTGGACGAACTGCAGTTTTATTTTAGTAGATTTTGCAAATTTATTATTTTATGGCGATACTGCCTACACAGACGCAAAGTGCCTTATAGCAAGTAAAGCTTAGCTATAAGGCACTTTTTGTTTATTTCCCGCTGGACGCGAGACTGACTGGTGGAGGCGAGAATCGTAACCCCAAGGTCTTGCGCGCAAGACCTTATCCCTCGCTTCGCGATGGAGAGGGGTTCTTCATTAGCCCCATCACTCGACTATATGGGTTGACTCGTTATCTAAGATGCAAAAGCGAGGAGGCAATCGACAAAATGGAGATGTTAGTGTGAATATCGAACAAGTTACTTTTTGTTATATTCATTGATAATCTTTTCTTCAAGTTTACTTGAATCTATCCAAATTTTTAGCCAGGCAGAAAGCTCGGCAGTAGTGGTAAATTTGAGAAATTTTTTTATTTTTTTAATTCGGTATTTAATTGCCTCGTATGATAAATAAAGATTCTTGCTGATTTCTTCAATCGTTTTTGAAAGCAATAAACCGTGTATGATTTTAAGATCAGTAGCGTCGCAGGCGGTCAGGATTTTTTCAAGTTCTACACATTTTGCTCTTGGGGCGGTTATTTCAATGATTTTTTCCTCATTTAATCTGTCGTATTCTGAAAAAAACATACCCTCCGGATTTTGTTTTTCAGTAGTTTCTCTAGCTGAAAGGCGACTTTTCATAACGATGTGCATATATGCCATATGGTCGCTTTTCTTTATAGAATTGTGGATAGTGGCAATTTCCTTGCCGCTGTTTGCATAGTTCAGGGAAACAGAAGAAAGAGAAGGGGAGGAAAGACTTGACAAAATAGTATCGGCAAAACTCAAAATCAATATTTTTTCTCTCCAACCGCTATCAATTTCATTGAGAACGAGCATAAGGCAAAATGCAGAAAAGTCATTTGTGCAAATTATTGCATCAATCTTATCCTTGCATTCGAGAAGGTTTGAGATAACGGGATAAACGGTCTTATCAGCGAAAAATATGAGCGGCTCGTGAGGGACAAACTGCTTGTAGGTTTCGATACGCAGACTGTCATGATAGCCGCAGGTATCTGCGTTAAAAAGAGCAATTTTTTTGCAACCCTTTTCCTCAAGGTGCGAAATTGCGAGCCTCATATCGCCACGAAAATCGTTTACAACTGTACTGAAATCGCTTGTAGCGGTGTTGGTAGAGTAGTTGGAAAGAAGAATTTTATGGATATTAAAACCGTTATATCGATCAAGAAAATATTTATGTCGGCTTTCGTTTGTGGGAAAGAAAACTATGGAAGAATCTTTCTCACCGTACTCTTTCAGGTATTCGCTTAATTCTTCAGGGGAGGTGATAGAGAAATATTTTATACGGCGTCTTGAAAATTCGCCCGTCATTCCACGGTATCTTTCGGCCGACCAATAACTTGTCGGCTTTATTTTGTCATAGCATAAAAAAATCGGCATTTCCATCCCTCCTTTGCTTTGATCATAACATAAAACAAAAGCAATTTCAATGGGTAAAAATTTTGGTTTTTTATAACAAAATATTTTTCCCTTGTCGGTATATAGTTGTGAGATATATACTATATGCGTATAAATGTTTTTTAGAATCATGTGATGCAATATGCAAAGGGTAGAGAGATTATTATGACAAGCGAACGTATTTTTGAACTTATAGATTCTCATAGAGAAGAAATGAAAGCCGTACTTGATTTTATGGACGATCATGCGGCAACGGGCTATTGTGAATGGGAAACATCCGATTATCTTGCAGGCCTTTACGAAAAACTCGGTTACAGCCTTACAAGAGCCGAAAATATACCCGGCTTTTTTACAGATATAGACACGGGGAAGCCCGGTCCTAAAGTGCTTATTTTCAGCGAACTTGACGGACTTAACGTGCCCGATCATCCCAAGGCTAACCCTAAAACAGGTGCGGCTCACGCTTGCGGACATCACGCACAGTGTGCGGCGCTTTACGGTGTTGCGATAGCGCTGAAAGATCCAAATGTCATCGAAGGACTTTCGGGCGGTATCCGTCTTTGCATAGTTCCGGCAGAAGAGGGGGTTAAGTCCGACTTCTTGAAAGAATTGATGGACAAGGGAATCGTGCGTTACTCGGGCGGCAAGCGGGAGTTCTATGCGAGAGGATATTTTGACGATTGTGATCTTGCCTTTATGATTCATACGGGCGGCGGCTCGCATCATTTTACAATAAAGCCGGGGTGCAACGGCGGCATAAGAAAGACCGCACGTTTTATAGGAAAAAGCGCACATGCAGGCGCACCGCGGAACGGTATTAACGCACTTCAGGCGGCAACGCTTGCAATGGGGGCGATTAACTCTATCCGTGACACATTCAATAATTATGATTTTGTGCGTGTTCATCCGATACTCAGCGAAGCGGGCACGGCGGTGAACGCAGTACCTGGTGTTACGGTTATGCTTAACCAGGTACGTGCAAACAGTGTAAAATCGTGTGTAGACATAAACCGCAAGGTTAACCGTGCTGTTGCGGCATCTGCGGCAACGATTGGCGCAAGGGTGCATCTCACGGATATGCCGGGATATCTGCCCGGCGAATATGACGAGAACCTCATCAACGTTATGATTGAAGGAATGGAAGAAGTTGTCGGCATTGGAAATGCAAAATATATTACTCAGCCGTGGGATACGGGATGTACGGATATGGGTGATATTTCACAGGTTATGCCTGCGGTCCACGCTTTTGGAAGTGGCGGTGCAGGCGCAGCACACGGTCCTACCTATCGCATAGCGGATTTTGACAGTGCATGTCTGGATAGTGCCAAAGCACAGGTAATGATAATACGCAAACTTCTTGAAAACGATGCGGCAAAGGCTAAATACGTTGTCGATAATGCAAAAGTGCATTTTAGCAGCAGAGAAGAATATATCAAACACCTTGATTCTCTTTTTCTCGATAAAGAAGCGGTTATTTATAACGAAGATGGCACAATTTTGCTTGATATATAAATAAAAACTTTAGGAGGACAAAATGAACAAGAAATTCTTATTTTTCATTATGGCGGCACTCTGCATAATCCTCTCTATTTCTGCTTTTGCGGCAGACACCGTATACGTTGACGGTGCAGGAACGGCAGAGAATTGCTATGCCACACTTGCAGATGCGGTAAGTGCAGTAGATAACGGCGGCACCGTTGTTCTCACAGTAGATTTCACTTCTACTGCTACTGTAAACCTTGCGGCGAAGGATATTACCATCACTTCGCAAAACAATGCGGTGTTTAAACTTAAGCACGCGCTTAAACTTGGTGGCAACACTACGTTTAAAAACATTAAGATTGATAATGCAAGAACTGCTACTAACTATCTTTACTGTTGCGGCAATGACCTTACAGTTTGTGAGGATGCAACTCTTACAAACAGTGGCGGCAAGACTTTGCTGATTTTTGCAGGCGGTAATAGCAAGACTGCTTGTGATCTTAACAATACAATTACCGTAAAGAGCGGCGCATGGGGTAACGTTTACCTCGGCGGTTACTATGCAACCGACGTATGTAGCGGTAACGTAACACTCAACGTTTATGGTTCAGGCACGTCTATTGGAACATTGAAACTCGGTAACTACAATAACGTTGATATGGATGTAAACGCTACCGTAAACTTCTTTGACGGTACGCTTTCCAATATCACTCAAACGACCGATGCGGCGAAATACAAGTATACCGTAAACCTTTTCGGCGGTACCGCTACCAAGATTTCCGTACCTGTCAACGTTGATTTGACAAACGGCGGTACTGTAACCATTTCGGATGAAAACGGTCAGACCGTTACAACCACCGCCGCCGACGGCTATGAGGTTGTAAAGAGTGGTACTACCTATTCGGTACAAAAGGTTGAAACCGTTGCTCCCACAACCGTATACGTTGACGGTACGGGCGCAACTGCGGGCACTTATACCACTTTTGAAGATGCGTTCACCGCACTTTCTTCAGAGGGCGGCACCGTTATCGTTTGCGGTGATACCCAGCTTGGTACAACCTCTAAAGGCGTAAACCTCGGCAACTACAACGACTTTACCGGCAAGGTTACCATTACAAGCGAAAACGGCGCAAAACTTATTTTTGCGCGCTCGATGACTCTTAACACCGATATAGAGTTCAAAAACATTCATATTCATTGTATCATCCCTTCAAACCTTACTGCAAACAATAACATTCTTGCTCGCGGTAACAAGTTTATCGTTTGCGAAGACGTTACAATGACCAAGGATGAGGATGCAATTTATCCTACTGTTGTCGGCGGATATACAAGCGCTACCACCTATGATTCTTACATCGTTATAAAGAGCGGCGCTTGGCAGAATATTTACGGCGGCGGCTTTAGCAATACCTTTGCCGGCAACTCTTACGTTGAAGTTTCGAATACAACGGTTGTAGGTACTATCAGTACAGGTAACCGTGCAGGTACTTTCAGCGGTAACGGCACCCTTGTTATCGACCTTCGTGGCGATAAGACAGTAAGCGCAACTTCCTTTAGCGAAAACCCCACAATTTTGGTGGATGAAGGCTATGAGGCGGTACTTTCAAACGGCACGTATTTACAGAGAGAGCCTATCGTTGCCGACGTTATTTACGTTGACGGCACGGGCAATACTGAGGGCGCATACACTTCTTTGGCAGAAGCGATTGTGGCATACACCGGCGGCGAGATTGTAGTTTGCGGCGATACCACGGTAAGCGGAGAATTGTTTGTTCCCGAAAAGGAAAAGGATATCGTTATCTCTTCCAAGAACGGCGCAGTTCTCACACTTAGCGCAAATGTTTCGTTTGCAAAGAATACAAATGACACATCTGTTACCTTTAATCTCCCCGTAAAGGCTAATGATGCAAAGATTTTTGGCGGATTCAGAAACGTAACCTTTACCGAAAACTTTAGCGTAGACGGAAAACTCGATTTCTTTGGCGGCGTTGATACTTCTGCTCTCACAGAAAATGCCGATGCAATCACAGAAAAAGAGTATACCGTAACCGTAAACGGCGGTACTTTTGAAAACTTTGCACTTGGTAGCTACCGCTACGAGTATAAGCATATGGTTGGTTCTATCGCCGCTCCCGTAACTCTCAATGTAAACGGCGGTACTTTCAACTCCTCGTTTAGCGTTTCGGGTATGGCTATCATTGCCGACAACGTAACTCTCAATATTACAGGCGGTACGTTCAACTGCCCCATATACGTTCGTGGAGGTATGGGTACTGTTAATACTAACGGTGTAAAGGCATCGCAGACCGTAAATAGCGACCGCAAGTACTACGCTATCGACGGTGATATCGCAGTTAACATTAGCGGCGGTACTTTCAACGGCGGCCTTATAGGTGCATATGAGGAACAGACTGCTTATACCCAGGTAATTAGAGGTGCATACACGGTTTCGATTATCGGCGGTACTTTTGCAGAAGGTACTGTATTTGATGCAACTCAGGTAAAAGCGTATGCAAACTCCGATAAAAAGGCTACTATCACATATCCCGATACCTACAACTTTAGCGTTGTTCGTTTTGACAATGTAAACGGCTCTGCCGTAACTTATGACGAGCCTATCCGTATTGCATATATCGGCGACTCTATTACCGAGGGCTACGTAAGCAAGGACCGTCTTACAGACTCCTATCCCGCAGTAATTGATAAACTTGCGGCAGAAAAAGGTACAGTAGACCTTGTTTCTTCAAACTACGGTATTTCGGCATCCGGTATTCTTACCTCTGCTTCATACCGTTTCACCGATTATCTCGGATATTCGCTTATTCTCGAAGAGACCGATGCAGATTATATTGTTATCGCAATCGGTACAAACGACAGTCCCGCAGGCGGTACAACCGGCGCACTCAACACCTTTGCAGAAAACTATAGCAATCTCGTTGGTGAAGTGGGCGCAATTCCCACTACCAAGAAGGTATTTGTTACAAATGCGCTTGTAAGAGACAACGAAAACAGCGGACAGATAAGAGTTACATCGGTTGTTCGTCCTTTGCAGGAAAGAATGGCAAAAGAGTTTGCGGCAAAGGATGCGAACAAGTATGTATTCGTTGACCTTTACAGACTCACTCTCCCTTATGCGGCAGAGGACAAGCTTCTTTCTTCTGACAACCTTCATCCCAATACTGCCGGCTATGCAACAATGGCAAACGTTCTTTACGGTGTAATTTTTGAGGGTAATGACGCAACTCCCGATACGTATTACAGTAACGATGTTTATGTAAGCACAAGCGGCAAGCCTTTTGCAAGCGGTACAAAGGACGATCCTATCTCCCGTCTCGACATTGCGTTTTCTATGCTCCCCGCAGGCGAGGAAGCTACCGTTCATATTATTGGCAAGGTTGCTTTTGCAGAGAGCCTTTACACTCCTATCACTCCTTCTAAACTTACTATCGTAGGTGAGGGAAGCGGTGCAATTCTTGAAAACGGCTCTGCATCCTTTAAGCTCGGTAGCGATATCAAGTTTGACAACATTACACTTGCAACTGCCGATTCTACCGAATTCTACGGTTGCTACTACGATGTTGAAATGACCGACACCGTTTCGCTCACGGGCGACTGGTCATTCTTTGCAGGACATAATATTTATGCCGAGGGCGCTACCAATGCGGCACACGATACGGTTGCTTCCGCATCTAGCGACGAGGACTGCACAATCATCCTTAAGGCAAACGGCACTTTCACCAATTTCGCACTTGGTAACCGCCGCTGTGTCGGCAAGGCTCCTTTCGGTACGTATAGCGGCAATCTCACTGCTTATATTGGTGATAATATCACAATAACCGGCACCGAGCACGTTGGTATTATTGGTCAGAACTATCTTACCGGTAATATCACCGTAGAAATGCCCGAGGAACTTGTACTTCCCGAATATGCTCCGACATATACTGTTACTTCTCCTATTGTATATGACAGTACAAAGAATACGGGTATAGTTACGGTAATCACGTACAAGTCTACCCCTGCTATTATTCCCACCACGGTTTATCTTGACGGTACCGGCGCGACTGACGGCGCATATACAGACTTCAAAGCGGCGGTAAGCGCACTTAAAAACGGCGGTACTGTAATCGTTTGCGGCGACACGCAGATAGGTACTACCGGCAGTGGCGGTGGTGTAACTCTTGATGCAGTTTCCGGCAAGGTTAAAGTGGTATCTGAAAACTCCGCAGTATTAACTATCGCACGCTCTCTGAGTCTTTCAAGCGAGATGGAGTTTGACAATATCATAATCAACTCTATTTCTACTTCAATCGGAAATATTTTCTGCAGAGGTAATAAACTCACAATCGGTAGCGGTGTTACCGTTACCGTTGGCAGCGGAGCAGTATATCCCGCACTCTTTGGCGGCGCAAGCAGCGGCACAGTAAACTATGATACCTGCATGGAAGTTTATGGCGGTACTTGGCGTGCTATTTACGGCGCAAACTATGGCGGAACGCTTACAGGTAACTCTACACTTGTAATCGGTAATGCCGTTTGTAACGGTAAACTTTCAGCGGCTAATTTCAGCGGCACATTTAACGGAAATGCTACGCTCACCATTGACCTTCGCGGCGGAAAGACAGTAAGCGCAGGTACATATGTCAGCGTTCCGGTGTTCCTTGTAGATGAAGGATACGAGGCGGTGCTTGACGGCGGTGTATATTCGCAAAGAGAGCTGGCGCCGGCACCCAAACTTGCTTATGTTGACGGCGTTGGTGAAGCAGAGGGGTATTATAAAGACCTTGCATCGGCCGTAGCGGCTCTTCGCAATGGCGGTACCGTGGTTGTTAGCGGCAAAGTTAAGGTTGATAGCGAAACCACACTTTTAGCGGGTGGCAAGGTTCTTATCACCTCTCGTTATGAGGACGAAGACTACACCGACACCGCAGTACTCGAACTTTCAAGCGATATCGTATTAAACACAGCGGTTACTTTTAAGGATATAACTCTTGATAAAGTATCAAGCAGCAATGTTAACATTGTTGCAATGGGTAACGAGCTTGTAATTGATGAGGGCGTATATTGCCGCAATACGCTTGCTTCCAACTATATCATTCTCGTTGGCGGCGCAAAGAGCGGCACGTTTGAAGGCAATTCAAATATTACCGTTAAGAGCGGTTACTTCCGCAATATTTACGGCGGTAATACAAACGGTACGTTCAAGGGCAATTCCACCGTAAACTTCCTTGGCGGTTATGTTGACAATATGGTTACCGGCGGTAGCTTTATGGGTAACTTTGAAGGCGACGCTGCTGTTAATGTTGGCGGCGATGCGGTTTTTGTAGGTACTGATACAGCAGTAGGCATTATAGGCGGATGTTGTGGCTCGGGTAGCGGTCAGTACACCTTTGTCGGCGATATTCACCTTAATTTCTACGGTAGCTCCCGTGTAAATTCCAGCGTTTACGGTACAACACGTTATTCCAATGTTACAACCACAGGTAACGTTTATATCACTGTTAAGGATGATGCCTACATATATAGCAATCTCTATGCAGGCGGCTATAATGGCACACTTAACGGCAACACAAGTGTAGTTATAGATAGCGGCTGGGTTGGTGTTAATCTCTCTGCAGGTAGCCGTAGTGGCACCGTAAACGGTGATACCTATCTTGAGGTTAACGGCGGTCAGATTAACTACTATTTCACCAATTATCATTCCTCATATTCCAAGACTGCAGGCGAATATAACGTTGGCGGCGGCGGACTCACCGGTTCTGTAAACGGTAATACCACAGTTGTGATAAACGGCGGTGATATCTACGGTAACGTTTACGGCGGCGCATTAAGCACAGGTACAGTCAGCGGCAACTCTACCGTAACCCTTACGGGCGGTAGCATTATGTGCGGCGCATATGCAGACGGTAAAACCGCAGGCAGCGTTGCAGGTACAAAGACTCTCAATATTGACCTTTCAAAGGGCGGCACACTTTCGCTCGGACTTGCAGCTGATGTAAACACGTTCATAGGCGGAGGAAGTCTTGTTCTTGCTCCTGAAGCAACTATTACCGCAGATACGTTTAGCGGTAGCGTTGCGCTCAGCATAAACGGTGTTCCGCAGGCAAGAGATTATATTTCGGCTACATCGTATGAAGGCGCATCGGTAGCCTATACCGCACAGGACACTGAAAAATTCGTTTCTAATGCAGGCAAGTTCTCTGTTTCTTCCGAAGGTTACTTTGAAAAGACAAAGGTTATTTTCAAGCATCTCAAGGGTGTAGAAATCTATCCGAGAGCAGGTCTTGTTACCAGCGGCGACAGAATGCCTGCAGACGAAAAGTATGACGAAAGCACAGTATTCTATCTCACTCCCGGACTTTATAACTACGCAGTATATCATTCGGCTGAAGACTACAAGCGTAAGTATATCTACATCACGGGTAAGGAAGAGGAGATAGTTCTCGACTTTACAAATTACACTCCTTTGGTTGGAGAGGGCTATGAAGCGGCACACTTCACCGAAAATACCGAAGAGATTTACGAAAAGTATTACAATACCGATTCTCTCGTAGGTTACAAGACCCCCGACACACCGTATTTTGCAAACAACCGCATAGGCAAGCGTCTCTTTACTTCTAACGAAGAGGCAAATGCATTTATTGCGGCAAAGGTTGCTTCTTGCAGCTATGCATATTCGTTTGATCTCTTCACATCTATCGGCGGCACAACCATTCCCGTTGTTGTGTTTACAAAGGATAATATTCCCGAAAACGCTACACTTGAAGACGTTGCAAGAATTGTAAACAGTAAAGATGGCAGAGATATTTTGATGGTTACCGCCATCGTTCACGGTAACGAGCCTTCCGGTGGTGAGGGTGCACTTGCATATATCAGCGAAATGTGCGGCGAGTACGGTGAAAGCTTCCTTACGGATAACGTAGGTGCGGTAATCGTTATCCCACGAGTTAATCCTGACGGTTGCGAAGCCTTCACACGCAATTCTCCGAATGCTACGGGTGAATCAAATCTCAACCGCGACTATATGATGCTTTCCAGTCCCGAAATAAGCGCAGTAGTAAAAGTAATTGATGCATTTGCACCTACCGTTGCTATCGACTGTCATGAAGCACCTCTTGATCCTCAGTGGGGAGAAAGCTTTACTCTCACCGATATTTATGATGCAGGTCTTGTGACCTCGGCAACTCTTAACACGAGCCTTGTGGATAGCGAAGCCGTCCTTCGCGGTGATTATGCAAACAGAGGTATGAGCACGGTAGAGTTTATCACCGAGGCGATGACGAACATTGAAAAAACAGGACTTCGTACTTATTATTACAATTCTACAGGTACTGCTCCTGCTACGTTTACGGGGTATTCTAACACAAAGGGCACTCTCGGAATAACGCTTGAGGTTCCTGGTATTAACGCGGGCGACGCGGTTTATGCAAGACGTGTATTTGCTCAGGTTACTTCGATAAAAGAGATTTTCGAACTTGCAAAAGAGTCTAATGGCGCATATGCTAAGATGATTCGCGATTCGAGAGAAGAAACTGCACTTTCAGCACAGAAATTTGGTGTGGATACACCCATTGTGCTCGAAACTGCTTATTCTCGTCATGACAGCGCAACTCCTCGTTGGAGCAATCCTTTGCTTGCGGCTGATGGCACTATGAGAAATGCTGATAATATTACAAAGTATTATTATCAGGATATTGCGGTCAAGTACCGTTCTCGTCCTACCGCTTATGTAGTAAAAGCGGATCTTGCAGGCATCGATAACGTTTTGTCCTTGTTTGATAAGCACGGTATCAACTACTATAAACTTGAAAGCGGAGCAACACTTACTCTCAAGCAGTATAGCGGAGATTCTACGGCGGCAAAACTTTCTGCGGCTGCAGATGTAACATTTGAAAATGGAGCGTATATTGTTCCCGTTGACGGTTACAAAGCATATGTTACGGCAATTCTCTTCGAGCCCGAATATCCGGATAGCGGAGAAAACAAAGTAACATTTGCACAGATGGGATATCTCACCGCAAGTGATATTTACCGCTCCGAAGAAAGCTTTATCGCAGCAAAACTTGGTCTTTCAGGAACATATATCGAACTTGCAACAAACGGCAAGATGCTTGCAAATGCAGTTGTTGACGGCGAGACATACGAAAATGTTGATGTTGAGGGTGATAATGCATATGTTGTAAGAGCAGATGATACCATTACTCTTAATTTTACTGACGGTACAAGCGAAACCTACTATTACAGTGATATACCGGGTGATATTGACGGTGACAGAAACGTTACCATTGCAGATGCACTTACACTTATCCGTGCGATTGTCAATGACGAAACTATCGAAAACGGCGATGTTAACGGCGACGGTAAAGTAGGCCTTGCTGATACAATCCGTATTTTGAAATTGATTACACAGTGAATTAAGTCAAAATAGCACTTGCAGAAATGTAGGTGCTATTTTGTGTATATATTTTCACCGTATGCTGATAGTTGCTAACACAAAGCAAAGAACCGTATGGCAAGTAAATCTTGCTCATACGGCTCTTTTGCTAAATTCACGTTTTCCGTGATAATCACTGAAATAAACAAAAACACCCACTACTCATTTTGAGCAGTGGGTGTTCTGTTATACTCTCATTTCCGCACCGTCACGGAACACAAAAGTTATCGTCCTATCGCTGTTCACTATGGCTTTTTCAAGTGCTACTGTCCATATGGTATCATCGAACAGATCCAACTTTTCATCTGCATTTTTAAGCACGTAAATATAATCGTTGAACACATCCGCTTTGCGGAGTTTCACAAGCCGTTCTTCATCAAGTTCTGCAACTCTCACCGATGCCTTATCGTATCGTGCTACCAAGGCATTGTATTTTTTGAGGTAGGCCTCCTGGTCTTGTGCTTGCGATGCGTTGCTATGAATGTACTTTCTCGAAAGTTCGGTTACCTCCTCAAGTTCTTGCATAAGAGCTTCTCGCTCGGCATCTATGGCTGTGCAATCTGCAAAGTAAGCTGCAGCGAGTTCGCAATTCGCAATTATCTCCTCTCGCATATCGTATATAGAATTAAACGCAAGGATGAATTTTTCTTTTATAGCATCTTCTGTAAAATGCGGTGTAGTACATTTGTGTTCGCCCTTGAACTTGTCATTACATTGCCAAATGACACGTCGGTACTCGGGACTATTAGAATTCCATACCTTGGGGCCGAAGAACCCGCCGCAGTCTCCGCAAACGAGCTTTGATGCAAGAATGCTCGAACTGCTGTATTTCTTTCCTTGATTTCTTCGCCGTGCTATTTCTCGTTGTACTTGTTCCCATTCATCCGGAGGTATAATGGCTTCGTGGCTCGTTTCAATATAATACTGTGGTACTTCGCCGTTGTTTACTTTCAGTTTTTTGGTGAGAAAATCCACGGTGAATTTTTTCTGTAAAAGAGCAGCGCCTTTGTACTTTTCATTAGCGAGGATGCTTTGCACGGTGCTGACACTCCATTTTTCTTTATGTGCAGGTGTGGGGATACCGCTTGCGGTAAGTCCGCTTGCAATCATAAACGGTGTCTTGCCTTGCATGAATTCTTGGTAAATTCGGCGAATGATATGCGCTTCAGTTTCGTTGATTATCAAAGTTCCGTTTGGACCTTTATCGTAACCGAGGAAGTTGCTGTACGCAAGGCTGACCTTGCCATCCGATGCACTCTTTCGCTTACCCCATGTAACATTCTCGGAGATGGAACGGCTCTCCTCTTGTGCGAGGCTTGACATTATGGTTATCAGCAGTTCGCCCTTACTGTCGAGTGTCCATATATTCTCTTTTTCAAAATAGACCTCGACACCCTTGTCTTTTAGTTTTCTAACGGTTGTTAAACTGTCTACGGTATTCCTCGCAAAGCGACTGACCGACTTTGTCACTATGAGGTCGATTTTGCCGTTTAACGCATCCTCTATCATTCTGTTAAAGCCGTCACGCTTTTGGGTGTTCAAAGCGGAGATGCCTTCGTCTGTATAAACCTCTACAAACTCCCACTCAGGGCGACTTTGAATATATGTAGTATAGTAGTCCACCTGTGCCGCATAGCTTGTAAACTGCTCATCGCTATCTGTGGAAACTCTGGCATACCCCGCAACCTTGCGTTTGGATGCGGAAGTTTTGGCTTCATTTGTGTGTATATTCTTCGATGCAGGTATCACGGTTACTTTTGGCATTTATTTACCCCTTTCTTGAGCGTTTGCAGTGATTTAACGGTTCTTTCTCCGCTTTTTAGTATAAATGTGAGCGTGTTATCTTCCTCGGCTCTTATTTCCGTTATTTCACCAATACCGCCTACCTCGTCTGCAAGTGCAAGCAAGGTATCTTCGGGAATCGCTTTTGATGCACACGCATCTTTGCCGTAGGTGTTGTATGTAGGGCATATCCATATAGGCTTTCCTCTTGCGGTTTTTCTGCGGTAGTGCTTACCGCATACAGTGCAAGTAACAAGCCCAGTAAACGGATAAGTTTTCTTCGGCTCGGATACGGTGAACTTCTCGCTTCGCTTTTTCATTTCTGTTTGTACCGAGTTATACGTACCTATATCAATAATTGCCTCATGGCTGTTATCTACATGGTACTTCGGCAGTTCACCGAGGTTCTTTGTCTTGCGTTTGGTAAGGTGATTATCTCGGTAGGTAATATGGAGCAAAAGGTTGCCAGTGTAGGCGTAGTTCCGCAAAATGTTTATAATACTGTTTTTGCAAAACGGCTTGCCGAACCGAGAGGTTATCCCCTCGGCGGTGAGTGCTTTCATAATACTCTCTGCACCCATACCCGAAAGGTAATCTCGGTATATGCGTTTTACCACCTCGGCTTCATCGGGAATAACAACAAACTTGCCGTCCTCATATCTGTAACCGAACATCCTTGCACTCCACGGCATTCCGTTTTCAAAGTTTCGTTTCACTCGCCACTTTTGGTTTTCGCTTGCCGACAAACTTTCCTCTTGAGCATATGATGCAAGTATCGTAAGCATAAGTTCACCGTCCGCACTTGCGGAGTGGATGTTCTGCTCCTCAAAGTAGACATCCACTCCGATGTTTTTAAGTTCTCGCACCGTTTCAAGCAATGTTACCGTGTTCCTTGCGAATCTCGATACCGATTTTGTAATGACCATATCTACCTTGCCGTTTTTGCAGTCTGCAATGAGCCTTTGAAAATTCTCACGCTCATCTTTCGTACCGCTCAAGGCTTCGTCCGCATACACACCGACATATTCCCATGCGGTGTTGCTCTGTATCAGCTTTGCGTAGTAGCTTACCTGTGCCGAAAGCGAGTAAAGCATTGCTTCCTTACCCGAAGAAACCCTTGCATAAGCGGCAACTCGTTTTCGCTTCGGTACCGCAGGTGCAAACTGCACTTGTGTGACTTTTCGTTCCATTTCTTTCTCCTTTGTATCAATTAAGGTCATTACATATTCGCTCTATGTGGGGTATATATCAAGCGATTTCGGCAAATATACTGCACGAAGATAAGCCGTACTTTTTGGTAAGTATTCTGCACGTTTTCTTATACTCTTTTTCGGTAAATGTGCCGTTATCCAAAAGGCTTTTTACAAGTGCAAGCGATGTACGATACAGCATCATATTACACGGTGCATATTTATCCTGCTTGTCTTGCTGCAATATAGCAGGCTCGGCAGCAGTACTTGCGATTTTTGTTGCCATAGCTTTCAAACTCCTTTACGCAATAGTTGCACTTGAGGTTGTAGTATGCCTTTCGGTTCACGCTGTCTTGATGGGTGTTCCACCAGAGCATTCGGCAAGAGTCCGAGCAAAACTTTTTCTCTCTGCCTTTCGGAATATCCGTTATAACCTTACCGCATTGCTTGCAAAGCTTGGCATCGGGGCTTTTTGCATTCCGATGTATGTACGAACGCACGGTGCCGGCAGGCAAACCAAGCTTGGCTGCGATACTTGCGGAACTGCATCCCTCAAGCCTCATATTGTTGATTGCGATTTTTTGTTGTAGTTTCATGTGTTCTCCTTTGTTTTTGAGAGAGCGACCCGAGAGCCGCCCTCCCACAGTAACATTATTCTTCGTCGCCTTTGACCTTGAGGAGCTTGATCGCCTTTGGAAGAAGGAGTTTGGCATCTACTCTCTGGCTGGTGATAAATGCCACCTGTCCTCGCTCGGCATAACGCTCTACAAGACGTTTAATAACTCGCTTGCCGCGGTCGCCGATTATAAAGTAACGG
This sequence comes from Eubacteriales bacterium, assembly GCA_045538895.1. Classification (GTDB taxonomy): domain Bacteria; phylum Bacillota; class Clostridia; order Oscillospirales; family CAG-272; genus UMGS902. The sequence goes on from JAZQEH010000089.1 coordinate 16,395, forward strand.
AAGTCACCGAACATTACCGGAATACTGCCCGGAGCGACATCGTCCATGGCATTGCATATGTAGACGGGATGTCCGAGCAATTTCATAGGATCTTCTTTGTTAAGCCCTTTACTCCAAATGCCATCTCCTCGATAGTGCACAATCTGTGATACTCTGGAATATGCGTCGTTAGACATTACCCACACTCCATGTTTGCGATGTCCCGCTGACACGGAATACTCCAAGTCCACAAGGTCATCTGCGGTGATTTTACCTTTCTCCGCAGTTACAACACCCACGGGTGCCTGATAAATAAGACCGAGCGGTTTGCCATTTCCGTCACCATGTACGAAAGCATCCTCTTCGGCGTCACCGATTCGCTCTGCGAATATATCCTCGATATATTTTTCAAGATTCACTCCGCCATCCTCAAGCATTTCATCCGAAACTTTGATTGAAGTGCACAATTTGTATGCATCAATTTCCACCTTGCCGAACTCTGCGTCGCTGAATTTGTACGGTTCGTTCTCGGTTATCCAGGTGGCATTCTCGCTACCCATAGAGATAGGGATTATAAGCTTGTGCGTGGTAGGTATAGTTGTTGAAATTTTGCGGAGGATATTCTTCTTCGAAAGAGCCTTTACAAGACTTCTTTCATAAGTATCAGGCACAAGATATCCACCGCTGCCGTCACTGCCACTCTTAAGTGCATTATGCGGCATACCGGTATGCATCGTTTCCCAGAAAGCCGTAGCGTATTCTTCGGCAGCTTTACGTTCTTTGACAGTGATGTCACGCTTGATACCAAGTGCTTCGTCTTTCATGATGCCGAGTCTTTTAAGATAATCATTAATGTTTTTAGTGTTCATAAAATTTCTCCTTTACTTTAGGGGTTAATACCCCGTTTGAATATTGAATTTTGTGCGTGAAAGCCGCCAACTGTTATGCATAGATAAGAGGCTGGAGATTGTATAGCCCTACCCCAAAAAAACTTTTGCCTATTCCCTCTAAAACTTATGCGAATTTGTGCGTATCTTTCCCTGGCCGTTTTCCATATATTTATCGCCGAAGATACACACCGCCCTAGGCTAGCAGTGATTGTAGTGACAGCTTTGTGACAGTAATCACAGTGTACTGTCACAGCAAAAAAACTTTATACATCAAGGCTTCGCACGGTTTTTGTGACAGTTGTGACAGTTTTTTGAATTTCATTTTGGTTTTATATAATCTTTATATCTCTTTCTTTACACATATAAAGTTTTCTAAAATCTCCATAGAAGTTATAAAAACTGTCACTTCTGTCACTGAACCTCGAAAAAGCTATGTGCCACAAGGGTTTTCGTAGTGACAGTTGTGGTTTGGAACTGTCACAGAACTGTCACTACTGTCACGCTTATGCGAGAAAATCCGTACTGTCATAATGTCCCTCCTTCATTTTTGAAAAATTGATGTCGAATTGGTTGTCTTTTTAATTGCACATACGGCATCACTCCTTTCATTTGATTTTTTAGTCCTCACTATATAGCCACGGAAATGGCGAAATTTAAGCCTCCTTGAGAAAATTCTTTCAAAAACCTTTTATTTTTGGTTAATCCTCCTCACTTGTAGCCACGAAAATGGCAAAAATTAACCCCCTATGATAAAAATTTTTTCAAAATTTTTCCGTTACTCATCTCCCCATGGGTACTGGGAGCACTATTTTGACGAAAATTGCAAAAAAAATAAAGCCTCACATGCAAAAAGCATGCGAAGCTTTCGATTCTATGAATTCTTATAATACAACGAAACTATTATTCTATCTTACTGCACACATCCTCGCCATAGACGATACCGAGCGACGAACCACAATCCCACCGCACATGGATGGTGCCAATATCGTCAACTGCAACTACAGTTCCTTTCGCTCCAGGCGTAAGTGCAGTATTGTATGGGTCCCTCATGTGTACAAGTTCTACCCTCGTTCCCACCGTGTACTTTTCTCGCAAGATTCCGAGTGCCAATTTACCGATGTTTACCATAACTTTTTCCTCCTTAGTTTTCGGTACTACATATATCACTCTAAAGAGGAGAAAAGTCAAGTACAAATATCCGATATTGCTTCAAACTGCCATCGAAACATATCAAACTCATTGATACAGTATTTTCTATGCCGTGTTTGACACTTTGACATTAAAAAATGCATTTTATTGAAAATTAAAATTAAAATAATTCATATATAAGGGTGTATTTTTTAATATATATATAAGAGAAAGTGGGAATTTTGCTGTAAAATGTGTAAAATGTAAAGTTGCAAGCGGTATTGTTGGCGAAACAATGCCTTCAGGTTGTGTTTGATACAAGAATAACCATTTTTTATATTTGAGAAATTGGGGATTGCCGTGGGTGATTTTATAGATACCAGTATTCCAATAGTACTAAAAATATATTGAATTTAAGTAATTGCACCCATAAAAAAACGATTACTAAGCAAGAGATTATAGATGCTCTGTTATTCGCAAGTGTAGTGAAGGAAATACTTAATATATAAAAATGTATCCCGCTTTAGACACAATAACACATGGGTTCTAAGGCGGGATTATCTTTAAAAATATGGATTTATTGCGCTACAGTCCGGTAGTCAATAAGCAGAGAAACCGCTTTCTTCATTTGCGAACGCACAGAGGAAGAAATTGATTTGAACTGAGGAGAACTTTCTAATTGATACATATAGAATGTATCGGGAGCATCACTTATTTGAACAATTGAATTTGCTCTACGAATACGTGATATTACATCCTTAGCAGACCTCTCGGTATAACTATGCGTATTTATAAGCCAAGCAATAAGTTTGTCGTTGTCAACATAAACTTGTGCCTCGCGACTATTAATGAATTGCTTTAATATGGTTGCAACAAATTCGGCAAGTTTAACCGGAACTGCATTGCCTATCATCTGCTCCATGTCTGTTTTGTTTCCTAACCACTTGTATTCGGGAGGAAAAGTCTGAATCAAAGAGCGTTCTATTGTGGTAAGTGCGCGTATGGAATCGTTTAACGGGCAGGCATCGTTAGGGTTGCCTGGATAGCCTTTCGGTACGGGGCGATTTACACCTCGCATAGTAGGTGCAGGCTCGTCTATAGAAAAGATGGCTCGTCTACTGTAGTTGCGAGGATGACGATAATAGTATTCAAAATCAAGTCCATCTCCGAAATAGTCACGTAATGTTGTTTCGTGATTTGATATTCTTTCTAATAGCATGCTGGAGAGAAATCCATCAGGTTGGTTCATAGCACCGATGCAAAAAAAGCGTTTTCTTTTTTGTGGAATACCGCATTTGGATGCGTCTAATACAATTTCGGTAAGACCATATCCTGCAGATTTGAAAATTTCTCGTGCTTTTGTATAAGCGTTACTTTTTTGTGCTCTATCGACATTTTCCATAATGAAATATGTAGGAGCAATGTTTTTGACAATATCGGCGTAGGCTTCGGTCAGACTTGCTCTGCCGCCTTCGATTCTTTTGCCTGCGTGCGAAAAGTCTTGGCAGGGGGGACCGCCGATTATGATATCTGGGGCGAGTTTTTTTATTGATGTTACCGCATTGTCTACCGCAGAAAGGTCTTCTCTGAACAATGGATGATTGAAATTGTTTTCGTAGCATTTTGCGGCGGCTTCCCATAACTCGTATGCCCCGACAATGTTAAATCCGGCATTTTGGAATCCTAAAGACATTCCACCGCAACCGCAAAACAAATCAACAATTTTTTTCATTTTTTGATTACCTCTATACAACAATGTAAAAATGTGTTATAATACGAAAGTATTATAACTCGTTTTCTTCTTGACGTCAAGATGTTGACGTCAACATTGTTGTGTGTTTGCGAAAAAATAGGAGGTTAATCGACATGCCTAATGGCTTATTTGGTATTCATCATTCTAATAGGACTGAAAATGATCATTGGGGCAAAAATTGCTTCAATTCCAGTTTCCCCGCATCGGTAGCAAGTTATATGTTTGATAAGAATATTACGGCTATTTACATAAAGGTTGATGTAGTCGATGGCGAGTTAAAAATTGTTCCTACTGAAATTCCGATTAGAGAGGTATTTAATGCCGGTGCAAGGAATTTAGAGGATTTGTATTTTAGCTTTGAATCTGTGTTTCAGCCGTATCAGCAGTATTCATTTGATACCATCGATGGCATTGATTTGGTAATAAAAGACACTGATGGAAACTATCTTGCTCCCCTTGAAGTAAAATTGACTGTTTTGCCAACTTCCCAAACGAGCACGCAGACGGAAGATAAATGGGGTTCGGAAATTGTAGTAAGATCTGCAACAACCTCTTACTGTGCATTGGGAATGTTTGATGCCGTTAAACATGACGACCGTGCTATTCGAGAGATTTTTGAAGAAGCTTGTTCCTCGATACAGATGTGGGATAATAATTATGAAATGACACATAAGTTGCCGCAACTGATTGATGCTATTAACACATTTGAAAAGCAATATTATACATATCAAAAACCATTATTAATGCAAACTCTTTGGAAAACGCAAGGGCAATCGCCGGTATTAGCTGACCAGGCATTTGATATTGTTGTTTGGAGCGATTATGCTTTTTCACGGTTGTTTATCGATGGCTCGGAGCAACCCTCAGATACAATGAAGCGAGGCATGAGAGCTACTGCGAGATTGGCGAGATGTTTATGGGAACTGAGCAAATCCGGAAAGATTCGTGTTGCTGACATTTACAGACAGATGGCCTTTGATAACCAGACTGATAAAGAATTTGCGATAGGCGGCTCGTTGTGGCGTAAGTATGTTACTACCGACAGAATAGTTAATCTTGCATTGAATAAGAATGTTATTGACGAGATTATCGAGCCTGGATATATAGAAAGACTACGCCCTGAACGTCGTTTTGACCAAACGCTATATTTTACAGTTCGGGTAAATGATTAGAATAGCTTGTAAGGGATGGCAGTGAGTGAGATTATCCTTCCGTGTAATAAAACTTACTTTGCGTTATTGATTTACGTAAAATAGCACTTGCAAAACAAATGCAAGTGCTATTTTTATAGAGGTTTAATAATAAACGGTTTTAATGTTTTGGCAATAAGGGATAAAAAAATTTTCTTTCTTTTGAAATTCGTCCTCTTGTTCTCCTCGGTAACGAAAAATAACAACTTCCTTTAGGTGGCGGCAGCAAGAAAGGATATCAGCTAAGAATTTCTTGTCAGCTTCTATTCCATGACCCAATACTACTATTGTTTGTATTTGAGAATAATCAATATCAGGAATTGGGTGTACTCGATATTGTTTTACGAATTTGTCTATTAGTTTATAAAAGGGAATAATCTTTTTCATTTCGTTTTCGAGACCTCTACCGGAGTTTTCCCAGTGCTGATAATTTTCCAAACTTGAAACAAGTGTTTTGTATTTGTCACTATCAGGTGTTAGTTTGAATTTTTTTGATAGAAATCTTCGAAATTCAAGAGCCTCTCTGCAGATTGTTTTTGACCAACGCATATCTTCGTATTGGGCTAAACATGCCTCGTCGCGATAATCATATCCAAGGAGAATATCTCTTTCTTTAAGAGAGCCATGCACATAGAATATGTGTGGCGTGTACGATTCGGCAGTTTGGGTGTAATTGAAGTTGATAGCGAAAGAATTGATATTAAGGTATTGTTCGATTGCGTATTTTTTAATTATTGGTTTTTTCGATGTTTCGGATTCAAGATATTCAATAAGAAGAGTATGTATTTCTTTAAAAGTGGTTTCGAGGGTTTTTACCTTTTTTCTATTGCTTTCATAGTCGCATTCTTCCGTCATAGATTGATGAAACATTTTTTCGGAGAGGATGTTAATATTCTCCTCGAACAAAAACCATGTGCAGATTGCATCTACATCATCGCAAAACGATTTGAATTCATCTAAACATGGGGCATTTACATTTTTTGAAAAACTATTATAGTCCGTGTTGTATCCGTGTGCCAAGTCAAATCCATTTCCTATTATGGCGAGCGTGTGAAATTTTTTTCTTTTATATCTAAACATACATTTACCCCCTTTGATTCATAAAATTGCTTGAACTTTTCTTGTACATTTTAACACGGAATTATAAATAATACAATATTGCTACTGCCTTTTGCGCCCTATCCTTGTTACGGGGTGCAAAAAAGACATATAAAACAAAAATGATGTTTTTGTCGATATTCGAAAAAACAGGTGAGCACGGAGCCGTGATTCCTTTTGTTTTGATAATGTGGTCAAAAGACAATTTGCACTCTATAAAAAAACGGTTACTATTATAAAAAAACGATTACTCACAAGAGCAGGGTAAAAGCGCAAAAAACAATAAAAAAAGCAGCATTTCACTCGTGAAAAATGGTATTCTCACAGAGTGCCGTGCTGCTTTTATATTTTGAAAAAACTCGCAAAGCCTTATGTCACAAGGGTTTGCGGACAAAAAGCAAAAGCACGCTAATTCTATCAAAATTAGCGTGCTTATCTGGTCGGGGTGACGGGATTCGAACACGCGACCTCTGCGTCCCGAACGCAGCGCTCTACCAAACTGAGCCACACCCCGATAAAAAGCATATTAAATTGTAAAAAGTCAACTTCAAGAACCATGTTCGGGATAACGCCCGAACGCAAGCACTCATGGTCTTGCGAGGCAAGCCCTTACAAACTGAGCCACACCGATGAAAACATGATATGCTTCAAACTCAAAATATTATATCACAGGGGAAACGGTTTGTCAAGATTTTATTTATTCGTTGAATGTAAAATGTGGTTAATATAAACTATTGTTTGGGGGAACGATGTCAGAACCTGCCCCGGAAAGGTTCCGACACCTCCAAACCTTTTTTGTAAAAACAAAATATCTGTAGCCACGGCTACTTATTAAATATTTTACAGTTTTTCTTTGGTTCTTTCTTTTTAAGAAAGAACACCTCCGTTACATTAATTTACATCAACAGCAAAAATGCCAATATCAGCACGATATCTTCGTTTCCTTCTTTATTGATAAGTAGAGCAATAAGTCCCATCAGCAGAAAATCGTCTGCATCGAAGCCGCCTTTTTCTCTGTTTCTGAATGCTTCAAGCAGGCAGGAAAGAGGATTTTTTTCTTTTACTTCGCACCCTCGGCAACCATCCCCCGTCCGCTTTTCCTCTGGCGGCGGAGTAACCGGCAACGTCGGTGGCGGCTTTACGCCTTTATCGTGTGAAAAAGCTACTCCCCCGTAGTTTTTAGGCACGCTTACATACATTTTACATCACCCCCGAAAGCAAATCTATCAATGACGTTACTTTCATTATATATTCCATCGCCTCCCGTCGGTTGTCCGACAAATACGGCTCAAGTGCCTTTAGTAAAGCAATTCTGTTCCCGTTGCTGCGGCTTTTGCCTGTATTAATCGGCAATACGGATTCATTTGTCTTTTTTTCCTCTCCGCCATTATCTTTTGCCTCTCCCTCACGCATTTCCGCCATAATGGGTCCGAGAGCTTCCATGATTTTAGGCAGTTTTGCGGCGATGTCGGGGTTGCTAAGCAGCGAGGCAACACCTCCGCCCGAAAGAATATCGTTTAAATTTGGCTCGCTCATTGCTTTTTATACCCCTCAAAAAGCTTTTTCGCACTTTCGATGTCCTTATCTGTTGCACCACGCATGGCAGTCCTTAGCGAATTGAGCGTTTTAGCATCAAGCTCCCCTATATTAATACCGCTCGACAAAGCAAACATACGTATAGCGGCGGCAAGTGATTTGTCGTCAAGTGCCGCAAGCTGACCGAGTAAATTCTTATCAATATTCAAAAAAATCCCTCCTTTTTAGTTTTGTTACCATTATATGCACCCGAAACAAAAAAATTTCAAAAAGCTATTGACTTTGTCGAAATATGGTAGTATAATGGCAACAATTTAATACTTCCGTATGACACTTGCAGAAGAGAAATCGACTGTGAGCCGACGGAACTTTGGAGAATCCCATTAATTTGGGTGCCGAAGGGGCAAAGCGTTAAACGCCAATCTCTCAGGCAAAAGGACAAAGCTGATTTTCAAACTATCTTTTTTGTTTTTTTACCGGATTGCGTTTCGCAGTCCGGTTTTATTATTTTGTTAAATTTTTTTAAGGAGAGGTCATATTATGATTCTTGAAAAGATTGCCGAAATAAACGGCAGTATCAACGGCGTAGTATGGGGCATTTTCGGTCTTGCACTTCTTATAGGCACCGGAATAATCGTTACCTGCTGCACAAAGTTCTTCCAGATATCTCACTTTGCTACTTGGTGGAAGAATACAATCGGAAGTCTGTTTACAAAAGACGTTTTAAAGCATCGCAAGGAAAAGGGCGTTATTTCTCCCTTCCAGGCTCTTTGTACCGCTCTTGCGGCTACCGTAGGTACCGGTAACATCGCCGGCGTTGCGGCGGCTATCTGCATCGGCGGTGTAGGTGCGGTTTTTTGGATGTGGCTTGCAGCATTCTTCGGTATGATGACAAACTACGCAGAAAACGTTCTCGGTATTTACTTCAGACGTAAGAACAGCGAAGGCGAATGGTCCGGCGGTGCTATGTATTATCTCCAGGACGGTCTTGGCGGTTACAAGTACGAGGACAAGAACGGCAAGGCAAGCTTTAAGAACCTTGGCAAGGTTCTCGCAGTTCTTTTCTGTATCTTTACAATGCTTGCATCCTTTGGTATCGGCAGTATGGGACAGGTAAACAAGATCGTTGCAAACGTTGCGTCTGCTTTTGACGTGAGTGCCCTTTCTTCCATTACCGTTTTCGAGGGCGTTTCCCTCTACAACATCATTCTCGGTGTAATTATTATGATTCTTACCGCCGTTATTACTCTCGGCGGTGTTAAGAGAATTGCAAGCGTTGCGGAAAAAATAGTTCCTTTCATGGTCGTTCTTTTCGTTGCGGGAAGCATTGTAATCATCGGTATCAACTATAAGGCAATTATCCCTGCATTCAAGGCTATTTTCGTTAACGCATTCGCTCCCGAAGCATTTGTCGGCGGCGGCATCGGCGGTGTCATCGTCGCCATGACAAACGGCTTTAAGCGCGGCGTATTCTCAAACGAAGCAGGTCTCGGTTCTTCTGTAATGGTACACTCCAACTCCAGCGTTAAGGAGCCTGTTAAGCAGGGTATGTGGGGTATCTTTGAAGTATTTGCAGATACTATGATTGTTTGTACAATGACTGCACTGGTTGTTCTTACCTCGGGCGGTCTCAACGGCGGTGTATTCAATGCCGCAACAGGCGAGATTGCAGCAGGCTATACCGATGCTACTCTCGTAGGCGGTGCATTCAATGAAGTGTTCTCCTGGGGCGATATCGGTGAGAAATTCGTTGCTATCGCAATGTTCCTCTTTGCATTCACCACGGTTCTCGGCTGGTCGCATTACGGCTCCAAGGCATGGGAATACCTCTTCGGTGCAAAGACAACCGTTGTCTTCAGAATTATCCACGTTTGCACCATCATCTTCGGTGCGGTTCTTACGTCTTCTCTCGCATGGGATATTTCCGATACCTTCAACGGTCTTATGATGATCCCCAACCTTATCGGCGTACTCTTTATGATTCCTATTGTTGTTAAGATCACGAAGAACTACATAGACCGCAAAGTCAAGGGTAAGGACGTAGCTCCCATACTCTCCTATGATGAAAAGATTCAGGCAGAAGTGGCAGCATCACTCGATGAAAAATAATTGAAAAAAGCACAGCTTTGCTGTGCTTTTTTGATACTCTGTTTAAATAAAAGTCCGAGCGGATTACGCTCGGACTTTTTTATTCTATTTTACAATCATTTTCATGATTTTCAGTACGTCGAGCAGGTCGATTTTGCCATCGCCGTTTGCATCTCCAACGGTTGCTTTGCCGTTAACGATATTACGCAAAAGCAGTATTGCATCGTAAAATCTGACCATATTATCGCCGTCTATGTCACCGACCGGAGTTTCAGCAAAAGAAAGCTTTATACAGTCGAGTCTTGCGAATGATTCTTCAGCCTCGTCGTTATACATGAGAGTCACTGTATTTTTGCCGCTTAAGAGAGGGATGCGGACAGTCTGCTTTTCCCAATTTACCCAACCGCTCAAGGTTTCATATGCCACGGTTGTCACATAGTTGCCGTTTACATAGATCTTGTTTGATGCATTGGGATATGCGCTGTCACCCGAATAGGTGATCTCCATATCATAATAACCGCTCTTTGCTACGTTTACGTCCATCTGCACGCCGGAGGTCGCATCGTCAATTGCGTGAACAAATCCGTTTGCACTTGACAACGGTTCGGAAATCTTAAAGCGTTTCTTCGCAATACCCAGAGTAGTACCGTTTTCAGCCTCGTAAATCTTGGGGAGAACCGTATTGGTACTTGCGATTTCACCGTCGAGTCGCCACTCAACGATACCGGGCTGTGCTACGGAAGAAGTCATCTTTGCATTTTTCGGGAGAAGACGAATCTTTGTAGTGGTAATTTCGTCAAAGCCGTAGTAGCTTTCGCCGTTGATATTATGATTTGTAGTGGTCCAACCCTTGTTTATCTTGAAAGTGTCAGTACCGGTAAGATTTTCAACGTCCTGCCATACGGTGCCGTTCCAATATACGATATAAAGGTTATCCGGTACCTGAACTCCGCCGCCGTCATGATACCACGTTATCCATGCGCCACGGAGAGTTACTTCACCGTCAAAGGCGTACTCGATATAGTTTTCGGTAGTGGGCGAGCCGTATGCAGTCCAACGGGTGGAAGCAAGGAAGGAGCCGTCATTAAGTGCGCTTAATGTGTCTGTAGAGCATGTATGTGAAGCACTTGGTGTTGCATACTGTTCAAGAGGCTTATCAAACGCCCCATTTGACGATTCGTTAAGGAACAGAGTCATGTCCGAGTATCCTCGGTTGTCCCATACGTAGTAAGGAATGAGAGTAACGCTTGCCTCTTGCTCACCGCCGAAAACCGTGTTGTATTTAGCGTTGTAGCTTATCGTGCGGATATTTTCAACGTTGTACTTGTCTTCGCTTTCACGGCCCGGAAGCTTTGTCATTTCGCTGACGGTAAGCTCTGCATCAACGGGAAGAACCACAGAGAAAACGTCTGTATTGTTGTCGGGGGATTCGGCGCAGTAAATAATCGGACCGCGGCGAACCGAAACAAGACTTGCGTTTGCGGTAATCTTTTCATCGGTGTAGATGCGTTCTGCTTCCATGGGGAAGTTAAGCTCAACTTTATCGCCGACCGCCCATACACGGTTGATTTCAAGATAGCCGTTTTCATCTGTAACAATCGGAACGTTCTCGCCGTTGAGGGTTACGGTGTTACTGTACTTTGCCCACTCGGGGATGCGGAAGCGTACGGTAAATGCTTTGTCGGCGGTTTCGTTTACGGTGAAGGTTGCTTCACCGTCCCAGGGGAATGAACCTGTCATGGAAACGTTAACAACGTCGTTACCGACAGCCATTTCTGCGGTGTTGCCGATGTACTGGTTAACCGTGATATTTCCGTCTTCGTCCTGCGTGTAGATATAGCCGCCGATAGAAGCAACCGTACGGAGGAGATTGGGAGGGCAACATGCAGTACCAAACCACTTGGAACGTGTAAAGTCGCTCTTGCTTGTAACGTGATTCTGATAGAAGAAGCGGTCGCCGTCAAGGTTTACGCATGACATAACCGAATTGTAAAGAGTCCACTCCAAAAGGTCTATGTACTTTGTATCACCGTACAAAAGATTCATGCGCTGATTCCACATCATGTTGGAAATCTGTGCACACGTTTCACAGTAAGCTCCGTCATTGGGAAGTGCGTATGACTGGCTGTATGATTCGCCCGAGGGAATACCGATACCGCCATGCACGTACATCTTTGTGAGCATGTCGCTCCAGATGGATTTGAGTGCGGTGTCATAGGGGTTTTCGCCGCCGTTTGCAATTTCAAGGAGTGCCACGTCAGCCATTGCGGTGTACATATAGTTTGCACGTACACAGTGACCGTGTGCGGTAGTCTGCTCGGCTATAGGAGCATCATTCTGGTAGTAAATGCCGTTGCTGCCGAGCGGTTTGTGGTACTCGCTGTTTTTGCCTCTTTCGTCAAGGAAGAATTTTGCAACAGAGATATAACTGTCTGCTTTTTCCGCATAGTTTATGCCGTTCAGAGTGCCAATTTCGCTGCAGAGATTTGCAAGCTTTACAAGTGCAAGCTCTATCTCCTGATGTCCCGGAACAACGTATGCCTGACCGGCACCGGTGCCACAGGTGCGTGCAACCAAATCTGCATTCTTCACAGCAACGTCAAGAAGTCTTGTATCGCCGGTTGCTCTGTAATGTGCAACCGCCGCTTCGTAGAAGTGACCTGCACAGTAGAGTTCATGGTTATCCATGTTTACACGTTCTGCATATTCGGTTGTGCCAACGGTGTTATAGAGTGAACCGTCGGTGTGAACGGGCATATCGTCAGTACGTCCCGTGAAACGCATGTCAGCACTTCTTGTGGTGCCAACGTAGGTAAGAGTATACGGTGTATAGAGGTATCCGTCCGCCTCCTGCGAACCGACGATCCACGGTATCCACTTTTCAAGCTGTGCCTTGATTGCCGCCTGACCTGCAAGCATTTCGTCATCGCCGTTTGCATCAAGCGTAAGTGCATAGCACATAGCCTCAATAACCTTGTAGTCGTCCGAGTCTACGTAAATTGCACCGCTGTGACCGGGGGCATCGGTGGTTGTATAATTGCCGCTCTTTGCAGCAAGATACTCGGATGCAAGACGGAAGTTTTCCATACCGCCTGTCTTTGTGCTGATGTTGGAAATCGCAACCGGAATAACCTGACATACAAACTGTTTTTGCAGATCGCTCCAATATGAATCCTCTACAATTACCTGAGAGAAAGGAACAGAGTGAACGTAATCTATAGAGGTCGGCACGTCAAGCACGGTTACGGTTGCTTTTGCGGTCATTTTTTCGGGGTTTGCATATGTACCTTCTGCAAGAGTACCCACAAACTCATATCTGCCCGCAACGTTTTCATTGTAGGTTTCGCACTCCCATTTTTCAACCGGTATACTGATATTTTCTACCCTTGTAACGCCAACCGACTTCAAATGCTCATCGGTGAGCTGGCTTATTGAAAAATTGTCAACGCTGAATGCCTGATTGTAAGCACGAAGACCAACGTTACCTGCCATATTGGAATTCTGCTGTCCGGTATAAACGGTTGTATAATCGGTTTCGCTTGCCTCTTTTATAAGCACGTAGTAGTTTTCTCCCCAGACGATTACACGGAGAGAATATGCTTTTCCTGTTTCAAACGAATGTGTGAAGGAGGAAACCTGATGCCACTTGCCGTCTGCATAGCCGATGGTAAAACCGGTTGAGGTGCCGAGTTTGCCGATACCTACGTAATAACCGTTGTAGGAGTCTGCACCTGCATTTGTTGCACCAGTATTACGGAAAATAAGACCTGCATTGGAGGTGATTTCACCATCAAGGGTGATTTCAAAATCAACAACGTAGTCGGTCATTGCTTCATCGCCTACAACCGCTTTTACGTTTGTTCCCTTAGCGAGCTGCATCTTACCGTCAACACCCGAAACAGAGTTTGAAAGTAGCTGCCAATCGCTTTCTATACCGCTATCAAACGTATAGCTTGCTTCGTCTACAGTATCAATAGGAGTCGGGTCAAGTATGGTAGCCGCCGCAGCTTTAGGGAGCGCGGCAACCGCTTCCGCTGCAGAAGTACCGTGCGGCACGGTTGCAACGTAGTTCTGCTCTACGCTGTAAAGCTCTTTGACGCTTGCCGCCGACAGTCCCATGGTAAGACCGGGGCTTAACATACCCAAAGCCAGAAGCATGGATATAAGTCGTGTTTTTTTCATAATTTATTCCTCCTGACATATTGTTTTTCAAAAATATCCATCACCGTGAAATGCGAAAATCCTATATTTTCCATTTTGGGATTTCTCACGTGTATGGGTTGAAATTAGGTACATATTGTTATATAATTTAATATATAAGTTGAGGATTTATGTAACTGTTCAATATAATTGTAGTATTTCAGCATACACGTTGCAATACCCAAATACCGATAATTATGGAGAAAATCAGACATGTTGAAGCTTGATGATGCACAATTCTCGTTTCGTTCGATAGGCGAGCTTTCCACAACAGAGCCATATAGACATATGGAAAGAGTTATGAAAAGCTATGAAGTGATTTTTGTAACAAACGGCATCTTATACATGGAGGAAGACGGCATAAAGTATGAACTCTATCCTAATCAGATAATAGTGCTTGAACCCGACAAACTCCACCGTGGCTATAAGGTTTATGAGGGAGGTACCTCGTTTTATTGGATGCATTACACCACGGATTCGCTCCCGATACCGTTCAAAACCTACTTGGGAAACGAATATCACGAGGCAAAGCAGCTTTTAAAAAAGCTTTTGCATATCGCTTACACGCCCGCATATTCGGTTTATGCACGTGATGCCCTTGCACTCAGTATTTATGAGGAGCTGAAAAAAATCAGCATCCTCAGCGATTCGTTTAAGCCCGTAATCAAAAAAGCCATTGAGCATGTGAGAATAAACATTAAAGAAAAAGTAACCGTTGCATCTATTGCAAAGGAGCTTGGCTATAATCCCGATTATTTAAGCAAGGCATTCTGCAACGCCATGGGTATGACGCTTAAAAAATACATAACCGTAAGCAAGCTTAAAGCCGCAAAGGACTATCTGCATTCGTCCGAGCTTTCGGTTAAACAAATTGCATATGAGCTCGGCTTTGAAAACGAAATGCTGTTTGTCAAATTCTTTTCGTATCATGAAAAGATGAGTCCTGCCGCATACAGGAACAAGTATTTTAACACCTATATAACCAAAGGAACGCCAAATGAAAGATTACATAAAACATCTGTACACAAGTGACGGTGAAAACCTCGGCATGCAGCCGTGGAACGTATACCCGCGTCCGCAAATGGTGCGTGACTCCTTTTTCTGCCTGAACGGCGAATGGGAGTTTTGCAGTAAAAAGACAAAAAAGAACAAAATAACCGTGCCGTTTGCGCCCGAATCGCTGCTATCGGGCATAGGTGAAAGCATGGGCAGACTCGCCGTGCTTGAATATGTAAAAAAATTCACTCTGCCAAGCGGCTTCAACCGCGGCAGAGTGCTGTTGCACTTTGGTGCCGTAAACTGCAGCATGAGCCTGCATTTCAACGGCAATGACCTCGGCGAACACTTCGGCGGCTACTCGCATCTTTGCTATGATGTAACCGAATATCTTGACGAGGAGAATACTATAGATATAATTGCCGTGAATTCGCTCTATGACACACGCTATCCGTACGGTAAGCAGAGTGCAAACCGTGGTGGTATGTGGTATACTCCCGCAAGCGGTATCTGGCAGACCGTTTGGCTTGAAAGCGTACCCGAAAAGTATATCGAAAGGCTTGAAATCGAGACGGGCAGCGACTTTGTAAATATCAAAGCTGTGGGAGTTACCGACGGTTTTGTGACGCTTGACAAAAAGGAATATCCGCTCGAAAGCGGAAGTGTGCACATAAGCATTGATGAGCCTGTTTTGTGGTCGCCCGAAAATCCGTATCTTTACCGCTTTAAGGTTACGGCAGGCGATGACACGGTTGAGTCATATTTTGCACTGCGTACGCTTGAAATAAAGGAAGTAGACGGTGTAAACCGTCTTTGTCTTAACGGTAAGCCGTACTTTTTCCACGGTGTGCTTGACCAAGGCTATTTTTCCGACGGCATTTTTACTCCTGCTACCGAAAAAGGCTATGAAAACGATATCCTTGCAATGAAACGGCTTGGCTTCAACACCCTCCGCAAGCACATCAAGGTCGAGCCGGAGCAGTTTTACTATGACTGTGACCGCCTTGGTATGGTGGTTTTTCAGGACATGGTCAACAACGGAGACTATTCTTTTTTGCGTGATACTGCTTTGCCTACGCTTGGCTTCAAGAAACGCAACGATAAAAAGATGCATAAGGATGAGCGTACACGCAAAAACTTTATATCCGCAATGGAGGAAACCGTCAAAGCACTCAAAAATCATCCGTGCATCTGCATGTGGACGGTATTCAACGAGGGATGGGGACAGTTCTGCGGCAGCGAAATGTATGCAAGACTTAAAGAGCTTGACTCCACAAGGTTTGTTGACACCGCTTCGGGATGGTTTGAGGGGTGCGAAAGCGATATTGACAGTCCGCACGTCTACTTTAAGCCGTTCAAGGCGGATTTTGGCGATAAGCCCATGCTTCTCTCTGAGTTCGGCGGCTACGTATACAAGCTTCCCGAACATTCGTTCAATCTGAAAAAGACTTATGGATATAAGATTTTAAACACCGCAGAGGAGTTCAACATGGAGCTTGAAAAACTCTACCGTGAGGAGATTATTCCTGCCGCCAAAGCAGGGCTTTCGGGCGCAATCTATACTCAGCTTTCTGACGTAGAGGATGAAACCAACGGTCTTTTGACCTACGACCGCAAGGTATGCAAGGTTGATAAAGCCATGATGCTGAAAATAGCCGAAGAATTAAAAACCGCACAGCTGTAAATTATTGTTTAGGGGAGTAAAATGGAAACCACAAACCGGTAGGGCAGGGGCTTGCTCCTGCCGCATGTATAACATCTAATGACGGCTTGCGGCGGGAGATAAACCCCCGCCCTACATTATTGCTCGTCGCTGTTACTCCCATAAACAATAATTTACGTGACATCTTTATTAAAAAAGCGACGGCATTGCCGTCGCCTTTTGATTAATAATTTTCTTTTCTTACTTCAAAATAGCTTTGAGGATGAGCGCAAACAGGGCATATCTGCGGAGCCTTTTTGCCCATTACGAGATGACCGCAGTTGCGGCATTCCCACATGGTTTCTTCGCTCTTTTCAAATACCTTCTGCATTTCAACGTTGTTAAGAAGTGCACGGTATCTTTCCTCATGAGTTTTTTCGATTGCCGCAACAAGACGGAATTTTGCCGCAAGTGCGGTAAAGCCCTCTTCCTCTGCCTCTTTTGCAAAGGTTGCGTACATATCGGTCCACTCATAGTTCTCGCCCTCTGCTGCAGCGGCGAGGTTTTCTGCGGTGTTGCCGAGAGCGCCAAGCTCCTTGAACCACATTTTTGCGTGTTCCTTTTCATTGTCGGCGGTCTGCTGGAAGATAGCGGCTATCTGTTCATAGCCTTCTTTTTTTGCAACGCTTGCAAAATAGGTGTACTTGTTTCTTGCCTGGCTTTCGCCTGCAAATGCGAGTAAAAGATTCTGTTCGGTCTTTGAGCCTTTAAGTTCCATATTAAATCTCCTTTTAAAAATAAGAATTATTCCTATCCATCTGTATTATACATATTATATTATAGCCTGTCAATAGTTTTTTTAAAACTAATCAATAATATTTACAACAGGCACACCCATGGACATTGCATAATCAACGGTTTGCCGTGTACCGCTTTTGCCGTAGTTTGAAAGGAAACAAATGCAGACCGAGCTTGCATCTACCAATGCACGGTTGCGTTTTTGCATGCAACCCGTGTAATAGGCTTCGGCGGTATAGATGACCTCATCTGCTTTTGAACGTATAACCTCATACACGTGTTTATCATAGTCGCTCCACTTGGAGGTCTGATCCTTGCAGGGGAGAATAAGCACAAGCTTAACGTCAAAGCCTCGTGTTTTCAGCGAGCAGATATACATTGCGGCAAAGGTGTCAAAGCCGAGAGCGCCTCCGCAGGCAAAGTATTTATATCCGTTTTTGATAAGCCGCATCACAAGCGGGTCGAGCTTTTCAAGCAAATCGTGATAGGAAAACGCAGATATATCTCTGTGTCCCGTAAAACAACAGGTATTACTCTTTTCTCTCATCGTATATCCTCTTTGCCTTAAGCACGGCTACCTGTGTTTTTGCATCGGGAATCTCGCCGTTCATTACCATATCGCAAAGCGTATCAAGCGGGATACGCTCAACACACAGAAACTCGTCTTCGTCAAGGTGCTGCTTTGAGTCCTTTGATACAAGACCTGTTGCAAGGTACATGTGAATAACCTCGTCAACAAATGCAGGCGTTGTATAAAGCTCACCGAGCAGAGTAAAGCTTTCGGCAGTATAGCCTGTTTCTTCAAAAAGCTCACGCTTTGCGGCGTCGAGCGGATTTTCGCTTTTAGAATCAAGTTTGCCTGCAGGGATTTCAAGCAAAACCTTTGCGTGGGGATAGCGGAACTGCCTTTCAACAAGCACGTCTCCGTTTTCAAAAACGGGAATAACGCATACTGCACCGACGTGTCTTATGACCTCACGCACACCCTCATGGGAGTTCGGCAGTCTTACTTTGTCACGCTCAAGGTGAACCACGATACCGTCGAAAATACTCTCGCCGCTGATTTTTTCTTCTGTCAAATATGAGTAGTCCTTGTCCATTGCTGACACGCACCTTTACAGTTATTGTAATAATTATACTCTTGTTTTATACGCTTTGCAAGATGTATTATGTCAGTTTTTGCGCTCGGAGTGGCGGAGTTCAATGTCGAGCAAAAGTCCGCCGCCGAGCGAAATTGCGGTTGCTGCAAGTGTGCTTTCCAAGAATTCGATAGCACGGAGCGGTGACGGTGCCGTAACCGTAAAATATGCGGATGCCGTGTATATAAATATAATGAAAAGACACAAAAAAACCAGGTTCTGCGCAGGCTTTTTAAGTTCGGGAATATGTTTCATTTTTTGCTCCTTGAATAATCATTATGAATTTATAAATCAACATGATTATATCACAGTTTATACCCGAAATCATATGTAGATTCTGTCGAAAAATGTAGATATATGAATATTTATAAACATAATGTAAAAATATGTCGGATATTGTAAAAATTAATATATGTAAATGAATTTTCCGTTTAAATATTGCTTCGGATATGCTCATTGACTGTGTTTGCTTGAAAAGCTTACGGCGGTGTTTATAAAAATGACGGTAAAAGGGATTGAAAACCGCCGCTCATAATCTGATTTTTGTATTTTCTGAACATAAACAAACGCACGGATTTGTGAAAACAGCTGTATTTGTCCGTCATGCTTTGTGCAAGAGTATTTGTATACTGTGCAAACATCGAATTGCGAAGAGGTGAGTTGTTTGAAGCACGGCGAAATCAATCCCCTTTTTCTCCCAACGGTAAAGAGAGTCGGTGAAGCCTTTGTGACGTATATGATTAAAAAAGGAAACCATACCTATACTCTTTTTGTCAGTTCAACCGAACCGTGTGAAGGGGAAGCTTATGCTGAGGACATTGCACAGGACCGTTCTACTGCCGAAAGAATAAAAAAGCTCCTTGCTGATAATCTGGTTTCTCCGTTGCATGTTTCTGATGTGCTGGAGGACCTGTTGGCACAGGGAGTTATATAAAGATTTTACATTTCGGCGAAAGACCATGCTGCGGCATGGTCTTTTTCCTTTTTTGAAGAAAAATGATATAGATATATATTATAGTTGCAAAAAATAACAGTATATGCCGGAAAATATTGACTTTTTCAACAAAATGTGATATAATGCAACATATTGAGGCTTGCGGTGACATTGCACAATATATGGTGTTTGTGTCATGCAATACGTACTAAATAAAATATTTATTAATATATAACCGAGGAGGGGTATTATGGCAGTTGATGAAAAAAAGCTCGCTGAAGCGAAAGAAGTGTACAAAGCGCTTTGCCAGTTTCTTGACGAGGACGGCTGGAAGTACGATAAGAATGAGGAAGATCTGGTAATCACATCGGGTGCAAGCGGTGAGGATCTGCCGATACAGTTTATGGTAAAGGTGGATGCTGAACGCGGTGTTATCAGAACTCTGTCACGCATGCCGCTTTCCGTTCCGGAAGATAAGCGACTTGATATGGCTATCGCAGTATCAATCATTAACAATAAGCTTATCGAGGGTTGCTTTGAGTTCAACATTGCAAACGAAAGTATAATTTTCTCTATGATAAACTGCTTTGCCGGTGCTACTCTCGGCAAGGGAGCATTTGCGCACATCATTATCCGCTTCTGCAAAACCGTGGATATGTATAACGACAAGTTGCTGATGCTCGCAAAGGGCTTGGTTACTTTAGAGCAGTTTATTGAAAGCGAAAATAAGTAAGGAGGGCATAAAAGATGGATGAAGCAAAAAAGGCTTGTGCCTTGAAGGCATACGATGCATTTTGTGCATATTTTAAAAGCAAGGATTGGACATATGAAGAGGTTGAAAAAACCGATGAAAAAATAACGCTTTATCTCCCTATGGGCGGTGAAGATATTCCGATGAAGATTTTTGTTGTTATCGACGTTAATCTTCAGCTCGTAAGAATTATGTCACCCATGCCGTTCAAGTTCCCTGAGGATAAGCGTGTTGACGGTGCGATTGTAACATGTATTGCAACAAGTTCGATTGTAAACGGTGCGTTTGACTATGATATTTCCGACGGCTCTGTTGCGTTCAGAATGACAAACGTAATCAGGGATAGCGTCCTTGGTGAGGAAACCATTAATTATATCATCGGTTGCACATGCGTTACCGTTGACGAGTATAATGACAAGTTCCTCGCAGTAAGCAAAGGCATGATGAGCATTGAAAAGTTTATTGAAGAAAACTAAAATTTCCAAAGCCCCGATACCGTCGGGGCTTGTAATACTATAAAGGAGGGTTCGCTTTGACAACGGAAGCAAAGGATATTCTGCTTGATAAAATGACCGAGAATTTGCCGGTGCTGCGTAAGAAACTGAAGTTTTCGCAGGAATCTTTGGCAAACTTTATCGGCAGCAGCCGTTATACGGTAATGCTTATTGAAAACAAAAAAAGGCGAATGACCTGGAACACCTTTTTATCTCTCGTTCTCTTGTTTGACAAAAACGAGGAAACGTCGCTTTTGCTGAAGGCATTGGATATTTATACCGATGAGCTTGACGGCATGCTGAAAAACAAAGCAGAATAAAAAACCAAGCGGAAAGGGAAAAAATGAAGAAACTATTCGCGCTATTAATAACACTAACGGTTGTTGTTACGGCGGTGTTCTGCATGGTGCTTAATGCATCGGCAGAGTCACTGTATATAAGAAAGGTCGTTTCGGTCGTATATGATGACTCAACCAGTATGGATGAGGAGTGGCCATATGCAAACTATGCTATGCAGGCGTTTTGCGGAATGCTGAATGAAGAAGATCAGCTCTACATTACGTATATGTCAAGTGCAGAGAGCAGTTCAAGGTATCAGCCCGAAAGCGTTGTTTTGTCGGCATCCGGAATTCAGGAGTCTGTGGATTCGATAAGGAAGCATCAGGATAGCGGGTCGACACCTTTTGAAGCGGTGGAGCTTGCACATAAGCAGCTGCTTAATGTGCAAGATACAAATCCTAATACGCAGTATTGGCTTGTTGTACTGACTGACGGTGTGTTCAATGAGTATCAGTACACGAATCTTACAATCGAAGATATTGAAGAAGACCTGACCGAAAAGTTCAATACGCTTTCGGACAGCGTCATGGCAAACGGTACGCATCCGCAGATAACGTTTTTGGCTATAGGTGAGAACGTTGTTTCGCCCGAAAGCAACAACGACAAAGGGATTTACACCTATACTGCCGAAACAGCACTTGATATTATAGATACAATGTCAAGTATGGCGGACCGTATTTCGGGCAGAACCCGTCTTGATAAAAAAGCCGTAAAGCAGGTTGATTCAAAAACCGTTCGTGTTTCGTCATCAATGCCGCTTCTGAATATTGCGGTATTTGCACAGAAGTCGGGTGCAAAGATAGTAAGTGCAAAGTATGAGGGTGAAAATGATATACCGATTGGCAGAGAGGCGTATCTCTCTTTCGGAGCGTTTTACCCGGAACTTCAGGCAAGTGCATATCTGATAGGTGATTCGCAACGCAATATCGGTGCAGGCACGTACGAAATCAAGTTTGACAAGGACGTAAAACTTGACGATATTGTGGTACTGTTTGAGCCTGCTCTTGAAATGAGAATGACCGTTACGGTTAACGGTAAGGAAATTGAGGATCTCGACGAGCTTGACGAGGTTATGGAGGGCGATGTTATCGCTCTTTCCTGCAAGATCTACGAAATGGGAACCGATAATGAGATTTCTCCCTCGCTTATGCCGAGTGGCACCACTTTCGAGATTATCGTAAAGGAAAACGGCGAGACTGTGCAGCAGGTTACGGGAAAGGAAATGGTGCTTGAGGGACACGAGGTAAAACATGTGCTCACCGAGATAATTGCTTCGGTAGTTATCGAGGGCTTCAATCCCATTGATTATTCAAAGGAGTTCACTCCGCATGAGTATGTTCCCGTATATACGCTTGCCGCAAGCTATGGCGGTACAGGAACAAAGAGTATCAGAATCAGCGACCTTGCTGCAAACACCGATATGACTGTTTGCTTTGCGGTGTTCAAGGACGGAATCCCGATTAACAGCAAGGCAGAGCTTGAGGCACTTGATGCTACAGTGACCCTCGACCTTGACGGTAATGACGGTACCGTTACATATACCGATAATTCTATTGTGTTTACTCCCAAGACGGCAATGATTCCCGGCGGAGTGGGCGAGGACGGCGCATATGATGTAAATGTCACTTGTTCCATAATGACCGAGAGAGGCGAGGTTAAAACCTCTGCTCTTTACACGGTACTGTCTGCCGATTTCGCGGTAAACGCTCTGGGTGTTACGGACAGCATCGTTAAAACCGAGTTCTACGGCAATAAGATCGGTGCATCGTTCCAGATCACCAAGGACGGTACTCCTCTTCCGAAGAGCAAGGTGGAAAACCAGATTTCGGCAAGCGTTAACGAGGAGTATGCGGCAGTTATGCTTGATGTTTCGGTTGCTGATGACGGCACAATAACTATTGTACCGTACGTTGAAACAGAGCATGTAATTACATTTTGCAAGTGGTTTTGCAACTGGTACTACTACTTCGGTCTTCCCGATGGGGACATCACCGTTACGCTTAATCATAAATACGGCAGTGCAAGCACGGTAATAGACGTTGTTGAGGCTTCGCTTTCATACCGCTTGCTCAACGTATGGCTGCCGCTTATTACATGCATTGTACTTGCAATTCTGATAACCGCATATATTGTACGTATGATTACAAAACCGCGTTTTGCAAAGGGCGGTGTGCTTTATGTGGGAGATATTACCAAAATGTCAAAGGGCGGTCACTCTTTGTATATTGCAGAGCATGAAATTGCAAAATACAATTCGTTTTTGAATCCCGAAAACGATAACAGGCTTCACACCTTCTTGTGTCTTATCAATCCGTTTAAGGATTTCTCGGCTTCTGTAGGAGGCGTTGAGATAACTGCAGCAAAGGGCGATCAGCTTAAATGTACTAACGGATTCCCGTGGTACGTTGGCAGTGTAAAGCCGGCAAAGAGTGTAAAATTCAAGTTGTCCTCTACAAAGGAAATAGCGGATTACTGTATGGAAAAAGACGCATTGCCGATTGATGAAATCAGACCTACCTGTGTTTCCGACGAGCAGAATCAGTTTATTTCGCAGGATGATTCGCTCTTCTATTTTGTAAATGCAGATGTGTCAACCCCCAAGGCCGGTTCAGGACAGAGAGAAGTTATAGAATCGGCTAACGCATTCTGTTATTCAGTAAAAATGTAAAATTTAAATATAATATTACCGGAGGTAGTAAAAATGGCACAAACCTTACTTTTAGGTCTTGGCGGCACAGGTAGCCGTATCGTTAATTATGTGGCTTCGGATTTGAACAAGAAGCGTATTCCTATTAATGACGGAAACATTTGCTGTGCGGTTCTCGACACCAATGACAACGACAGAGATAAGCTCGTAGACGGCGGCTCGGTAATCCCTGTTATTGCAACGAGCAAGGACAGAAAAATAGCCGACTACATAAAGCTTTACAATAACCGCGGTGTGCGTGAATGGATGCCCGAATCCCCCTCGCTCCTCAAGGAGAATATGAAGGACGGTGCATCTCAGATGCGTGTCAAGTCCCGTCTTGCGTTTCTGGATACAGCCGAAACCAAAGAGAGCATCCATGAGCTTGAGGTTGCTATAAACGAGCTTTTCAATTACCGTGACGGTAAGGAAATCCGTGTAATGCTTGTTTCCTCTCTTGCAGGCGGTACCGGTGCAGGTATGTTTATTCAGACTGCACTCTGGCTCAGAAAGTTTTTTGACAAGAAGAAATGCCCCATTACCATAAGAGGTATTCTGGTTCTCCCCGATGTTTTCATCGACACGCTCGACGACATCCGCAACGATGAAAACGAAACCCAGAGTCTTTATGCAAATGCATATGCCGCAATCCGTGAGCTTAATGCAATTACCAAGATCAAGACCAAGGGTATGAAGACGTTCCTCCCTGTAACTATTGACAATCTGTTCGACAGCGAGAAGGACGTTTCCGACGGTCAGCCTGTATTTGACTTTGCGTTCTTTGTTGACAATATTACAGAGGGCGGCTCCGGTCTTAAAGAACTTGAGCAGTATGAGCGTGTGATTTCACGTCTGGTTTACATGCAGCTTTACGCTCCCATGCACGATGACCTTTATTCAGAAGAGGACAATCTTTTCAAGCGTTATGAAAAGAGTCCCGAGCCTCTGTTCGGCTCTTGCGGTACTGCAAAGGCAAAGTATCCTACAGAGGATATTCTCCGCTACTGTGCACTCCGTGCTTCGCAGGACGCTCTTTCCAACGGTTGGAGAAAGCTTGACGATGAGATCCTTGCAAAGCAGAAGCGTGAGGAAGAACGTGAAAAGAATGGCACTGTTATTACCGAGCGTATCAACCCGAGATATGAGTATGTACGTCTTTTCGATGCAAAGGCTGCACTCACCGGCAAGGAGGTTGGCAACGACCGTCTGTTTACCAAGATAGGTAAGGATGTCAAGAACGAATCCCGCGACGAAAATCTTGACGGAAAGATTGAAGTTTCATATACAGATAAGGTTGAAGACTTCATGACTCTTGTTGATGAGGCTGTTGAAAAGGCTGTTGATAATGCCGACTCCGGTAACCTTGCAGACTTCCGCCTTGCAAAGTCATGGCTTGACAGAACCACCGATACCCGTGCAACCCTGCTTAACACTGTTAACAGCAAGGAAAGAGCTATTACTCAGGCACTTGAAGATATTGATAAGGCTACCGAAACGCTTGCAGAAGACGTTCTTGACCTTATTTTCCCCGCAGATATGGGTGATATCAATCAGGATAACGCTGCATCTGTTTACGGTTTGTTCACAAAGAAGAACAGTGATGACCAGACAGTTTTCATTCATCCCGTAGCGGCAAGATACCTGATTTACAAGCTCAGCACCGAATTCAGCTCCCTCAAGGACGATATCCTTCTCGATAAGCCGCGTACTGCTGCTGAAAAGGGATACGGAGAGGGCAAGCCGAAGATTAAATTTGACAATCCCGCAACAGGAAAGACCGAGGATTCTCCCAAGGCGTTCCTTGAGAGCAACGGCTTCCTCCAGAACGAAAAGAAGTTCATTAAGATTTTCAAGAACCTTTATTATCAGCATATAACCGGTCAGGCAGAGCTTTGCAGAAGCTACGCTATTCTTGCGGTTAAGTACAGACTGGCTGTTTTGTTTGGTCAGCGTCTTAAGGCACTTATTGACGGTGTAGAAGACTTCTTCAAGAAGCTTCCCAAGGTTTCCAATACTCTTGCAAAGGCTATCGGTGAGAACGTTGAGAAGAATGAAACTCTTGAGCATAAGGTTATCTACGTTTGTGCGACCGAAAAAGAAAAGGAAGCACTTTACAAGTCAATCGGTCTTGATACTGCCGGCAGCGAGGCGGGCATTAACGGTGTTGTTGTAAAGGCGCTTTACGGTCAGTTCTGCGCAAGCGAAAGACCGGATGCAGAGAATAATAAGGATTATGTTGGCAAGAGCCTTGAAAACGCTTTCTACCGTGATGTAATTGCAACCTATACAGATATTCTCAAAAAGCGTCATAAGGATGACATTGATCTTGATATCTATTCGGCTATCTGCAAGTGCAGCGATATTGAATACGAGGCAAAGCAGCAGGCTATTAAGGATAACGAATCGGACAATCCGTTCCTCGATGTTGACACCGAAACTGACGAATCCAATGATACTGCGGCAACCCAGAGAAGATATCTGCTTGCTATGGAAGCAATGAAGAAGCGACTCATGGATACTGCGGCGCCCTTCCTTGTTACAAGCGAGGAGTTTCCTGATGATGAGGATGAGGACGAGCATCTTTCCTCTGACGTTGTTGATGAAGAGCCTGAAGACTTTATTCCTACAAGAAAGCGCAAGACATTCTGGGGCTTCAATCCCGTTGTGGCACAGAATTGTTCGGCACTCGGCACAATTCTCGGCATAAACGTTGCTCAGCAACAGAATATTGCTTATTCCAAGAATGAACTTGACTGTTACCGTGCGGTATACGGTATTGCGGCACAGTACGTTGATAAGTTCAACGAGCTTAAGGATGGCGAATACTATGCCAGCTACTGCAACGTTGTAAAGGATATGGTTAAGGAGGTTGGCGACGGTCACGAAGAGGCTCTCGTTCACACTCCCCATCTTGATAAGACATGGCACCTCTACCTGCCTTATATCACCCCTGAAAAGCAGGCTGATGAGGATAAGAAGTTCTACCGTTATTTCTGGTTCGCTATTGCTTACGGTTTGATTACCGTTAACAAGTATGGCAATTTCCAGATGCTCCGTACAAAGCATAATGCTCACGGAGAGTTCCTCAAGAACGAAACTATCAAGTATGACGGCAAGCCCATTGGCAGAGCAGATTTTGATTTGCTTCTCACCGCACTTAAGATTGACGGCGAGTTCATGGCATACGGCAAGCGTCTTGAGGGCAGATTCTTAAAGGAATGTGCAAACATCGGCAGCGGTTCTAACTATGAGGATACCGAACTTCTCCGCGGACACAAGGCTTCTGCGGTTGAGGAATATGACGAAAACGGCGAGCTTATCGTTGCTGAGGATAAGAAGGCGGATAAGCTGCACGTCGGCGGTCTCGGTTCCTCGGATGAGCTTAATGCAGTTTCAATTATTGTAAGATATCACAACTCCCCCAAGCCTAAGGATGATATCGAAGCAGCACTTGTTAAATCTCTTGAAAATCTGTTCATCGAGCTTGTCGGACATAAGTTCGGCGACACGGACGAAGAAAAGGCAAAGGCAAGAACAAAGGGCTACATGCTTTGCAAGAGAGTTTACGATTCGAGCGACCGCAAGGATAAGGACATTGAACTTATCAGACATTGGAAGGACGCAAAGAGTAATAACATTTACGAAGGCTGATTTAAACCTGCAGGTTTGCGAGGGGCGGCAACGCCCCTCTGCAGACGGCAGACTGTTGGTAGGGGAAAGCGTGAAAAACAGCAAGAATATGATTAAACTACGGGTTGTTGCACGTTGCAATGCCGCTTTGCGGCAGAATGGAGATTAAAATGCATACCTTTTTCATAAATACTTCAGGAAAAAAGTTGGATAATTATGAGAATCTTCTCGAAATTGAGCATGAAATGCGCCAACTGGTTTCTCTCGACTGCCCTATCAAGGACTGGAACTCGGATGCGGGATATGAAAGCTGTGCCCGCCGAATGGGTGAATTGATTGACAGCTATAAGAACATCAATAACAGTTTTAATCTGTTGATCTATGTAGATCTTGTTTCGTTCAAAGAGTATGTGTCAATACCGCTTGAAGAAAACAGAGACAGATTTGCATTTTTGAAAGTGGCAAAGACTTTTATAAAGCAGTTTTTTATTTGCACACTTATAAGGGAGCTTGAGGAAAGCGGAAGACGCCCTGAGCAGACTTTGATTATTTTTGAAGAAAACAGCGTACCTACAGACGGAGATGACACTACTCCTGACGGTATCGAGCGCAGGAATAAATACGCAAAGGAATTTTTGGGTTTCCCTGAAGATGAAAAGTTCAATAGCTTTGTTCTGAATCTTATTAAAGAGAACCCGAATGTTACTGCAGACGAGTTTTTGGAAAAATCCAATGATTTGTTTGTACCCGAAACCGTAAAGGGAGTTCTTGGAATATATAAATCGCAAATTGACAGTTTTTTGCGCACAATGGCAAGTTACGATTCTGTTGATACACCGCTTGCCCAGATGTTCGGTGAAATATTCAAAGAAAAGCATGATAATAACAGCACAACATCGGATATTTCATTTGTAACCAACCGCAGAGCAGGCAGCAACAACAAGTGTGAGCGTGTAAAGCGTGATTTAAGACTCAGCTTTTTTATTGCGGATTGTATTGAAAACGGAATCGGAAAAAGAATTGGCAAGGCATTTCCCACACTTGATTGGGGAAAGGTTTGTGCGCATTTACATAGAAAGAAAAAGGAATACGGAGCTGCGTACCGTGAAGTCAGCAATGTAGCGGGACTTTATCACAAACTTGGTATGGCGCCTGAGCTTGATGCCTTTAACAATGAAAAATTTGAGCTTGACGAGTTTGGAAACAAGGGCGTTGAGCTTGACATGGTGGACGTAGAGCCCACAGAGGAAGAAAAGAAGAAGGTTGATGAAGGCGCACCTGTAAAATCAACGGTTAAAAAGGCAGTTGTTACATCCGAGATGGATCATGGCAATCTGCTTTCCGATGCAAATTACGTACCTTTTGACTATGACGGAAAGCGTGGCTACACAGCGGCACTTACAGATAATCCCACAGAAGAGGAGTATTATTCTGCAGCAAAGGCTCTTCGTAAGCATCATATTGATTATTTGAAGCGTTTGCAGTCAAGCGTTGCGGATGTGCTTGCAAGATATGCGGGACGCTCGCTTGAAAACGAAGAGGCAATGCTTAAGCGTCGCAAGGTGAGCGTTGCTTATGACGAGATCGATGATGAGGGTGTAGCAGTAAACTACGCTAAAGACGAAAAAGAAACCGCAACTCTCAATAACATCAAGACAAAGGCGAAAAAGGCATATGAAACTGTGCAGATGGAGTATCTGCGTTTCGTTGCGGGCAGATCGGTTGCTGTTACGGATATAGAGGAACAGTGCAACTGGTTTGTTACAAGAGTAGCACAGATAACCGAGAGTCTTAAGCGTATCCGTGCGGTTGCATTAGGTATGCTTATAGCAATGATCGTGCTGTATATACCGTATCTGGTTGTTCAATGGGAGGCAATCACCAAAAACCTGCTTACCATGCTTACAGCGGCTGCATCATTTGCTATCCCCACGGTACTTTTGTACATCGTGTTTACATTTGTATCGCTCAATCAGCGAAAAGAGTATCGCAAGGAATGGGATAAATACGTTAAAAAGTCGGACGAGGTTATTGCAGAGAATGCAGAGGCGGTTAAACAATATGACCGATTGCTTTCGTTCTACGCGCCTGCACTCCGTTTCGTATATGAATACAAGCTTGACGTTGAGTTTTACGAGTCCTGCTGCATGATGGCAAGTGCAAAGCTTGGTCACCACCGCAAATGGCTCTATGACCGCATGGAGCTTGTTGGCAATATTATCGAGGATATGGAGTGCGACGAGGCAGAGTTCGGCGAGGCGGCTGCGAGCAGTAAAACTCCTGCCCCAGGTAAGATAAAATATGTATATTCGTTCTGCGGTTGCCGTGAGAACCGTGAGTTCTATTCGGTTATTGATACAGAATTGCTTGAAAATATTGAAAAGGAGGATGGAAAGCGATGAGTTTTTTGATTACGCTTACAAAAATATGCTTGATAATGGTTTCTGTCCTCCTTATGGCGGCCCCGTTTGCCCTTGAGTATATAACTTTTGGCAATGACAGAGAGGGCAAGATTACCTACAAGCGTTTTAAAACGGTGATATTCACTTTTGTTTACCTTATTCTGGTTACAATTGTGCTCTATCTGTTCAAGGAGCTTGGTTTGTGGATAGGCTCGTGGCGTTTTATACAGTGGATATCAAGCAGATTTGCCACAACAGGCAGAGTTGCGTATCTGATAAAACTGTTTGCTACTGTGTTTATCAACTTCGGTATCGGAGCTTTGTACATCTTTCTTTCGAAGTTCTTCAGAATCGGCATGAAGAAGAAGGACTTTGTAAATCCGAAAAAGAAGAATGGCAAGTTCAGCCTTGGGCAGAGAATTAACCGTGCGGTAATTAAGTTTTTCCATACCGAAACATGGTTTTTCGTTGCAAAGGTGCTGTTTGCGCTGGCGATACTGCTTTCTATTGCATATGCGATTGTATTTACACTTTACTTAATTCCTGCGTTTTTTGGTGCCTCTTGGCTTCCTTACAAGTTTATATCCATGCTCTTCAGCGCAGGATATATCTACCCCTCGATAACTCTTATGGCTATATGGCAGTCGTATTTCTTCCTTGAGGGAATACGCAGAGCGGTTGACGAATGTCCCGATATTCTTAAAGCCGTCAATCTTGAAATAACACCATTGCGAGTTGACGTAGAGGCTATTGACAAAGAGGTTAAAAAGCATTTTGGCGGTCACTATGCATGTGACGTTAAGCTTTCGGAAACCTTGCAGGAAAAGCTTTCTGCAAACGAGCATAGCGAAATCACAAAATACGTTGGTATGGCGGTTGAAAATGACCGCCGCAATCCTCAACTTCAGAAGGAAGTATATCTTGAGTGCCTTGACAGGATTGTTGAGGCTACCGAAAAAGAGAAGAGCGTGCTTATCAGCGGCAACTTCTTTTCGGAGTTTGCGATGTATTTCCTCCGCTATCTTTCCATCGTTTCCGTACGCGGCGACAATATGATTTTTGTCTGCAATGACGAAGCGCAGATTGATTCGGTATATAATTATTTAAATGAAGCTTTGTCGGAGTTGTCCAGCCTTTATTGCAAGAACTTCAGCAAAGATGCCGTGGATTTTGACGACCCGATATGGCGAATCGTTAAAATCAGCGGAGAGCATGATGTAATCGAGGAGGCGGTTGTTGATGACAACTGTATTCTCGTTACAACGCTCGGTTATATTTGTTCAACACATTTTGAGCGAGAGCACTCAAAGTTTATCAATCTGCTTGATACCGTTGTTTTTGTAGACACGCTCGGAACGGTTAACAATTATTCAAGACAGATGTCTTTGCTTAACACAAGACTTAAGCATATCACAAAGACAAATGCGACACTTGCTAAAAACAGCAAGGATGGCAAATACCGCATACGCTACATGGCACATCCCATAAGATACATGTGCTTTGACGATACAAGAACGCCCGGTCTTGACCGTGTGCTTACCAATATGCTGTCTGTTGATTTTATTTCTGCAGATGCAATGCATTACAGTGCAAAAACCCTTGTACGTTGCTACAATTATGAGAGCCGTGCAGATGAAAAGGGCAAGCGTGTGGCTACGCAGTTTGTCAACACCGAGGAGGAAATCGGTGCTGTAATCAATATGGCACTGCTTTGTCTTGAAAAGGGTGCGTCAAACGTAACTGTGTTTGCGGAGGGAAGTATTCCTTATGCAAATATTGCAGAATCGCTCAATGCAAACAGCGGTCAGATGCTTGTCAGTGCAGATGCTGATAAGTTAAGACTCAATAAGCGTTTCTACAATCCCGATGAGTATTCTGTAATCATCGCTATCGACTCTGGCGACAATCTGCCTGCGGCGATACGCAGATACGCCTCAATGGTATCGGATAAGCCTGCGCTTGTAATAGTATTCTCACGTCAGTATATGATGCGTGACTACTATGTTGACAATATTGATAAGCTTTGGCTTAATGACCGTACAGTAAGAATTCCCGTGAGTCAGACCGGCAAAAAAGAGGTTGCCCAGAAGATACTTGTAAAGGCTAATTCGGGTGGCATTTCCGAGGAAGAGATACTTTATCTTGCCGGCGGAGTTGCGTCGTTCAAGGAGTACGTTGACAAAAAGGATATCAACGGTATTCTCCGTGCTATACTTGAGATTTACGGCGTGGACCGTGCAGACTCGCTCGAGGTATACAATTACTTTGAGTATTCTTCATCGCTTGACTTTGATGAAAGCGGCGTTTATGACCCGAAGGACAAGGTTTTCCTACGCCGTCAGGGGCAGCTTTTCGACATGATTAATTGCCGTGACAATATAATTCTGGTTCGTCCTGATGACGAGGTGACTCTGCCTTTGCCAAAGAGCAGACTCACGCAGAATTTTATTGCAATGCAGAATTTCCTCTACGGCGGTGCGGTTTATGTTATCCGCAAGCTTGATACTGAAGAGGGCAAGATTTTTGCATCGCTTGCAGTAAGCGGCAGTAACAGAGATGTATACAACTACATTCAGGCAAGGGAATATATTGTCGGTGCTTCTCCCGATAAAATCGAAAAGGTATTGCCCACGGCTCACACCGTTGTCGGCCGCTCGGTTGACGATATCGGGGTTAACGATATTTATATATCCGTATTCAAGGCTCCCGTAGAGGTACATACAAACGGTTATTATGAGGTCGACCCGTATACACACACTGTTAAAAAAGACAGTTATCACTCTATTAACGACAAGGACAATGACTTTTTTGCCAAGCAGTCCTTCCGTAGATACGGTAAGGTAAGGGATAACGATGGCTCCGAGGACATTATGAAGTCTTCAGGCCTTGCGGTAAGCGGCACGGGTGCGCTTATGATGTCGATAAGACTCACAGGTAACTTCGGTGCTGATATCAACCGCACAATGTTGCTTGCGGCGGCAATGCTCAACGAACAGATTCATGCGATGTTCCCGTCTGTTGCGGATAGCGTTGTTGTTTGTCCCGTGCTTCACGGTGAGATTTCGTTTGATAACGGAATTCCTGCCATTATTCCGAAAATGACCGTTGAGGCAGAGGAGAGCATCTTCTCCGAAAACGATTTTGAACTTGTGATTATCGAGGATAGCAGTGTAGAGCTTGGTGTTGTATCCATGCTTGCTACCTCCGGTGAGAATATTCTTGCAACACTGTTTGAGCCTGTTTACGAGTACCTTACATGGTACATGAATGCAAATGACAAGAGCCGTTTCCTTTACTACACTCTTGACCGTGAGCCTGATTGCTTCGATTTTACATCGTTGCACAAACTGTCAACTCTTCTTGGCTACGGCAATCGCGATGTCAAGTTTGAGTCGGTTGACGATTATGTTGAATACGTTACCTGTGATTTCTGCGGCAAGCGTGTTGCAAACGGCGAGGGCATAACGACGCTTGATGACGGCAGAAAGATGTGCAAGGAATGTGCTGCACAGCTTGTCGGCAAGGACCAGAAGACTCTCAAAGAGCATCTGGCAAGTGCAAAGCTCTATCTTGAAAGTACGTATTCGATTACTATAGGCGACGATTATGACGTATGCTTTGAGTCAACTACCAAGATAGTTAACACCTTAAAGCAGAATAAGGATCTGATGCGTCGAGGTACGGATGTGCCGTTCAAGTCATATGTTGAAAACGGTATTACAGCACATGCCGAGTACGGTATACCGTCGGTAAGCCTTTCCGAGATGCTTGTCAGAGAGCTTACGCATTTGTGGCAACGAAAGAATCTGCCTGACCTTACCGAGGAACTTGCAGAGGGACATATTGCGCTTGTTTCGGTTCAGTATCTGCGTTTTATCAGAAATAGTTCACTGGTAACAATACGAACGAATTATTACGAGAGCAATGCAAATCTTTCGGGTAAGGGATACAGAAAGCTTGCAAGCGAACTGCTTTCAAAGCCGCAGTACAGTAACAATCCTTTCCTGTATCTGCTTGAGTTTTCGGGCATTGATGCTGCAACAAAGATTATCCCCCGCAAGACGCCCACGTCGGAAACAGGAAAATACGGTGACGTATATACTCCCGAGGCTCCCGACCGTGAAACTGACGTAAAGTATTTCTATTATTCATACGCAACCGAATCGGAGAAAAAGGCATATGATATAATGCTTGAGGCTATAAAGACGCATGCAGAATCGGTAGACGTTGCGGGCTTTACCTTTGAGGAAAAATGCAGGATAGTCAAGATGATAGCTTACGACCATCCCGAAATCTTCTGGTACAATAATATAAGCGGTCTTGGCGATAAGGTGATATTCCACTACGGTGCAACTGCCGAGGAATGTGCGGCGCTTCAGGTCCGTATTGACGAGGCGGCTGCGAAGTATCTTGAGGGTATCGACGACTCTATGACTGCGTATGACGTTGCACTCAATCTGCAGATAAAGATGATAAACTCTGTGGACTATGATACCGTTCAGCTCAATATAGAAGCGGCAGAGGGCGGTACTCCTGAGGATAAAATAGACTATATCAGAACCATTTGCGGAGTATTCATTGACCACGAGGCGGTTTGTGCCGGATATGCGAGGGCAATGCAGTATTTGCTCCAGAAATGCGGCATAGAGTCTGCGTATGCAGCGGGTATTGCACATTGCTCGGACGGTACAAGCGGTCCTCATGCATGGAATATCGTAAAGATGGACGGCGATTATTATTACATCGACACCACCTGGGACGATAGCTCCAACACTATTCAGTCGGTTAAGAATTACGACCTCGGCTTCTCATATTTCGGTCTTACCACCGAGGAGATGCAGCGCAGCCGTGATTTCTCCAGATGTCCTATTCAAATGCCTGTGCTTACTGCAACACGTGCAAATTACTATACCCACAATAACCTTGTTCTTACAAGCTTTGATGTTAACAGAATCAAGGAAATTGCAGTAAATGCGGCAACTGCCAAGCAGGACTTCTTTACGTTCAAATGTGCTTCTGCAGCGGTTTATGATGCGGCATTCTCATGGATTGCAAGCAGTTCATCAGATGTCTTTGCAGTTATAAGGGCTGCCGCAAAGGTTGACAAGCGGATTGATACAAACCGAATCAACTGGGCACAAAATGAACGTATCAGAACAATTACAATTAAGTTTTTACACAAATAAAAGAGGTATTTAAAATGAAAAAGAGAGTGTTTACATCACTTTTGCTTGTAGCGGCTATTATGCTTTGCTCATGTCAGGTCTTAGGCAACACAGTTGTGGGCAAATGGAGTCATCAGGAGAATATACTCGGCGTCATTACCGAAACCATTTATGTTTTCAACGATGACGGCACAGGCTCAATGAAGAATCTTGTTGAAACCAAGTTTGACTATGCTGTTGAGGAGGATACACTTCTTATCACAACAAGCTTGCTTGGTATAAAGACTACCACAGAGTATACTTTTGAGTTCAGTAGCGGTGACCTTTTGCTCACTCAGAACGAAAAAACCATAGTTCTCAAGCGTGTAGATTAAAAAACAGGGGCTGTAAAAAAGCTTTTACAGCCCCTTGGTTTTACGGAGTAGAAAAATGACTTATATTGAGTTTTTTGACAGAACTGCAATAGAAAACGTGTGTATTTGCCTTACCGACGTTCCGGAGCGTGTGATAATCATAGGCAACGATATGAAAGAGCTGAACAGACATATTGCAAACTACAAGCGTGTTTTTGCAGATAGAGGATACGATATTGAGTTTATCCCGAGAACTGCTTCTAAAAGCAATCTTGCAAACGCTGTTCGCCTGCTTTCGGATATTGTAGAAACCTATGATGACTGTGCGTTTGACATTACAGGCGGCGAAAAGATTCTTACTCTTGCACTCGGCATCGTATATGAGCAGTACAAGGACAAGAACATACAGATTCACCGCATGAACATTCACAATAATGCTATAAGCGACTGCGACAAGGATGGTAACACCGTTTTCAAGGATTCGCCCATGCTCACCGTTGATGAAAACATCATCATATACGGCGGCGATGTCCGATACGGTGATATCCACGAGGAAAGTGCTACCTACGCATGGAACATGACGCCCGATTTCGAGGACGATATCGAGGAAATCTGGTCGATCTGCAAATACAACGTGCGTCAGTGGAACATACAGATAGGTGAATTTGAGGCTATCGAAAAGGTAGGCACAACCAGTCGTGATTCTCTTACGGTGCGTGCCGACGTTGCAAAGGTTAACAGATATTTGTCGAGATACGGTGCAGAGCTTGATGTCAGAAACAATACGGTTAAAAAACTGCTTGCGGCAGGGCTTATCACTAACCTCGATGCAGATGATGATACCGTAGAAATTACATATAAGAACGAACAGGTTAAAAAGTGTCTTACCAAGGCGGGACAAGCTCTCGAAATGAAGGTTTATCTCACCGCCCTCTACCTTGAGGATAAAGAGGGAAAGCTTATCTACAATGATGTTCTTAACGGGGTTGTTATCGACTGGGACGGCGATTTTCATGATGAATATGAAAAGGCTTACGATACCGAAAACGAGATTGACATAATGCTTATGCACGGTATTGTTCCCGTGTTTGTATCCTGCAAAAACGGTAAGGTGTCTGTGGAGGAACTGTACAAGCTTAACACCGTTGCAGAGCGTTTTGGCGGGAAGTACGCAAAAAAGGTTTTGCTTGCATCATCGCTTGAAATGTCGGGTGACAGTGCACATTACATAAAGCAGCGTGCCGCGGATATGAATATCACTCTTATTGATAATATAAACGAAATGAGCGACAAAGAACTTGCCGAAGAGCTTGATTCTTTGTGGTGTTAGAGGTGGTAAAATGGCAGATATAAAAAACAGTAGTTTTTTGGAAGCAGTTTTTACTTATGCTAAAAGAGCAAGTGACGGTAATTCCGTTACGGTGGACAGGTTTCTGCTGGCTTTGATTGAGGTTTCATCTGCGGTATCAGGTGTAGCCGGAGAGGAAAAGAGAGTCAAGGAGCTTATAGCACAAAACGGTCTTGACAGTGATGATGTTCGAAAGAAGTTAGCGGAGCGTGCGACCAAGAGCAGTTATATTGACAGCATGAAAATGCAGAAGCTCATGTTTAACGCAAAGGTAAAGGCTGAAAAAGGCGGTGCAACCGAGCTTACTGCGGACATTGTGCTTGAGTGTGCTATGAGTGATATTTCCGAAATGCTTAATAGAAGCAGTGAGGAAAAAGGCATTCTGACCTCGGAAACCATTAAAAATTTTGGCAAGCAGGATTTTGATATCAAGTCTGATACGGAGGAAAAAAGCGAGCCTGAGGTTACAAGCGAACCTGAAATAAAAAGTGAGGCACAGCCCGTATCGGTTAAAGAGGCACTTGACAATGATATTTCCGATGTAAAGAGAGTACGTAACATACTCAAGAGCAAGATTTTCGGTCAGGACCATGCGATAAATGTATTCACTACCGCATATTTCCAGTCCAAAATGCTCTCGAAGATAGACAAGGAGAGAAAGCGTCCCCGTGCAACCTTCTTGTTTGCAGGCCCTCCCGGTGTAGGTAAGACCTACCTTGCAGAGCAGATTGCCGAGCTTCTCGGACTCCCTTATATGCGTTTTGATATGAGTGAGTATTCTACCAGAGAGGCAAGCGTTGAACTTTGCGGCTCGGATAAGGTATACAAGGATTCTGACGGAGGACTTTTAACAAAGTTTGTAGATAAGAATCCCGAATGTATATTGCTTTTCGATGAGATTGAAAAGGCACATATAAACGTTATACATCTTTTCCTCCAGATGCTTGATGCGGGCAGACTCCGTGACAGCCACTCGGACAAAGAGGTTTCGTTTACCAATGCAATTATCATAATGACCACCAATGCGGGCCGTTCGCTTTACAAGGATAGCGAAACTACCGATTTTTCTTCGGTGTCGAGAAAGGTGGTTGTCAAGGCGATTCAGGAGGATACAAACCCCGAAACCGGCGCACCGTTTTTCCCGAGTGCACTTTGCTCACGTTTTGCTTCAAGCAACGTGATCATGTTCAACCACATCGGCGCTGACTACCTGCGTACCATAGCTAAAAATGAAATCGGCAGACAGGCTGAAAACCTCAAAAACGAAACCGGCATAGAGGTTGCCATTGATGATAAGGTGTATTCCGCTCTGCTTTTTGCAGAGGGCAGCAATGCCGATGCAAGAACTATCCGCGGCAGGTCAGAGGCTTTCTTTAATGATGAGCTTTACGAGCTTTTCCGTCTGGTTGCGTCCGATAAACTTGAAACGGGTATAAATGAGGTTGAAAAAATCAACGTTTCGCTTGACTTAGCTTCGGCACCCGACTACATAACCACGCTTTTTGATTCGCTTTATAAACCTGAGGTTATGATATTTGCCGACGATGCGGTTGCGGCAGAATGTACCGCAAGGCTTCCCGACTTAAAGGTTGTTTCGGTAAATAATTATTACGATGCTATTGATGCGATGAAAGAGAACGATTTGTCGCTTGCACTTGTTGATATCAAGTGCGGTGCATCGGAGGGACAAAGCGATAAGCTCAATATCGAGGACGTTGAGTCCGAGGCACGCAAATTCTTGAAGTTTTTGAGCGAGGGAAGAAAGGCTCTGCCTTTGTATCTGCTTGATGACGGCGTTTGTATGCTTGACGAGGAGGAAAAGGTTTCGCTTGTAAAACAGGGTGTCCGCAGAGTTATTCCGTATAAGGATGCAAACTATGACCTCGGTAAAGAAATCGGATCGCTCCTTTCTGTGCTTCATCAGCAGTCCAACCTCAGAAAACTTGCAAGAGCCAATAAGATTGTTACGTTTGAAACTTCGCAGTCGATTTCAAAGGACGGCAAGTGTGCTGAAATCAAGCTCTTTGATTTCAAAATGGAAACTGCGGTTGATGCATCCGATTCAAAGAACGTTTTGAGTGCGGTGTCAAGACCTAACGTGAGATTTGATGAGGTCATCGGTGCAAACGATGCGAAAGAAGAACTTAAGTACTTTGTTGAGTATCTTAAGAACCCCAAGAGATATATGGGTACAGGTGTTAAACCTCCCAAGGGCGTTCTGCTTTACGGCCCTCCCGGTACAGGTAAGACCATGCTTGCAAAGGCAGTGGCAGCAGAGGCTGACGTTACGTTTATCGCAACGCAGGGCAATGCTTTCCGTAAAAAATATGTAGGAGAGGGCGCAGAAGCAGTGGCTGAAATTTTCAGAACTGCACGCAAATATGCACCCACCGTGCTTTTCATTGATGAAATTGATGCAATAGCAAAGGAACGTAACGGTGGCTTTTCGGATTCTTCCGGTGTAGAGGCAACGCTCACCAGATTTTTAACCGAAATGGACGGCTTTGAGGTTGACCCCACAAGACCTGTTTTTGTGCTTGCAGCAACCAACTTTGACGTTACTCCCGGTACTCCCAAGAGCCTTGATGCGGCACTTCTCCGTAGATTTGACAGACGAATTTATATCGACGTGCCCGAAAAGGCAGACCGCATAAGATTCCTCAGAATGAAGATTGAAAAGAATCCCGCACTTGCTATCAGCGAGGATGAGATTGAGAATATTGCGGTACGTTCAACCGGTATGAGCCTTGCATCCCTTGATTCTGTAATCGAGCTTGCACTTCGCAGTGCGATAAGAAAGGGCAGCACCGTTGTTACCGATGAAATCTTTGAGGATGCGTTTGAAACCTTCAACAGCGGCGACGTGAAAAAGTGGGATGCGTCCCAGCTTGAGCGTGTTGCCCGCCACGAGGCAGGACATGCGTTCCTCTGCTGGCACAGCGGAGAAACACCGTCATATCTCACCGTAGTTGCAAGAGGCAATCACGGCGGTTATATGCAGCATGCCGATAACGAGGGCAAGGCTATTTACACCAAGGGTGAATTGCTTGCAAGAATCAGAACTTCTCTTGGCGGCAGAGCGGCAGAGCTTGTGTATTACGGTGAAAAAGACGGAATTACCACAGGTGCAAGCGGAGATCTTGAATCTGCAACTTACACGGCTAAAAATATCGTTTGCAGATACGGTATGGACGGTAGTTTCGGACTTGCGGTTGCAAATCCCAAGGACGATTCGCCCGAGGTGCGTAAGGTTGTCAATGCGATTCTCGATGAACAGCTTCGTGAGGCAATTCGCATAATTTCCGAAAACAAGAGTAAGATTGATGCTCTGGTTGATGCGCTTATGAACAAAAACCACTTAAGCGGCAAGGAAATTGATAGCATACTGAAATAATAAATAGGGCATAGTCGCCAAGCGACTATGCCTTTGAATATTAATTTATCCGTTGATTTAAAAATCCACCCGAAAACGGGTGGATTTGTCTTTATCTTTCAATCTTGCCTTCGATTTCGGTCAGACCTTCGTCGAAAATTGCCCAATTGTCATGGAAACGGAGGTTTTCAAGACGGAATGCACACGGCCAGCCGGGGAGCCACTGTGAGGGACCGAAAGGCTTTACGCCGTAGCGTCCCCAACGGGTGTGGAAAATAGCCTCGTCCTGCGCACCTGCAGGGCGAAGACGACCGTTTACGAACATTGTACCGTCGGAAATGCACTGACATGCGTTGCACCAGAAGATAATTGCACGCTCACGCCACTGCTTGTAGCCGGTGATCTCGTAGAGCTTAAGGAACGAAAGCACGTCACGGAGAGCATACTGGTCGCATGCCTGATGAGGAGTGGAAACGCTTGTTGAGCCGAGCGTGTCGTAACCCATCTTTGAAATAAGGCAATCCTCGGGATATTCAACCGTGAAGTGCATCATCCACGTGCAGAGGTACCATGCAATCTTTTCGGCACATGCAACGTATTTTTTATCCTTTGTAACCTCATAGAGAGCAAGAGCGTCACGGAGAAGCGGCGATGAGGATTCCTTATCTATTGAGTATGTGTCGAGTGCGCC
Source organism: Eubacteriales bacterium (assembly GCA_045538895.1). Classification (GTDB taxonomy): domain Bacteria; phylum Bacillota; class Clostridia; order Oscillospirales; family CAG-272; genus UMGS902. The sequence goes on from JAZQEH010000089.1 coordinate 56,998, forward strand.
TGCGGTGGTGAAGCCGTCACGCTCAAGACCGCCGTAGTAGAAGTCAAATGCACGTACTGCCGCATCAAGATACTTCTTGTCACCGCTCTTTTTGTATGCAGTGATGATGGGGAGAACCAGGAAGCAACCGATAGTGCCTTTCTTTGCAAGCACCTTGCCGTTATCATCCCATGACTTTGCAAACGAGCCTTCCTCATCCTGCTGCTTCAAAGCAAAGTCGCAGATGTCATATGCAGCCTGCAGGTATTCGGGCTTGTCAATACCGATGCTCTGAAGCAGGTCGTATGCTTCAAAGTAGCCGTCGGCACCGGTACCGATGTTGCAGGCATCGTTCTGGAGCAGAATCTGTCCGTCAGGTGCACGGCGAAGCTTTTTGCCTGCAAAGTTCTTGTAGGTTTCATAGGTACATTCGCCAACCTCCCAACGGGACGGCTCATAGCCTGCAGGAAATTCAAAATATCTCCAATTGTCAAAATCTATACGGGCATCAATATGTCCTGCCTCGTGTTTGCCGAATTTCAGCCAAGAATCGTGAACCTCAATGGCAGTGTCAAGCTTTTCCTTGTCGCCGGTCTTGATATAGTCCCAGATGTATGCGTTAGCCATGGACGCACTCTGACCTACCCAACCGATTTCAAAGCGGTGCTCGGTCTTTTTGTATGATGTGGAATTCATGTGCCACTGTGCACCCATTGTAAAGCCTGCAAAACCGTTTTCGGTTTTTTCGTAAAGCCAACGGCAGTACGCAATGGAAAGGCGGTAGAGCTCTTTAGCAGTCATCGGTGCCTTGAAAGGGTGACCGTAATAACGCCACGCAAAGTCGAGCAGGGAGTCATAACGGTGCTTTTTGCCGTTAGATTCCTTTGCAAGAATTATTGCTTCAAAGGTATCGCGAGGCTCCATTGTGCCCTGAAAAGGGGCGCCCCAGAAATGACGCTGAAGAGTTTTTGGCTTTTCTTCTTCGGGGAAAATGACGGTGTGGAGCTTGCCGCCCTCGGTCTTGTAGAGCGAGCAGGAATTGTTGTCGTTTTCCTTTGCCATGAGCGAAACCGAGATCTCTTCGTTTTCGCTGTATGTACAAGCAGGAATAGTGGCACGGTGAGATGCCCATGACCATGGTGTGCCGTCCTCGGCAAAGTCACCAACGTATTCGGCAAGAGTACCCCAGCCGTTGCCGTTGTAGCTGATGCCCGGCACCATTGTAAAGGTGGGGTCTCCTAAAAAGAGGAGTTCCATGTGCATACGGTCAACGGGTTTGTCGGTTTTACGTACCCATTTCCATGCACCGTTTTCAATAGGTTCAAAGGTGTCGGTTGCACCGTCTGCTGCGAGGATTTTTGCATATGGCTTGCCGTTTATTGCAACGGCATAACCGTTTTCGTATCTGATAATTTCGGTCATTGCATTATCTCCCATAAAATGTTATTTGACAGCTTTATTATAGTTCAAATAAACGGTTATGGCAAGATAAAATGGGATTTTAGTTATATAAAATCCTAATTATGTTAATAACGCCTCTAACCTCAAGTTTAAATTAATTCTTGCAAACTCCGGACACATATGATACAATATTATAATAATACATTCAAGCGAGGAGATTATTATGCGTATCGAAACAAAATGTATTCAATCCGGCTATGAGCCCAAGAGCGGCGAGCCTCGTGTGCTTCCCATTTATCAGAGCACCACTTATAAATACGATTCCTCCGAGGATCTCGGAGCTTTGTTTGACCTCAAACTTGACGGTCACATGTATTCAAGAATTTCCAATCCCACCGTTGCGGCTGTTGAGGCTAAGCTCTCGGACCTTGAGGGCGGTGTAGGCGCACTTTGCACCTCCAGCGGTCAGGCGGCTAACTTTATTGCTATCACCAATATTGCAAAATCAGGCGACAATTTTGTAAGCCTTGCAAGCATTTACGGCGGTACTGTTAATCTTTTTGCGGTTACCATGAAGAAGCTTGGTATCGAAGTACGCTTTGCGACTCCCGATATGAGCGATGCTGAAATTGAGGCACTTTTCGATGACCGTACCCGTGCACTTTTCGGTGAAACCATTGCAAATCCCGCACTCACCGTACTTGATATTGAGCGTTTTGCAGGTCTTGCACACAGAAAAGGTGTGCCGCTGATGGTTGACAACACCTTTGCAACTCCCGTACTTTGTCGTCCCTTTGAGTTCGGTGCGGATATCGTTATCCACTCCACCACAAAGTATCTCGACGGTCATGCTGCTACTGTAGGCGGCGTTATTATCGACAGCGGTAATTTCGATTGGGAAAAGGACGGAAAATACCCCGAGCTTACCACTCCCGACGAATCCTATCACGGCGTTGTATACACCAGAGATTTCGGCAAGGCTGCATATATCACCAAGGCCCGTGTACAGATGATGCGTGACCTCGGTGCAACTCCTGCGCCTATGAATGCGTATATCATGAATCTTGGCACAGAAACGCTTGCACTCCGCATGGAGCGTCATTGCGAGAATGCACTTGCAGTTGCGAAAATGCTTAAGAATCATCCCAAGGTTTCATTTGTAAGCTACCCCATGCTTGAGGGCGACAGCGAATATGCGCTTGCTAAAAAGTATCTTAAGGGTGCTTCCGGAGTAATTGCATTCGGACTTAAGGATGGCCGTGAGGCGGCTACAAAGTTCATGGATTCACTTAAGCTTGCAAAGATTGTAGTTCACGTTGCAGATGCACGTACATGCGTGCTTCATCCTGCTTCAACCACTCACCGTCAGCTCACCGATGCACAGCTCCGTGATGCAGGCGTACTTCCCGAGCTTGTTCGTCTTTCCGTAGGTATTGAAAACGTTCAGGATATCATTGACGACGTTGCACAGGCACTTGCACAAGTATAAATTTCAAGAGGATTTGAGAAATGCCGATTAAAATTCCAAACGCACTCCCTGCTACGGAAACGCTTGAGAGTGAAAATATATTCGTCATTACCGAAACACGTGCAATCACGCAGGACATAAGACCGCTTAAGTTGCTTATACTTAATCTTATGCCTACCAAAATCACCACCGAAACTCAGCTTGCACGTCTGCTCGGCAACACTCCGCTTCAGGTGGAGATGGAGCTTGTAAAGACCTCGCATATTCCGAAAAATACATCCGAGGAGCATATGCTTGCGTTTTACAAAACCTTTGACGAGGTGCGTGATATGCGTTTTGACGGCATGGTCATCACGGGTGCACCCGTTGAGCATATGCCGTTTGAAGAGGTTGAATACTGGGATGAGCTTTGCGAGATTATGGAGTGGAGCAAAACCCACGTGACAAGTACATTCCACATTTGCTGGGGTGCACAGGCAGGACTCTACTATCATTACGGCATCAACAAGGTGCCGCTTGACAAGAAGATGTTCGGTGTGTTCAAGCATAAGGTTGATTATAAGCACTCCATTCTGTTCCGTGGCTTTGACGATGAGTTTTTGGTTCCTCATTCACGTCACACCACAGTGCTTCGCGAGGATATCGAAAAGGATGAAAGACTCCGTATACTTGCTTCCTCCGAGGAGGCAGGTGTGTATGCGGTTATTGCCGACCACGGCAAGCATATTTTCATAACCGGACACTCCGAATACGATGCCGACACACTTAAAAAAGAGTATGTGCGTGATAAAACCGCAGGATTGCCCATTGAAGTTCCCGTGAACTATTTTCCGGATGATGACGACACAAAGGAACCGCTTGTAAGGTGGCGTTCCTCTGCAAACCTGCTTTATTCAAACTGGCTCAATTATTTTGTATACCAGACAACACCTTACGATATCGAAAGCATAGGTAAATAAAAAAAGTGCAAAGCCGATTGGCTTTGCACTTTTTTTATTTCAATATAAGCTCATCAATTTCGAGGAATGCCTGCGCCTCGGCAAGTGAGGCGGTGGAGATGAGTTTTTTTGCACCGCAGTTTTTGCAGTATACGCAAACGCTGTCGTCAAAAAGCTCAATGTCATAGTCGCCCTCACTGCAATTGCAGCGAATGGCGTTCTCCTCCTCAAGCTCCTTTAAAATGAATCTTACGATGTCATAGACCTGCGCTACGGGTACTTCCTCTGCCTTTTCCGGTTGTTCCTTGAAAATATCAAGGCTTGTTGCACCGGCCTCGGTCAAAACCTTGTGCAGTTCTTCGTCGGCACGGTCAATAGCCGCCGAAACGTCATCGCCGTTTCCGATAAAGCATAGCGAAAAGCCCGAAAGAGAGCAGGGCAATTCAAAAAGTTCATTTTTGAAAAACAACTCACGGCTGATAACAAAATCGTGGTCACGGCGGCATACCAAGCATGGTACCGAAAGGCGGATTTTGTCATCGTTTGTGCGTTTAATTGTCATGGAGCTTGAGCCACAAGGGCATTTCAGCTTCAGCATTTCGGCAGAGAGTGAGAAAATACCGACGATGCTTTTGACGCCGCAGCCGCAATCGGGGCAGCGGTATGCTACTGTTGTTTCATTTGGTTTAACTATCAATTCTGTGCCTCTTTTCTCACTGCGGCAACATTTGCATTATGCTGGGGGGCTGTTCTTGCATAAAGATTGTAGCCGTTGCTCTGTGCGACAAAGTAGTAGTATTTTGTCTTTGCGGGGTAGAATGCACTGTAAAGTGCTTCATAGCCGGGGTTTGAAATTGCTCCGGGAGGGAAGCCCCCATGCTTTCTTGTGTTGTAGGGATTATCAAATGCGAGTTCTTCGGCACCGAGCGTTTCGGGACGTTCACCCGTTTCCATCATGATGGCATATACGGTAGTCGCATCGCTGTCAAAGCGTGGGAAGTTTGCCTTGTCGCCAAGACGGTTATAGAAAACCGATGAAACCTGGTCATAGTCTATCGGGTACTTAACCTCCCACTCTATCATCGAGGCAAGCGTTACCACCTCGTCAAGAGTCATGCCGAGTTCTTCAAGGCGGTCGAGATAGGTTTTGTCGCCATAGGAGAGGTAGTCGAGTTTGTCTTCAAAGTTCTGTAGCATCTTGTAAACTACCGTTTCTGCGGTAGAGTCGGTGTAGAACTGATAAGTGTCGGGGAAAAGATAGCCCTCAAGGCGGTAGTATCTGCCCTCAAGCTCTTCTATGCCGTCAAGAAACTCCATGTCGTAGTCATATTCGTTTATCGCACGCTTGAAATCTTCACGGGATGCGATTCCGTAAGTATCAACTAAAACGGTAATCATTTCTTCGATGCATGAGCCTTCGGGGAAGGTTACCCAGACAACCTCACGGGGGCGTTCTCGCTCCATGAAATACGGGAGAAGCTGCATGTAGTTGTTCATTGGTGACACCTCGTAGGTGCCTGCGATAAATACGCTGTTGCCGTCCTCGTCAACACCGTCCTCATCCATCAGCTTTGCATAAATCCTGAAAAGTGAGGGGTATTTGATAACTCCGCTTTCGCCTAAAATGTCGGCGACTTCACCGACGGTTGCATCCTTGGGGATAACAACAGTAACTGCTTCTTCGGGCTTCACAAACGCGAAAACGTCGTTAGCAAACTGAATTATGAAATACGCAACAATCACAGAAACGATCAATACGAGAGTGATGTAGAGAAGTGCCTTGAAAACACCGCTGAGTGCACTTGGGGATTCGGATTTTTCTTTTTTCTCTTTGCGTATCGGGGTTTTTAAAACAGCCTTTTGTTGCACGTCGGTAAGACGTGTTTTTTCGTTGTCATCCTGTGGTGGCTCTGCTTTCGGTGTAGGAGCAGCCTTGGGAGCGGCTTCGGTTTTGGGTTTGGGAGTGGGCGTGGCTACGGGCTTTGGAGTGGGAGTTACCTCACGCTTGGGAATGGGGTTATCCGCACTTTTAGGCATAGGTTTAACCACGTCTTGCGGCTTTGGCGGCTGTGAGACCTTTCCGATTTCGTCCAAATTGCGTCTTGGACGAGGTCTTTTATTCATGTTTTCGTCCATACTGAACGTTCCTTTCTATGGAAATTTCTATGCAATATCCTGCATGGAAAAAACAATGACTGCAATGTAAATTATTACTGCCAGCAGAAAAGGCAGCGAGAAGTAGACTGATGCCGAAGCACTCAGTCTGTTTTGCGGAGAAAGTTTTTTCGGTGTGTAGCTGCTGTCAAGATTTTTATCCGAATAACTGCGGTATACACGTGAGCCTTCGGTGAGAGCCACGATAACAAAAATCCAGAGCAGAAACAGCATAACGATGAAGAGCAGGGAAAAGCTTTCGAGATGCGATGCAATTCCGTTTAAATAGCCGCTTAACGTAAGCGCTGCAACGTTGTAAAGAGAGTGCAACACTATTGCAGACAGCAACGAGCGGCTTACGTACGTTGTAAAGCATAGCACAACGGATGCAAAGAAATATACGGGCAAATTCTCAAGACTCATGTGTGCGGCGGCAAAAAGAACGGATGTGCCGATAATGGCAGGCGCTATGCCACAAAGCTCAAAAGAACTCATAATAACCCCGCGGAAAACTATTTCTTCACACACGGCGGGGATAATCGCAAAAATCAGTAGAACAAGGACGTGCGGTGCGTTGATTCCTGATATGATGCTCTCGGTAGGGGCGGAAAAGCCGATACGGATCGAGAACATTGAAATCAAAGCACTGCCGAGCAACAGAATAATTGCAAGCAGAATCTGAGTCGGCACACTTTTTGCAGTTGGCAATGCAAAACGCATACGTCTTGGTGCAATGTTGCCGAAAAGCAATCCGTAAAGCACAAGTGGCAACGCATATGTCGCAAGCTCTACTATACCGCAGACTATAAGATATGAATTTACGTTCATATCAAGACCTGCTATTATCCTCTCGGCGGAAAGCGTGAGAAGATATACGAATATAGCGAGAAACGGTGCCGACGTATAAGGCTTAAGCTTCATTTATTTCAAATCCTTTGCCTTGGGTTTCTTATATTTTCCCTCGTCGGGAGAAATATAATTCGCATTGTAAAACTCTTTTTTACTCTGCACGGCGGGGTTGCCGTCTGCATCAAGCAGGGGAACGTAGTGGCGGTGACGCACCTCACGCTTGGGGGATTTGTCTATTTTACGCACAAAGTTCACCTTTTTTTCAGTAACTACAATAGCCGCACTTATATCGTGGTCGCTGTAGGGAATCGGAATATCGGACAAGAATGCTGAATATGCAACGCCTATAGTCATAGCGGAGTGAAAAAGCACCTCATTTGCACGTATGTACTTGTCATAATAGCCGCCGCCGTAGCCGATACGTCTGCCATGCTTGTCAAAGAGAAGACCGGGCATGATTATCATAGTATCCCTTGTGGGGGTAATAAGACGCTCGTCGCTCACGGGCGGAACCTTTTCGCCGAACATGCCGCTGTCACAAAGCTCGTCAAGTGATGTGACAGAGTAGAACTGCATTTCTCCGCTTTCCTTGTCGCATACGGGAAAACCTACGGTCTTTCCTCTGGAAAGGGCTTCTTTTGCTATGGGGAGCACGTCAACCTCGCTTCCTACGGGTGCATAGCAAAGAATAATGTTGCAAAGACCGAATGAAGCCATTGTCACGATTTTTTGACAAATTGCCGCAGAGCTTGCACTGCGGTATTCGTTTGAAAGAGCATCACGCAATGCTTTCGCATCTATGCGGCGGGCTTCTTTGGGATTGTTGATTTCACTCATCTGTAAATTACCGAGCTGCAAAGTTTGTCAGCTACGTCCTTTCCCTTGAATATTTCAACTATTTTAAGACCGAAGTCATGGGAAACGCCCATGCCCTTGGCAGTGAGAATTTTGCCGTCAAGGACAACCTTTTTGTCCGAGAGTGTTGCACCGTCAAGATGTTCTTCAAATCCGGGGAAGCAGGTTGCTTCCTTGCCACGGAGGAGTCCCCGTCTGCCGAGAATCATGGGTGCTGCGCAAATGGCCGCAATGTACGAATTGTTTTCGAGTGCGGTAAGGATGCACTTTTCAACAAGAGTGCTTTCTCCAAGGTTAGTAGTACCCGGCATACCGCCCGGCAGTACCATCATATCAAAGCTTCCTATAGCATCCTTTGCGGTAAGGTCGCAAAGTACGGTGATGCCGTGTGAGCCGGTGACCTCACGGCTGTTTGTTATGCTGACGGTTTTTGCTTCTATATTTGCTCTGCGGCAGAGGTCAAGGGGACAAAGTGCCTCGATTTCCTCAAATCCGTCTGCTAAAAAGAAATAAATCATATGCTTCTCCTATGTGTAAATTAAAGTTTTTCTCACTTGAAAATGCAAGCATTTTCAAGTGGTTGCAAAACCGTTCACTCGCGTCGTGCTCGACCGCACGCGGTTTTTAAGGAGTTTTTCGGTCGGCGCATGTCCGCCCGAAAAATGAGATTTTATTAGCGTAAACATTAATTTACAAAAACACTCGTATTTTTTTATAAATTTCGTCCGATATTGCTTCACGGGTACGCATTTCGCCGTTTTGCACGCAATCAATCTTCCCGCATCCGAGTCGCTCTGCGGCATATTTGCCTGCGTCGTAGCATTTTTGCATGTAGTCCTTATCCATTTCGTGGATATCCTTTTTTTCGCCCCGCATATCTACAAGCGAAAGTGAAATTTCGGGAGGAACGATAAGATACAGCG
>JAZQEH010000090.1:0-19917 GCA_045538895.1 Eubacteriales bacterium
GTTCACTCGCGTCTCGCTCACCGCTCGCGGTTTTCAAGGAGTAAAAAAGCCGGGGAACCCGTCTTTTTTACAAATTTTTAGGCTTCCCCCTTGGGGGAAGCTGTCAGCGGAGCTGACTGATGAGGGGTAGCCGATTAGCGGTGTTTCATCTCATAAACATTAATTTAATTATATCCTTGCATTTGAAAAACTACTATGTTATAATAAATTGTTATAATTTACTTCAATGAAATGAGGCTAATGATTATGAAAGAAAAGTTGGAGGCATTACTGAAGGAAGGCTCTGCCAGAATTCAGGCTGCACAGACCGAAAACGAGCTTCAGGAGGTAAAGGGCGCACTTCTCGGCAAACAGGGTAGTGTTACCGAACTTCTTAAGGAACTTCCAAAGCTTGATGTTTCTCTCCGCCCTGAAATGGGTAAGGCGGTAAACAACGTTAAAAATGTTCTCGCCGAGCAGATCGAGAGCAGAAGAGAAGAGCTTAAACTCAAAGCTTCTGAAATCTCCGGCGACTTTGACTATACAATTCCGGGAACGGCACCTGCAATAGGCGGTCTTCACCCGATTACACAGATGTGTTATGACCTTAACGACGCATTCCGCTCAATGGGCTTTGAGATTTTCGGCGGCCCCGAGATCACAAGCGAGTATTATGCGTTTGACAACCTCAATTTTCCGCCTAACCATCCTGCACGTGAAAGCATGGACACCTATTGGCTTGAGGGTGCGGACAGCGGTGAGGCTAATGAAAAGCTTTGTCTTCGTCCCCACCTTACCGGCGATAGCGTTCGTTATATGATGACACATAAGCCTCCGTACCGCTTTGTATACCCCGGCAGAGTTTACAGAAACGAAACTACAGACGCACGTCACGAGAGAGCTTTCTTCCAGTATGAAGCACTTATCGTTGACAAGGATTTCACATATACCGCAGGTAAGGTAATGATCAAGAGCATTCTTTCCAAGGTATTCGGTCAGGACGTGCCTGTAAGAATGCGTGCCGGCTTCTTCCCGTTTGTTGAACCCGGTTTTGAAATTGACATGGGTTGTCTTGTTTGCGGCGGTAAGGGCTGCAGCGTATGTAAGCACGTAGGCTGGATCGAGATTATGCCCGGCGGCACACCTCATCCCAACGTACTTCGTGCCGCAGGTCTTGACCCCGATGAATACACAGGCTTCTACGTAAATATTGGTCTTGACCGTCTTGTAATGATGCGTTACGGTGTTGATGACGTCCGTTTGTTCCACAGCACCGACCTCCGCTTCTTAAAGCAGTTTAATTAAGGAGGAAGCGAAAATGAAATTATCACTTAATTGGATCAAAGATTATGTAAAGATTCCCGACAGCATGGATCTTACAAAGCTTGCATATGACCTCACAATGTCAACCGTTGAGGTTGAAGGCGCTGAGAGCCTTGCAGAGAGCTTTGACAAGATCGTTGTCGGTGAGATAAAGGAAGTTCTTCCTCATCCCAATGCGGACAAGCTCCGTGTATGCAAGGTTGATATCGGCGACGGCGAAATCAAGGATATCGTTTGTGGCGGCAGCAATCTTGAAGCAGGTATGAAGGTTGTAGTTGCTTGCCCCGGTGCAATGGTACGCTGGCACGGAGAGGGTGAGCCTGTAGAAATCAAGAATGCAAAGCTCCGCGGTGTGCAGAGCTTTGGTATGATTTGTGCTTCTGTCGAGGTAGGTCTTGCGGACCTTTTCCCTGCGGCAGAGGAGCATGAGATAATGGATATCACCTCGTTTGGTGCAGCGGCAGGTACTCCTTTGGCAGTTGCACTCGACCTTGACGATATCATTCTCGAAATTGACAACAAGTCCATGACAAACCGCCCCGACCTCTGGGGACATTACGGTATTGCACGTGAAATTGCGGCACTCTATGACCTTCCGCTTGTACAGTTTGATAAGTACACTCCCGATACAACAGAGGTTTATGACGTAAGAATTGACGATACCGAAAGATGTCCCAGATATATCGGTGCAAAGGTTGAGGGACTTGCGGTTAAGCCCTCTCCGTTTGAGATGCAGAGCCGTATCTGGAGAGTTGGCATGCGTCCGATAAACGCACTTGTTGACATTACAAACTATGTAATGCTTGCAACAGGTCAGCCTACACACGTGTTTGACTCAAACCATATTATCGACCATATCGAAGTAAGACGTGCGAAAGACGGTGAAAAGCTTCAGCTTCTCAATGACAAGGATCTTGCACTTTCCACCGACGACCTCGTTATTGCTGACAAAGAGGGTGCAGTTGCACTTGCGGGCGTTATGGGCGGTGCAAAGGATTCTGTGCTTCCCGAAACAAGCAGCGTAATTCTTGAGGTTGCAAACTTTGAGTCAAAGGGCGTTCGCAGAACCGCACTCCGTTACGATAACCGTACCGAGGCTTCCTCACGTTACGAAAAGGCTATTGACCCCGAGCGTTGCGACATTGCACTTGCACTTGCAATGCAGCTTTTTGCAGAACTTTATCCCGAGATGAAAGTTACTGCATTCAATGACCTCTATCCCAATAAGCTTGTAAAGAAAGAAATCGACGTTGAGCTTGAGTGGCTCGATCGCCGTCTTGGCATGCGTATTCCCAAAGAGGTTGTTGAAAAGAAGCTTGGCACAATGGGATACGAGGTAACATTTACCGATGAAAAAATGCACATCGTAGTTCCTACATGGCGTTCCACAGGTGACGTTTCCATTAAGGCTGATATTATGGAAGAGGTTGCCCGTATGTACGGCTATGAGAACTTTGAGGCAACACAGATTACCACATCGTTTGACGGTGCTATAAATCAGCTTGACACCGACCTTGTACGCAAGGTTAAGGAGTATCTTGCATTCCGTTGCAACATGCAGGAGATTTTCACATATCCCTGGATGAGTGAAGAATTTGTAAATGCACTTTTCCCGAATACTGACGGAATTTTAGCACTTGCAACTCCTCCGTCACCTACTGAAAAGTATATCAAGTGTTCGCTTCTTCCCAACATCTGCAAGGCAATCGTTAAGAATGAGCGTAACTTTGACGAATTTGATATTTTTGAGGAAGCACAGATTTTCCTTGACAGAGATTATACCGAGAATTACAAGAATGAAAAGCTTCCTTGCCAGAAGCGTCATCTCGGTTGTGCATTCGTTGGCAAGCCCGATGATGTAAGCGCGCTTTTCCGCCGTGCAAAGGGTGTTATCGGTATGATGCCTCGCTACACTCACATGGAAGGCTTTACATTTGAGAGAATTGAAAAGCCTTATTGGGCTGACAATGTTGTTTGGCTCAATGTTTGTCTTAACGGTAAGAGAATCGGTGACATTGCGCTTCTTTCAAAGAAAGCTGCGCTTGCTTGCGGTATCAAGGTGCTTTCGGCAGTGCTTGTTGAACTTGATATGGATGCGTTTGTACCGTTCAAGTCCAGAACAAACCGCTACACACGTCTGCCCGAGTTCCCGATGAATGACTATGATATTTCCTTCCTCGTTGACTCCATGGTTAAGTGGGACGAAATCCGTGATTGTATCATGAGCAAGAAGAATGAGCTTCTCCATGATGCACGTTTCGTTGATGAATATAAGGGCAAGCAGATTCCCGAGGGCAAGAAATCTGTTACTGTGCGTCTTGTTATCGGCTCCGCCGACAAGACACTTACAAGTGCAGAAATCGAGGCTGTTGCAAACAGCGTAGTTAAGAGAATCGGTAAGACCTTTGACGCAGGCGTAAGAACCGTTTGATTTAAAAGCAATGGGCTGTAAATTTCTTTACAGCCCATTATTTATTTGTTAAAATTTGGAAATATTATTGACATTCTCGATTCGTAGTAGTATAATTATACCAGTAAATGGTAAAAAATGTAATCGAGGAATGTGTAAATGATAGTTTGTGAAGTTTTAACAACATATGGATTTAAGTTTTACGAAAAGGAAAGCGGAGAAGAGGTATGCTGCGTAAGTGATGTGTTTACCGAAGCTGAAAAAGCCGAGGGCTTTAAAATGCTTATCAACGAAAGCGGCATAGAGGCATGTCATATTAACGATATAATCGAAGATATGATGGTAAAGTGAAAATGTAAACTTAATGTTTAGCGAAGTAACGAAGGCTCCCTCAGACGAGGGAGCTGTCAGCGGAACGCTGACTGAGGGAGGGAAAAAGCAACAATTAGAAAGGTTCCCTCCTTCCGTCGCCTTACGGCGCCACCTTCCTCGTCTGAGGAAGGCTTGTTAATGTAAACAATAATTTATTATCCTTGCGTTTTGCAAGGATTTTTTATTTTGCTGCTGCCAATTTTGCAATGCTTGACTATTTATTAATATTATGATATAATTAAATGCTAAAGTATATTGGCGAACTATGTGCAAAAAGAGGTGAGATAAAATGGTTGAGATTACAGAAGTATATCCGCATAGCCGTGCCGAAAGAGCAGGAATAAAGCCCGGTGACATACTTGTGGCGATTAACGGCAATGCTATTTGTGATGTGCTTGACTACCGTTTCTATCTTGCCGATACTCGTGTTGACCTTGAAATACGCCGTGGGGAAGATGTTTTCACCGTGACGGTTAACAAAGGCGAGTATGACGATATAGGTCTTGACTTTGCAACTCCGCTTATGGACAAAAAGCAGCGTTGTGAGAATAAATGTATCTTTTGCTTTATTGACCAACTTCCCGAAGGCCTTCGTGAGTCGCTTTATTTTAAGGACGATGATTCACGTCTTTCGTTTTTGCATGGTAACTATATCACCCTTACCAATTTAAGTGAGAGGGATGTAGACCGTATAATAAACATGCACATTACCCCGATAAATGTGTCTGTGCATACAACAAACCCCGAGCTGCGTGTTAAGATGATGAAAAACAAGCATGCAGGGCAGGTGCTTTCGTATCTGGAAAAGTTTAAAGCAGGCGGCACGCATATGCGTGGGCAGATAGTGCTTTGCAAAGGCGTAAATGACGGGGAAGAACTCAGTCGCACAATGCGTGACCTTGAAGCACTATATCCTGCTATGGACTCGGTTTCGATAGTTCCTGCAGGGCTTACCAAATTCCGTGACGGACTTTATCCGCTTGAGGCATTTACAAAAGAGGAGTGCCGCGAGGTTATCGAAACGGTTACCGCTTTTGGCGATGAATGTAAGAAAAAGCACGGCACACGTCTTTTTTACCCTGCTGACGAGCTTTATATCAAGTGCGGTATGAAGCTTCCCGATGCTGATTTCTATGAGGATTTCACACAGATTGAAAACGGTGTGGGTATGATTGCATCATTGGCAGAGGAATTCGGTGCAGAGCTTTCGTTTTTGCCCGACTATATTGACGCACTTGACGGTAAAAACCGTACCGTTTCGGTTGCTACAGGTGCGGCTGCATATGACTTTATAAAGTCGCTTTGCGACAAGCTTATGTCGCTTTGCGATAAGCTTACGGTGCATGTTTATAAGATAACAAACAATTTCTTTGGCGAGCAGATTACGGTTTCAGGTTTGCTTACCGGAAAGGATATTTCAGAGCAGCTTGCAGATAAGGAACTTGGAGAAACGCTGATTCTTCCTGCGAATACTTTACGCAGTGAGGGGGATTTGTTCCTTTGCGGCATGTCAAAAGAGGAACTTTCCGAAAAGCTTTCCGTAAACGTTGAGTTCAGCACCGACGAGGGCTGCGAGTTCGTTTCAAAGATTTTCGGAGCCGAGCCTTTTTAAAGGAGGTAACAAATGAAAAAGTTTTTAATACTGCTTTTGGCTGTTTGTATGGTGCTTTTTGCATGCGACAGGGATAAAGCGGAAACTACCGATGTAACAGATACGGTTACCACGGAGGAAGTGACCACTGCTGAAACAACCGCAATAACAACCGAAGAGCCGATCGTTACGGAAATTACGCATGATTACGGCGAAAATGTAGATGCAAAGTACGAGGTTCTCACTCTTGACGATGAGGAACTCAATGCGATACTTGAAGCACGTTCGGCGGATATTCTTGCACGCTATATTCCTAACATTTCGTCAATAGAGGAACTGGGCGGCACTGCGGAGTATGATGTAAGACTTCGTGGAATCTATAAGAGCGACAAAATACTTTCTGCAGTATTTTCGGGCAGTTACGCTATATATTATGAAAAGAGCGAGGAGGGCGGCGACGTTCTTTATACCGTGAATATCGACCCCGTAAACGGCAGGATTTTGGAAACGCCCGACATTGTCGACTATGAAAAAATGGTTGCTGCGTTTGAAAGCGGCAGATTTGATGCGTCCCCCGACTTTTCGCAGTATAATCTGGCATACGGTATATATCCGGATGTTTCTATAGAGGAAACCGAGGCAGGACTTCGCCTTGGAGTATACGTAACCAACAGCGGCATGTATGAGGAAGTGCTTGGGTATTACGTTTCTCCCGAGAGTGCAAGCGACTTTTTGAAAATTCAGTTAACTACAGAGGATTAAGACATGGCAAAACCGATAATTGCAATAGTGGGCAGACCTAACGTTGGTAAAAGCACACTGTTTAATAAACTTATAGGCGAGCGTCGTGCGATAGTGGAGGACACCCCCGGTGTTACCCGTGACCGTATTTACGGCGAGGGCGAATGGTGCGGCAGAGAGTTTGTTGTTATTGACACGGGCGGTATCGAGCCTAAAACAGATGATATTATTTTAAAGCAGATGCGTACACAGGCACAGATTGCCATTGATACTGCGGATGCCATCATTTTCATGTGCGACATACGTGCAGGTCTTGTTGCAGATGACCGTGATATTGCCGTTATGCTTAAGAAAAGCGGCAAACCGGTGGTGCTTGCAGTCAATAAAATTGACCGTGTGGGAGATGTGCCGTTTGAGTTCTACGAGTTCTATGAGCTCGGCTTTGATAAAGACCCTATAGCACTTTCCTCAATACACGGCAGTGGCACGGGCGATCTGCTTGACGCTATTTTTGATGAGCTCCCAAAGCAGGACGGCGAGGATGAGGAGGACGACAGCATCAAGGTAGCCGTAATCGGCAAACCTAATGCGGGCAAGTCCTCGATTATCAACAGAATTCTCGGTGAGGAACGCCTTATTGTTTCGGATATCGCAGGTACTACACGTGATGCCATTGATACTCACGTTGAGAGCGAGTGGGGCAAGTATACCTTTATTGACACCGCAGGTATCCGCCGCAAGTCAAAGGTTGAAGAGGTTATTGAGAAGTACAGTGTGCTTCGTGCACACACTGCGGTAGAGCGTGCAGACGTTTGCCTTATCATGATTGATGCAAAAGAGGGCATCACCGAACAGGACGAGCATATTGCGGGTATTGCACATGAAGCAGGCAAGGCGTGCATTGTTGTTGTAAACAAGTGGGATCTTATCGAAAAGGATAACGATACCTTTAACGAGTACACAAAGAAGATTTACAATGCACTTTCATATATGACGTATGCCCCTATACTGTTTGTAAGTGCCTTGACAGGTCAGCGTATTCAAAAACTTTTTGAGATGATAAACTACGTCAATGAGCAATCCAAACTCCGTATTTCTACGGGCATGCTCAACGATATGCTTAACGATGCAACTGCAAGAGTTCAGCCTCCGAGCGATAAGGGCAAGCACTTAAAGATTTACTATATGACTCAGGCAAGTGTTGCACCTCCTACGTTTGTTATTTTTGCAAACAGTATCGAGCTTTTCCATTTTTCATATCAGAGATATCTTGAAAACTGCATCCGTGAAACCTTTGGATTCAGAGGAACTCCCATAAAAATCATAATCCGCGAACGCGGTGACAAGTAATTTCAGAAAGAGAAGACTATGTTTGTCGATCACGTTAAAATTTATGTAAGAGCCGGTGACGGCGGCGACGGGAAGGTGTCTTTCCGCCGTGAGAAATATGTTGCGGCAGGCGGTCCCGATGGCGGTGACGGCGGCCGTGGCGGTAATATTGTGCTTCGTATTCATGAGGGCACAAATACTCTGCTTTCATTCCGCTACAAGCGTAAGTTTGTAGCCGAAAACGGCGGCGGAGGAGAGGCATGCAAGCGTCACGGTGCAAACGGTGCTGACGTTGTTATTGACGTTCCCGCAGGAACACTTGTTCGTGACAGTGCAAGCGGTAAAATCATCAAGGATATGTCAAACTGCGAGCCGTATGTTCTCTGCAAGGGCGGCAGAGGCGGCTTTGGCAACCGTCATTTTGCAACTCCCACACGTCAGATTCCACGTTTTGCCAAGGGCGGCACCAAGGGCGAGGAAAAAGAGGTTATTCTTGAACTTAAGATGCTTGCCGATGTCGGACTTGTAGGATTCCCGAATGTAGGTAAGTCCTCGCTTATTTCACGTATAAGTGCGGCAAGACCGAAGATTGCCAATTATCATTTTACAACTCTTTCACCGAGTCTTGGCATGGTTTCAACCGGAGAGGGAAAGGGCTTTGTCTGTGCGGATATCCCCGGTCTTATCGAGGGCGCAAGTGACGGACTTGGACTCGGACACGAGTTTCTGCGTCACGTTGACCGTTGCAGACTCCTTTTGCATGTGGTAGACGTATCGGGTATTGAGGGACGCAATCCTATAGATGACATCAAGGCTATAGACAAAGAGCTTGAACGCTATAGCGAAAGTCTTGGTAGCCGTCCGCAGATTATCGTTGCAAACAAGCATGATATGATTGATGCAGGAGATACCGATATAGAAGCGTTCGAAAAGTTTGTTAAGGAAAGCGGCAGAGAGCTTATTTATATCAGTGCTTTGAGCGGCGAAAATCTTGACAAGCTTGTCCGCATGACTGCAGAAAAACTTGAGGAGCTTCCTCCGCTTACTATTTACGAAAGCGAGTACACCGAGGAGGATGCTGTACTTCCCACGGGAGAGCGTAAAACAGAGATTCGCCGTGAGAATGATGTGTTCTTTGTTGAGGGAGAATGGCTTTATAATCTTATGGGACAGATCAATACCGATGATTATGAGTCGCTTTCGTTCTTCTCACGTGTAATACAGAAGGCAGGCGTTATTGAAATGCTTGAGGAAAAGGGATGTACCGAAGGTCACACCGTAAATATTTACGGCTTCGAGTTCGATTTTGTGAAGTAACCTGAATAAATGTATATAAAAACGCAAAGACTATGACATTACTGCTTTACGGAGGTCATATTCTTTGCGTTTTTTGAAAGTTTTTTCTTTGCTTACGGTACTGACTGTGTTTTTGTATCTGATAAGCTTCGCTACTGACGGTAGCGTTTATAACGATGTTGTAAGACTGCACGTTGTTGCAAATTCGGACAGTGACATTGACCAGAGTATCAAGCTTAACGTGCGTGACGAGGTGCTTGAAAAGTATTCTGTCGCACTTTCAGGCTATACGGATAAGGATGAAGCACTTGATGCCGCCAGAAAAATGATACCTGACATTGAAAAAGATGTAAATGCGTATCTTGAAAATCATGCAGACTACAGTTGCAGTGTAAGTGTTGAGGAAAGTTATTTTCCGACAAAGACCTACGGTGAGTACAGCCTTCCGAGGGGATATTATACCGCCCTTTGTATTCGTCTGGGTGTTGCCGAGGGGCAAAACTATTGGTGCGTGCTGTTTCCTCCGCTTTGCATTGGGGCATCAACCGCAGATGATGAAACTTTGTTTGAAAACTGCGGCATAGGCAAAAGCGAATATAATCTTATGCGTGCCGAAAAGCCGAAGTATAAATTAAAGTTTAAAATTCTCGAAATCCTGTCGGGAAAATGAAAGCGGGAAATTATAGTTTAGCGAAGGAACGAAGGCACTCATCGGTCAACTGACACTGACGGCTTCCCCTCAAAAAACTGTCAGCGATAGCTGTTGGATGATGGCTTTTTCTCGCATACATTCAATTTACACACAAAAAACAAAATAGTGCAAACACGGCCGTGTTTGCACTATTTTTCATCTATTCTTCCAACTAAATAATCAAGGGTTACGTTATAATAATCAGCAAGCTTTATCGCTGCCCAAAGCGGAATCTCACGCTCGCCGCGTTCGTATCGCTGATAAACAGTAAGCTGCATATTGAGCAGTCTTGCAATATCAATTTGCCGCTTGTCCGCATCTTCACGCAAATCTCTGATACGTTGATAAACCATCGCATTTTTCCTCTCAATATTAATTATGTACAATTATATAAAAATAACACCAAACGGTGTTGACAATAACACCGTGCGGTGTTATAATGGTGATATCTTTTTTGAAAGGAACTCATTATTATGAAAAAACTACTCTATTTGCTAATCTGTGTAATTATGCTGGCAGCGTTTTTCACAGTAGCGGCATCGGCGGAAGTTATTAGTGACCGTTATTATGACGATAGAGAGGGAACGTATTCCTCAAATAGTATCCGTTTCACCTTGGATACAGAAACCGGTGTAATGACTTTTACAGGTGGACGAGCTTTGCCGGACGATGTTTTCTACTATCGGATTGGTGCAAATAGGGAAATTGACATTACAGAATACCGAGGATACGTAAAAAACGTTGTTATTGAACCCGGAATTAAAGCAATAGGTTCTTCATCTTTTTCAGATTGCACAAATTTAGAGTCCATAACCATACCCAACAGCGTAACAAAAATTGGCAGTTCTGCATTTTCGGGTTGCGAAGATTTTACAATTAAAGCACATAGTAACAGTTTTGCGGCTACATATGCTAAAGAGAATAATATTTCTCTTGAAATTATAGAGCCTTATATCTTTTTATCAGGAGATTGCGGCGAAAATATTACATACACTTTAAGCAGCGACGGAATACTTATATTACAAGGATCTGGTCCTATGACTGACTATGACGTATGGTATGAAGCATGGACTTATTATATTACCACGCCTTGGTACAAATACACGGCAAGCATATTCTCTGTCATCATCTCAGACGGGATTACATATATAGGTGATCATGCATTCGACAATTGTTATAAGCTTTCCGATGTTTATTATTCAGGGACAGCCGCTCAATGGGATGCTATAACGGTAGGATTATATAACGAGTACCTTTCAAAAGCTAACGTAGTATTTACCCCCAAGATGACCACAACTGCAGATGCAGGCTACTATGCGAAGAGTGCAAATGCGGCAGAAAAACTTGGCACTATTATATTCAACGTACATTTTACAAACTACGCAGATGCCCAAATAGAAAACTTTGGCGTTTATATTTACAACGAAAGTATGGTTCAAAAGGCAAACGTTACAAGCACGGACAAGCAATTGCTTATTGACAATGACGGCAAAGTAAACGTTATTATAAGTAATATTCCTTATGCAAACTTTGGTAGCAGGGTGCTTGCAATGCCTTACGCAGTTGTTAATGGAGAAATGATTACGGGTGAAATCTGCACGTTCAGCGTAAACGAAAGCCTTAAATGGTTAGGAGAAAATAAATGAGAAAATACGAAAAACCTGAAATGAAAATTGTTGCATTTGATGCAACCGACATCGTTATGACAAGCACACCTGAACAACTCGCCCAAAACGGTGCATCACTCGGTGAACTTGATGCAGGTGAGATTAATTTATTTGCATAGTAAAAACGGATATCGGTATTGCCGATATCCGTTTTTGTGTAAGGTAAATTATTGTTTTACTCTCTTTCTGTCATCCTGAACGCAGTGAAGGATCTGCTCGCCGCAGGCGAGTCTTTAGGAGAAAAAACTTGATTTCATCAAGTTTTTCAGATTCTTCGCATTCGCTCAGAATGACATGCGGGGTGCTTTGCATAGTGAGAAAAACATTAATTTACCACAACAAAAAAAGACCGCCGTGGCGGTCTTTTTTTATTCAAAATCTTTCAAAAACTCTTTTACAGAACGAGTCATTTCCCTTGAAAAATCTGAGTTGTACTTCCTTTCGCAAAAGGCTTTCATCCAATCGGTGTATTCTTTTTCAAGTGGCTTTTTACCAAATAGCTTACGCAATTCCTCGCCATTCATTTCTCTGTAGCCGTTTTCATGCACGATATGCTTCATGTCGGCACGCTCGGGTTTTTGGCGGCTCATTTGCTGCTCGGTGGGATATCCGAAAACAAGCATTGCCGCAGGGAACACGTATCTTGGCAGTCCGAGAATTTCACGTTGCGTTTCGCAGTTTTCCATGATATCTCCGATATAGCATGAACCGATACCGAGACTTTCTGCCGCAGTTACTGCGTTTTGTGCCGCAATGTTGGTATCGCTTACCGCAAGCATAAGGTCGCCTACACCGGGTTTCCTCGGCTCACAACCTGCATCGACAAAAGCATCATACCACTTTTTGCAGTCAGCGCAGAAAACAAGCACCATTTTTGCCTGTGCAATAAACGGCTGATTGTCGCATGAAACGGCAAGCTTTTCTTTGATTCCTTGGTCGGTTACGTCAATTATTGTGTAAAGCTGCTGATTGCCTGCCGTGGGGGCTTCAACAGCCGCACGGAGAATCAAAGCCTTGTCACTTACAGAAATATCCTTATCAGTGAAAACTCTGACCGATTTCCTTTTAAAAAGCTGATTTAAAACTTCGTTCATACTTCTTCGCCTCCGTCAAAAAAAGTTGTTTGTGAAGAGGTTCCCTCACTCTTCTGAGGACGGTAGGGAAGACCGAGATGCTCATATGCAAGGCGTGTTACGCATCTTCCTCTCGGAGTGCGTGAGAGAAAACCGATTTGCATAAGATACGGCTCGTATACGTCTTCAAGTGTTATCGCTTCTTCTCCTACGGTAGCCGCAAGTGTGTCAAGACCAACGGGGCCGCCGCCGTAGAACTTGATAATAGCCTCAAGCATTCTGCGGTCGGTGTTGTCGAGTCCAAGCTCGTCTATTTCCTGTGCGGCAAGAGCCTCTTTTGCAACGGCTTCGGTTATTTTGCCGTTTGCTTTGACCGTTGCAAAGTCACGCACACGTTTTAAAAGACGGTTTGCAATACGTGGAGTGCCACGTGAGCGTGAAGCGATTTCGATAGCGCCTGCTTCCTCCATTTCAACGTTTAAAATCTCTGCCGAACGCTTAACTATCGAGGCAAGCTCCTCTGTTGTATAAAGCTCAAGCTTAAGAAGTACGCCAAAACGGTCACGGAGCGGAGTTGTGAGCTGACCTGCACGTGTCGTAGCACCAATCAAAGTGAAGCGTGCAAGCGGAATACGGATCGAACGTGCCGAGGGGCCTTTGCCAACGATAATGTCAAGTGCATAGTCCTCCATCGCAGGGTAGAGGATTTCCTCAACCGTGCGTGGCAGGCGGTGAATTTCGTCAATGAAAAGCACGTCACCCTCCGAAAGGTTGGTGAGCAGAGCAGCAAGGTCGCCCTGCTTTTCGATAGCGGGGCCAGACGTTGTGCGGATGTTTACTCCCATCTCGGAAGCTATGATATTTGAAAGTGTGGTCTTACCAAGACCGGGAGGGCCGTACAAAAGAACGTGGTCAAGGCTTTCTCCACGGATTTTTGCGGCATCAATATAGATTTTGAGGTTGTCCTTTGCTTTTGCCTGACCTACGTAGTCATCAAGTGTTTTGGGACGCAAACTGACCTCAACGTCGGTATCCATGGGGGTGTAGGAGGTATCCACTATACGGTTTTCAAAGTCGAGGTCTTCACTGTAAAAGCTATCCATAGTCATCCTCCTTTATTTCATAAACTGTGCAAGAGCAGCACGGATAATTTCACCCGATTCCATTCCGGATGTGTTAAGCTTTGCAAGCACCGAGTTTATCTCCGCACGGCTGTAGCCGAGGGCGGCAAGTGCTTCTGCTGCCTCTGTGAGCTTACTGCTTGATTTGGGGCTTTGGGCGGTGGCTTTTGCCACGGTAACGGTTTCTGCACTCTCAGTATACGATAACTTATCCTTGAGTTCAAGCACGATTCGTGCCGCTCCCTTTGCGCCTATACCGTTTGCACGGGAGATGGCTTTGGTATCCTCGGTGCTTACGGCACGGGCTAATCCTTCAGGAGTGAACGCAGAGAGAACTCCCATAGCCGCTTTCGGTCCGATGCCCGAAACCGTCAGCAGCAGTTTGAACGTTGAAAGCTCCTCTTCGGTGTAGAATCCAAAGAGCTCAACGTCGTCTTCGCGTACTGCCATGTAGGTGAAAAGCTTGGCTTTGTCTGTGCGTGAGGCGCTTTTGTCAAGTTCGGCAAGCGTATTTTGCGAAACGGTCAGCTTATATCCGATACCGCCGCAATCAATTACTGCAAGACCGGCTTCTCGGTGAGCAAGTATACCTGAAATATAATAAAACATTATTCCTTTTCCTCTTCGGTTTTGTCTTCGGTTACGTCTTCTTCAATAATTTCAACCTCAAAGCAAGCACGCTTTTTCTTTACGGCACGGTCGATAAAGAATATTGCAAGCAAGGCTGTAAGGCTTATTGCGGTTATGCAAAGACCTGTGTTGAGCTGCTTAGGCACGTATTTGATTATAACTTCATGCTCGCCTACGGCCACGTCAAATGCCACAAGTGCGTCAAGATTTTCGTAAACTTCAACTTCTTCGCCGTCTACCCATACACGCCAGTTTGCGTCATATGGAATAGATGTGAACACGGTGGTTCTGCCTGCGGGGATGTTGATTGTACCCTCAAAACGTGTATCACTCCACTCTGAGATTACAAATTCGTTTTCGCCGAGGGCGGCAAAACTTTCTTCGTATACTTCTGTGTCAAGATACCAGAAAAGCGGTTCGTCGTCACGGATATAGAAAACCGTATCTTTGAGAGTAAGTTTTACGTTGATTTCTTCGTCTTTTTTGAAACTGCCGAGCGAAATCACACGGTCGGTTTCGTTAGCCAGTACCGAGCCTTTGTCAACCCCGTTTACAAGTACGCTTGCTTCTCTCGGGTAGTCGGTTGGGATATACATATAAATGATACCGTCGGAAGCCGCCTTGAAGTTATACTGAAGCGAAGATGGCTGTGAAGAGTCTGTGGGGGAATATTTGGAGTGGTTTTCGCTGACGGGTTTGTAGGTGATATTCACGTCGCTGTTTGTAACGTCGGGAATTGCGACATACATAGGAACTGCCTCGTCAAGACCGAGCATTGCACCCATCATTTCGTTCATACGGCTCATGGGGGTGTAATATGCAGTAAACTCCTCGTATTCACCTGCTTCGATTGCTTCGTCATAGTCTTTGGGGTAAGCGAGGTGCAGGTCTTTGATTTTTTCGTTTACCGCATATGCAACTGAAAGTGCATACGGGTTTTCGTAAACCGAGGTTTCAATGTTGTCTGTGTCGTCGTAGGTGTCATAGTGATGAATATAGCCGTCGGGTACGTCATAATCGGTTGTTGCGATAATATACTTCACCGCAAGGAATGAGTCAAAGGTGGGTGTACCGCCATAATACTTTGACCAATGCGATTTTGACGAGATTCCCATGTATTTGAGAAAGTCGATGGTGCTGCGGTTGAGCGTTGATGTTGAGTTGGTAAAGCCACGGATGCCGAGCATCATAGGAGTGTTGATAAGCGAGTGCTTGGTTTTGTCAAAACGGTAAAAGCCGTCGTCATGCTCTAAAATATAGTCGGCAGCATCCTCGAATTTGTTTTTGTTATCAAAATATGACGTGCGTGTGGTATAAACAACGTCATCCATGAGATAGTACATTGAGGATACGCAGTGACCTATCATTTCAAAACAGATGAATATGGCAAGCACTGAAGTTGCGGCTTTGCGGTAAGCCTTGTTTTTGTAGAGGGCAAGTGCCGCCGCATATATTGCAATCATTATCGCCGCAACGTAGAAGCAGAGCAGTGTGCGGTCGATGATGATTTTGTCTTCTGTGTAGAACTCAACGTTCTTCTGAGAAACCATAAGGATGATAAACCATGCACCGATGGTTCCCGTGATCTGTCCCGATGTGAAATGACGGATCTCTCTGAATGCCTTTGCTGCGGCAATTATCAGTATAAATACAAGCATAAAGCTGTAGCGGTAGTTGAGCCAGTTAGGTGCTTGCATACCGTGCCAGAACTTGTCTATGGCATCAATCGAGAAAGAGATGACAAAAATTCCGATGAGAACACCCGTTCCCACCTTTTGGCGGAGCGGAACTTTTTTCGCCATGAAAAAGAGGGGGAGCATAATCATTGTGAGCGTGCCGCAATAGATAATGGGAAGACCGTCGGGACGGACGGTATCATATGCGTTCATAAACAGACGGCTCACAAGGTCAAGAAAATCAAATCTTGCCTCAAACTTGAACGTGGGATTTGAGAAGGTGTTTTTGCCGAATTCGAGTGAATAGTAGGTGGGGAGAATTATACACGCCGCAAGTCCTATGGCAATGGCGGAGAAGAGAGCCATGCGTGCAAGCGACTTGATGAAATGCGATTTTTCGCCACTTTCGTTTCTTGCAACGCAAGCATATGCGTAGAAGTAGTAAATAAAGCAAAAAATGCACATCATAAAGCCGATGTAGAAGCTTGAGAAGATAGCAACACCGAGAGAAACGGTGAAAAGCATGTATTTTCTCTTGGAAATGAGGTCCTCGATGCCGAGTGCAATAAGAGGCAAGAGATACATGCAGTCGATCCACATGGTGTTGTGCTGGTAGACAACGGCATATCCGCAGAGTGCATAGAGGATGCCGAATATTATTCTCGAAGCTTTGGTGCCGATACGGTGACGGTCAAGGTAAAACGCAAGCGTAAGACCGCAAAGACCGCACTTCGTAACAAACAGAACGAGAAGTGCATCAAGCATCATGTTTTCGGGGAATACTGCAACGATCCAGGAAAGCGGGCTTGAAAGGTAGTAAGCGAAAATGCCCAGAAACTCACCGCCGAGCGCACGTGAGAATGAGTAAATCAGGCTTGCATCACCGTGTAAAGCACGGCGGAGAGCACCGAAAAAGTAAACGTACTGTGCATTAAGGTCAAGCACAAGCACCGACTTTGTGCCGAATGGGTAAACTCCGAATATGAAGTATGAAACAAGCATAAGAAGTGCAGGTGCTAAAAAGGCTAAAAAGAGGTAGCTCTTTTTGCCGTTTACGATTCTGTTTTTAAACTCGGTAAGATATTTCATTTTAATCCTCCGTTTGGTTTTCGATAATGCGGCGTATCGCTTTTTCAAACTTTTCTCTCGGCAGAGTCATGTCACGTCCGCAGCCGTTGCATACAACACGGATCTCACTGCCTATTCTTAATATTTTCATGGTATTTGCTCCGCACGGATGCGGCTTTTTAAGCTCAACCGTATCGCCAAGTGCAAATTTTGGAATGTTCATATATACGCCTCCAAAGCATAATCAATATATTATAACATAATTATTATATATTTTGATATAATTTTTGCAAAAATAATGATAATTCGGTAAATACTTTTAAATATGGAGAAGAATATGAAAACAAAAGTATTAAATGAATTGAAAGTTTTCAACACAAAAGCTATGCGACTTGCAATTTCGGCACTGTGCGTATTGTTCTTGTTTGTTGCCAATTTTTTGAAAGCACCCTTTGCACCGCAGCTCATTATTTATCTGTCTGCCATTTTGAATATGCGTGAAACCTTGAGTGAAGGATTCAACTCGCTATGCATGCAAAAGGCAGGTGCAAACTCGCTTATACTGACGGGTACGGTATTCTCGCTTTTACACGGTGCGTTATTGCTTGATACCGAAAATCTTTTTGCCTGTTCTGCACTTACGCTTGCACTTGCGGCACTCGGCGAATACCTTGAGGAACGCTTTTTTGAAAAAAGGAATGCAGAGAGAAGCTATACCGACCGCATAAGCGGCTATGTCCTTGCCGTTGCGTTGCTGCTGTTTTTAGCGGTTGTTATCATAGCGTTGGCAAGCGGCAATAGCATTTATGAAGCCTTGCGACGTTCATTCCCGATTCCCGTGTTGCTATGCACAAGCATAGTCGGCGTCTGGGAGATAGCGGTATCGGCGGTGTATACGCATGCACTGACGGATAGAGGTGTATTTCTGCGGCGTTTTGCTACGGTTGAAAAGCTCGGTACTGTAAAGGATATAATCTGCGACGGCAGAGGCGTTGTGTGCGATGATAATTATTCGCTTTGCGACGCATATAGTGTAGATGCTGACAGGGCATGGCTTATTGCGGTAGCAGCGGCGATAGAGAGCAGCTTTAACCATCCGTTTGCACGTGCTACGGTAGAAGCGGCAAGGAGAATTGATGCGGACATTCCGTGTGCGGTGAACTGCTTTGAAATGAACGGCAAAGGCGTGTGCGGAACGGTTTTGGGGAAGAAGTATTTCCTCGGAAATAAAAAGATGTTAAGGGAAAAGAAAATACACCTGCCCGAAATTGTGCAAAAGGCAGAGCTTTGCGGATATCTACCGTTATATGTGATTGAAAACGGTAGATTTTTCGGTATGCTTCTGTTTGGCAATAAGCAAAAAAGTGACGTTGATTCTGCGGTGAGCGAGTTTAAAAAGCTCGGTAAAAGATGTATTCTTATCGCCGATAATGAATATGCTTGTACAAAGGGCAACTTTGATATTTTGCTCAGCGAGCGTGAAAAGGTATTGCAAGAGTTTAAAAAAGGTGCTAAAATAAAAGCAATGGTGATAAGCCGTTTTCCTATAGCAAAAGCCGACGTCGTTGCTCTGCCTTGTCCGCATGACTGTGCGGACGTTGTTCTTGGCGGCGAGAGCATGAGTGCCGCACTTTTTGCAGTTTGTTACGGAAAAAAAGCTTTTTCGGTTTTACGTTGCGGACTGATTGCTTCGTTTGCGTTTGCTGTTTTGTTTGCAATACTTGCCGCACTTGGAAAAAATCTATCGCCGTTTGTTATCGGTCTTGTGACTGTAGCACCCGCATTGATGCTTGTACGGGGTGCACGGTGCATGGTACCCGATATTGTTACATCGGAGGAAAATGACATGTTTGGAAAAATCAATTACACAATGCATATAGACGGCATGAACTGTGCACATTGCAGTGCAAGGGTAAAGACTGCACTTGAAACTATCAAGGGTGTCAGTGCAAAGATTTCTCTCGAGGAAAAGACCGCACGTATCAAATGCCCTGCAAAAGTTACCGCAGAGGAGCTTGCAAAGGCTGTTACCGACGTAGGTTTTACGGTTGTTTCAACAGAGAAAGTATGAAAGCGTTAAAACTGTTTTTGTGCGGTGTCATTGCACTCTGCCTTTGCTCCTGCTCACTTTATGACGTTCTGGGAATTGATACGCACGATTATGAAGCGGAGGAGTCTGTAGCTACGCTTTCACAGGACAGCGAGGTCACGTATGAACTGCTTGACATGATTCCCATGATGGTGCAGAATTCGCCGTATCTCAGTGAATTTGACACCCCAGCAGAGGCTGCGGAGCTTTACCGTGACGGTATTCTTTGTGCGGTACTTGCAAGAAATTTCGCAAAGTATAATGCAAATACCGAGCTTATAGATATGACACGCGAAGCATATCCTACGTATGAACTTACTACTGTGATACCTGCGCTTGACTTTGAGAGTACGGTATACCGTTATTTTGGCGGTACTGCGAGTGTGCAGAACCGTTCCACCAAGCTATTTACCTATCTTGATAAGGTTGATGCCTACGTATCTGTAGGAATAGGTGTTGACAGCGATGCACAGGTGACATTGAAAGAAGCGTATGAAACCGAAAACACTTATGTTTTCTCGTTTACCTGTACTATGAACGGCGAAACGTCACCTGTTTATAAATTGCTTTGCATGAAGCGTGACGACGGCACGTTTTATATGAAGTCGCTTACAGAACTTGAATAAAAAAAGCCTTGCAAACTGTGTTTGCAAGGCTTCAGAGTGCTGACAAACGCGTCAGACCGCAAGTAAAAAATAAAAGCAAAAAATAAAAAGAAACAATTTTTTACTTTATATTAAAAATATTAAAATCAAAATGCGGCAAGGGCTTAAAAAACCCTTGCCGTTACTTGCTTTTTTGGATTTTTGTCTCTACCGTACACATGTACGCCGACGAAACAAAAATCCAAAAATCTGCCTG
>JAZQEH010000091.1:0-45463 GCA_045538895.1 Eubacteriales bacterium
CTTTCTTCTGATACTTCCTTTCATAATAAATCCTCCTGTAACATATTAAGGTTTCCCTTATTCACATTATACAGAAGTCTTAAACCCCTCGGTATACCTGCATTTGAAAGAAAAATAAGGGAAGACACAAGAAAATCTCTCCCAAAAATTTCTTTCCCTTGTCTATCCCTTATTTGCCCTTAAATTATCATTTTTCTGTGCTAAAATTCACCTTAGTTTCGTGGCCAGTAAGTACACGAAACATTCTCATCACAAAACCGCATAAAAACGGAGGTTGAGAAACCTCAACCTCCGTATTAAATCGTATCTATTTGTATCTAATCTTATTTAAAATAGCGGTTTAAGAGACCCTCAAACGCCTTTCCGTGGCGAGCTTCGTCACGAGCCATTTCGTGAACGGTATCGTGAATTGCATCAAGTCCAAGTTCCTTTGCACGCTTTGCAAGGTCGGTCTTGCCCATTGTAGCACCGTTTTCAGCCTCTACACGCATTTCGAGATTCTTCTTGGTAGAGTCTGTAACAACTTCACCGAGAAGCTCTGCAAACTTTGCAGCATGCTCTGCTTCTTCCCAAGCAGCCTTTTCCCAGTAAAGACCGATTTCGGGATATCCCTCTCTGTGAGCAACACGAGCCATTGCGAGGTACATGCCAACTTCGGTACATTCGCCCATGTAGTTAGCACGGAGATCCTCGATAATGTCTTCACGAACACCCTGAGCAACGCCTACAACGTGCTCTGCTGCCCAAGACATTTCTTCTTTCTGTTCTACAAACTTGCTTGCGGGAACCTTGCACTGGGGGCAGAATTCGGGAGCACTGTCGCCCTCGTGAACATAACCGCATACTGAACATACAAACTTTGCCATAATTAAATCCTCCAAAAATATAAGATAATTTAGTAATAATTCTTATTCTTGATTACGATTATATTATAAACGATATTTTTTTACTTGTCAATAGTTTTTTATAAAAAATACGACCAAATTTTTGGTCGTATTTTCATAATTATGCATCGTAGCCGTTGGGGTTGTTTTTCTGCCAATTCGCACTGTCGCGGCACATCTCCTTAATGCCACGCTTTGCCTGCCAGCCAAGGAGTTCCTTTGCTCTGGTAGGATCAGCATAACACTCGTCAATGTCGCCGGGGCGGCGGTCGACGATCTTATAAGGAAGCTTTTCGCCAATTGCTTCTTCGTAAGCGTGAACAATGTCGAGAACCGAGTAGCCAACGCCGGTACCGATGTTGAAGTGTTCAACGCCTGTAACCTTCTCTGCTCTCTCAAGTGCATGAAGATGTGCAATCGCAAGGTCAACAACGTGAATGTAGTCACGAACACCCGTGCCGTCATGTGTATTGTAGTCGTTACCGAATACAGAAAGACAAGGAAGTGCACCGATTGCAACTTTTGCTATGTAAGGAAGCAGATTATTGGGAATACCCTTGGGGTCTTCACCGATAAGACCGCTTTCATGAGCACCGATAGGATTGAAGTAACGGAGAATAGACACGCTCCATTCTTTGTCCGAATTATAGAGGTCGGAAAGAATACGCTCAATCATAAGCTTGGTTTCGCCGTAAGGATTGGTAGTGTAAAGGTCAGCATCCTCTCTGATCGGAACGCTCTTGGGCTTACCGTAAACAGTAGCAGAAGACGAGAAAACAATTCTCTTAGCACCGTATTTGGACATGATATCAAGCAAATTAAGGGTGCCTGTGATGTTATTGTGATAATATCTGAGCGGAATAGCTACAGATTCACCAACTGCCTTAAGACCAGCAAAATGGATGCAGGATTCAATTTTGTTTTCTTTAAAGATGTTTTCGATTGCTTCGTAATCGAGAAGATCAGCTTCGATAAGCTTGCATCTTTTGCCTGTGATCTTCTCAATTCTGTCAAGAACAACGGGCTTACTGTTTGAGAAATTATCAACGATAATTACCTCTTTGCCTGAGTTTAAAAGCTCAACAACTGTGTGGGAACCGATAAAACCGGTACCGCCTGTTACAAGAATAGCCATAATACTCCTCCTTGGATTATTTCCATAAACCGTCAGGGTACTCGCCTGACGAAATCATTTTTTCAATTTCACTTACAACCTTGGGTTTGTCTTCGGGATATGTAACGCCATACCATTTAGCATCGGTGCGAAGCACCTTGATATCGCAAAGACCGTCACGAAGCATCTGCGTTACTGCATGCGGCAGATAGTATTCTGCTGTGAGCAGGTCGGTTGACGGATCGTGAAGGAATTTAATAAATCCGTCACGGATATATTCAATAATCTCGGGCGTGAAGCCAAAGAAATTCATTGAAACGGTTGTATCGGTAGAAATCGGTTTCCACTCTTCCCCGTCGAGATATTCTGCACCGCCGTCTTTAGAACAGATTTTAGTACGTTCTACAATGCCTGTGAGGTATCCGTTACCGTCGGCAAAACATTCGCCGCGGGAAACGTAACCGCTTTCGCTGAGTGTGTTCTTGAGCTCATAGCCTGCCATGCAGAAATGGCACTTGCCGTCTTTGGGATTGTTTTTAAGATATTCCGAAACGCATCTGTAAGCGTCCGCACCGTAAAAGTCGTCTGCATTGATTACGGTAAACGGTTCATTTACAACTCCGTAACAAGCGAGAAGTGCATGTGCGGTGCCAAAAGGCTTTTTACGTTCTGCAGGAATGTCAACACCGTCAAGAAATTGATTTTCCTGAAAAACGTATTCTACTTTGATATATTTTTCAAGGCGGGAGCCAATCGACTCCTTAAACACATCATAAAGATCACGTTTAATAATGAATACAACCTTGGTATAGCCACTTTTAATTGCGTCAAAAACAGAAAAGTCTATAATAAACTCTCCTGCTTTGCTGATAGGGTCAATCTGCTTTAAACCTTTATATCGCGAGCCCATTCCGGCTGCCAATACTACAAGTGTCATAATGACCTCCTGATTTTACTACAACTATATTATATAATGTATTATATGAATGTTCAATCTTAATTTGATGAAAAAAATTACACAATTTTTAATCAGTAAAAAAGGTCGGGTTGCCCCGACCTTTTACCAATTAGTCAGCGTATACGCTAACGCACTTCTTGGATTTGGAAATATGCTCGAACTTTACTCTTCCATCGATCAGAGCGAACAGAGTATCATCAGAACCGATACCAACGTTGTTACCGGGATGAATAGCTGTACCGCGCTGTCTTACAAGAATACTGCCGGCTGTTACAGCCTGACCGTCAGCTCTCTTAACGCCAAGACGCTTAGACTCACTGTCACGACCGTTCTTTGTAGAACCTACGCCCTTTTTATGAGCGAAGAATTGTAAACTGAGTTTCAACATTAATAGCAACCTCCATTAAATTTTTTGCCGTCATAACGGCAACTCACGCGCTTCAACTTCGAGAAAATCGTAATATTCCTCGGTTAAATCGTTTAACTGATAATAATAAGCAGTCAAAAGTCCCGAAATTGCATAACGTTTCTTTTCGTCATCATCCTCGATGGCACCACGTGCAATAAGCTTAATGTCCGTAGTTTTTTCATCAATGGTGTATTCAACGTCGGAAGCGTATACAACCTCTATAGCGTTTATAATAAGCATGGTCATTGAGGAAATAGCTGCACAAAGTACATCATCTCCTGATTCACCGTAGCCGGTGTGCCCCTGCTCTTCAAAGCCGTAAAAGACATCGCCGCTTTTGTAGAAAACGATTTTAGTCATAGAAAATTAGCCGTTGATCTTGTCGATCTGAACCTTGGTGTAAGGCTGTCTGTGACCGATCTTCTTTTTCTCGTTCTTCTTTGCCTTGTACTTGATAACATCAATCTTCTTGCCCTTGCCGTTCTTAACAACACTTGCAACAACAGATGCACCGTCTACATAGGGAGCGCCTACGACAAAACCTGCATTGCCGGATACAGCAAGCACTTTGTCAAATGTAACTTTGTCGCCTTCGTTAACGTCGAGCTTCTCTACAAAGAGAATGTCGCCTTCGTTGACCTTGTACTGCTTTCCGCCAGTTACGATTACTGCAAACACGAAAAGCACCTCACTTTCATTTATGACTCGCTGAATATGGGCGGTGTATAGACACACTTGAAAAAGCCCGATTTCATGCGGCAAATTATTATAACATTATTATTCGCACAATGTCAATAGTTTTTTGATAATTTTTCGACAATTAGTATTTATTTACCATATACTTAAAATAGAGGTATTTGCCTCTATAATCCAAGTAGGAGGAATTATCATGCCAACTTTCACAAATCAGGCAACTCTGTACTATAACAACAATGTTACAACTTCTAATATTGTTACAGGCGAGTTGCTTGAAGTTCTTTCGGCTACTAAAACCGCCGTTTCCGAAAACTACGGTGCGTCTGATACGGTAACCTATATAATAAGCATTGTGAACTCCGGAAATGCAGCATATAACAATCTGACAGTTACCGATAATCTCGGTGAGTACCTTTATAATGATATAGAACTTGTACCGCTCACTTATGATGACGGAACCGTTAGGTATTATATTAACGGTGTTCTTCAGTCTGCTCCAATCGTAACAGGAACACTTCCGCTTACAATAAGCGGAATAAACGTTCCGGCAGGCGGTAATGCTTTGCTCGTATATTCGGCAACTGTAAATGAATTTGCACCGCTTAATGACAGTGGAAGCATAGTGAACACTGTAACGGTTACAGGTAGCGGAATCACAACTCCTGTTACCGCCACCGAAACTATCAACGTGTTAAATGAGCCAGATTTAACGATTACAAAAGCACTCTCCCCTGTTTCGATTGTGGGTAACGGCCCTTTGACTTATACTTTCACAATCAGTAACACCGGCAACACCCCCGCAGTTGCAACTGACAATGTGATTATAACCGATATTTTTGATCCGGCACTTACCATTCAAAGCGTAACGCTTAACGGTGAAACGCTTGCACTTGGCACCGATTACACTTATGATCCGACAACGGGTAGCTTTGCAACCGTTGTTAGCAGAATAACCGTACCTGCTGCAACATTTACGCAGGACCCGGCTACCGGTATTGTGGTAGTTGAGCCCGGTGTAGCAGTCCTTACCGTCACAGGCACAGTATAAAAATGTAGGGTGTACCGAAAGGTACACCCTTGTTTGTTAGGAAGAGGAACACAGAACCGTCCCCTGTGTTTTTTATCCTGTTAGTTCCGATGCGGGTTAGGCTCGCTTTAGACAAGCCTTGCGGCTTGCAGATCCTTCGGCTTTGCCTCAGGATGACAAGTTAGTTAGTCAACACACGAACCGTTCCATGTGTGCTCCCATGTGCTCCCACGCAAAAACATGCTCCGTGTGTGCTCCGTGTGCTTTAAGTTATTTCTTATGTTTTCTATCAGGGCGCAAACTCATAGTAAACATGGCGACAGGAAGCTGTATAAAAAGATCGTAGGCATATCCCACATAAATTCCAAGTTCACCTAAATCCCCGCGCCCTATATTATAAAAAACCAAAGCACCTATTAAAGGAAATAACCATGTTATAATTCCATACAGACGTAATGATATAAAAAATCTAAGCAAAGGAATTTCTGATGATTCTGCATTCCAATAGCACATATATGTGAACCTTTCTTTTCCCGTTGCAGATTTTTTCAACTTGCGAATATATGTATTGCTATTATCCTTACGTAGAATCCAACGAACAGTAGCGCTTAATACAAAAAATGCTGAAATTGGACGAAGTAAAATTAAACATATTCCGCATCCTATTGCGCCACCATAATTCATAATTATCCTCCCTTTATTTCATATAAAGGTATACACAGGGGACGGTTCTGTGTGGTATCCGTGTGACCGAAAACTTAAACCGTTTTCCCATGTATACTTTCCTACTTAAGCTAACTACAATTCAAGAGTATTATACCATGGTTGCGGATGTTGTCAAGTGTGTTGTAATTTTACAAACTTTCTGCGTATCTTACGGTTTCCATAGCGTCTTTTGCATATTTGTCTGCGCCTATTTGCATTGCGTATTCTTCGGTAAGAACTGCACCGCCAACAACAACCTTGCACCACGGAGCATCCTTACGGAGCAACTTTATAGTTTCCTCCATTGCAGGCACGGTGGTGGTCATAAGAGCACTCAAACCGACTATGGGAGCGTGAAGTTTTACAACCTCGTCTACAATCGTTTTGGGAGCGACGTCTTTGCCGAGGTCAGTTACTGCAAAGCCGTAATTCTCAAGCAAAAGCTTAACAATGTTTTTGCCGATGTCATGGATATCCCCCTGCACGGTTGCAATAACAACTGCGGCTTTTGAAGTTGTTTGCTCTGCGGTCTGTGCCATTTTCTCCTTGATTACTTCAAAAGCACTTTTAGCCGCCTCTGCTGCCATTAACAACTGCGGCAGATAAACGGTATTCTTTTCAAATCCAACACCTACTATATCGAGTGCGGGTATTATTTCGTTTTGCACAATATCAAGCGGTAGAGCGGAGTTTAACGCTTCACTTGTAAGCTTTGCGGCTTGCTCTTTCAGCCCCTTTATAATTGCATGCTGCAATGCAGAAGTGACGTTTGCCTTTTCTTTGGTGACGGGAACGGTGCTTGCGGTTTCAAAAACGGTATTTTCTGCAAATGTGATATAATCCGCACAGTTTTCATCCATTCCGCAAAGCGCACGGTATGAGTAATACGTTTTCATCATTTCGGTAGAAAACGGATTCATAATAGCCGCATTCAGCCCGTTTGCAAGTGCAAGTGAGAAGAAAGCACCGTTAATTGAATCACGGTTTGGTAAACCGAATGAAACGTTTGAAACACCGAGTGACGTGTTGCAACCGAGTTCTTCTTTAATAGTTTTAAGGGCGTTTAAAGTAACGTTTGCCGCATTTATATCGGCACTTATAGGCATTGTGAGAGTATCAAAAATGATATCTTTTTTATCAATTCCGTACTCGGCGGCAGTAGCAATGATTCGTTTTGCAATCTCTACTCTACCCTCTACGGTTGACGGAATTCCGTTTTCGTCAAGAGTCAATGCAACAACAACACCGCCGTATTTTTTTACCAATGGGAAAATAGCAGACATGCTTTCGGCTTTGCCGTTCACAGAGTTTACCATCGCTTTGCCGTTGTAAACACGTAATGCGGCTTCCATTGCTTCGGGAGAGGCGGTGTCGATCTGCAAGGGTAAATCCGAAACAGTCTGGATTTCAAAAGATGCTTTTTTGAGCATCGAAACCTCGTCAATTTCGGGGAGTCCAACGTTTACGTCAAGTACGTGTACACCTTTTTCATGCTGCTTGATAGCTTCGGATAGAATATAATCTATATCGTTTTCATAAAGTGCTTGCTTCAAACGCTTTTTACCCGTAGGATTTATGCGTTCACCGATAAGTATGGGGGAATTGCCAAAGAAAACTGCATGAGTATACGATGAAACAACCGAAAAATCCTTTTTAACAATCGGCATAGGGGATGTATTTGAAACAATTTCGGAGAGGGACTCGATATATTCGGGAGTTGTGCCGCAACAGCCACCGACAATACGTACACCTTGGTTTACAAGAGCGGCAACGTCTGCGGAAAATTCGCATGCGTCAACATCGTATACGGTTTTTCCGTCTAAGTTCTTGGGTAAGCCTGCATTAGGCTTCAGAATTACAGGAACAGAGGCATATTTTAAGTATTCGTTTACAACCGATGCAAGCTGCTTCGGACCGAGCGAACAGTTTACACCTATTGCATCAGCTCCCATGCCTTCAAGCATAGCAACCATAGCGGCAGGAGATGCACCGGTCATGAGCTTTCCGTCTTCGCCATAGGCATTTGAAACAAAAACGGGCAGATCGCAGTTCTCTTTTGCGGCGAGTAAAGCGGCCTTGGTTTCGTAAGAGTCGTTCATGGTTTCAATCATGATAAGGTCAACGCCGTATTTTACACCAAGTTTTATAGTTGTCGCAAAAACCGAAACCGCATCTTCAAAATCAAGGTCACCGTAAGGCTTCAGGAGTTTTCCGGTAGGACCGATATCAAGTGCAACGTATTTATTTTTTCGACTTTCACTGACCTTTGCTGCTTCCCTTGCATTGAATATTGCGGCTTTTATGATTTCTTCGAGCTCATTCTCGGGAAAATGCAGAGAATTTGCACCGAAAGTGTTGGTATTTACAATATTACTTCCGGCATTGAAATAATCAAGGTGTATTTTTTGGATAACGTCGGGATGTGTAATATTCCACGTTTCGGGACGCTCACCTGCGGTAAGTCCTGCCTTTTGCAAAAGCGTACCCATTCCGCCGTCAAGGATTGTAATATTGTTTTTGATAAATTCTAAAACATTCATTTTAACACTCATTCATTAAGTTTATTTTGTAATAATATCCGAAAGATTATCTTGTATTTTTGCGGCAACGTCGGGTTTGTTCATAGAATAAACATGAACGTTTTTAATTCCGTTTGCATATAAGTCAATAATCTGATCGGTGGCGTATGCAATTCCCGCTTGCTTCATTGCTTCAGGGCTTGAGCCGAATTTATCAACAAGACTCTTGAAACGTTGTGGCATAAATGAACCGGAAAGCTTGATTGCACGGTCAACCTGATTTGCATTTGTTATTGGCATAATGCCCGGAATAATCGGAACGGTGATGCCTGCTTCACGGATTTTGTAAAGGAAATTGTAAAGAAGATTATTGTCAAAAAACATTTGCGTTGTCAAAAAGTCGCAACCTGCATCAACTTTTTCCTTAAGAAACGCAATGTCTTCTTTTTGATTTGTACTTTCCGGATGGATTTCTGGATAGCATGCACCGCCAATACAGAAATCGGTGCCGCTTTCTTTAAGCTCTCTTACAAGGTCGATTGCATGATGA
This sequence comes from Eubacteriales bacterium, assembly GCA_045538895.1. Lineage (GTDB taxonomy): Bacteria > Bacillota > Clostridia > Oscillospirales > CAG-272 > UMGS902. The sequence continues at coordinate 8,863 of JAZQEH010000091.1, forward strand.
TAGTGCCATGTACTTCGGTCGGAATTCTCAAGTTCCGGTGTGAGGTCACCTCGAAGAGCCATGACATTTTCGATACCTGCGTTTTTTATGGCTTCGATTTTGGCATGCACCGTTTCTTTTGTAGAAGAAACGCAGGTAAGATGTGCCAATGTGGGAACACCATATATTTTTTTGATGTTTTCTGCTATATCAAGCGTGTATTTGCTTGTTCCACCGCCTGCACCGTACGTAACGCTCATAAAAGACGGTTTTAACTTTGCGATTTCTTCTGTTGCGTGCTTTACGCTTTCAAAAGCTGTGTCAACCTTTGGCGGAAAAACTTCAAAGGAAAGCGAAAGCGAATCTTTTTCAAAAAGCTTTGTAAGTTTCATTTAAGTCACCTCGATAACAGTAAGAGTGCCGTTTGAAACGGAAAATTTAATTTCAAAATCGGAAAACGGAAATCCGAATATCCTATCGGAGTCCTGAATGTATTGCGGTCTTGGATCTTCGGAAAGAAGTTCGATCAAGGCTTCACGTTTGCTAATCGGTATTTTCTTAAGTAATTCTTCCGGAAAAACTACATTTAAGAGGTAATTTTTCTTTTCGTCTGCAAAACCGCACGTAGCCTCGGGATGGCAGTCGGTAAAAGATAGATACGGTTTAATGTCATATATCGGTGTTTTGTCCATGAGGTCTGCCCCCAAAACACGCAGCACACTTCCCTGCGGAGTTTTCTCGATTCCAAGCAGTTTTACTGATGAAAGGCCTATAGGATTAGGTCGAAACGGTGAGCGTGTGGCAAAAACTCCGATACGTTTGTTACCGCCGAGTCTTGGTGGTCGGACAGTTGGTGACCAGGTGTCACGTTCGGCTTCGGAGAATTTCCAGATTAACCATAAATGGCTGTAGCCTTCAAGCCCTCGGAGGGCTTCGTCATTTCTGTACTCGGGTTCAAAAACGATAGTGGACTCAAACTCCGCGAGTCCGCTCTGCCGCGGAATACCGAATTTTGTAGGAAAATCCGTATGTATATATGCAATTATATTCATTGGTTTTTCCATTTTAGTTCCTCACATGTATAAGTGTTTTTCTAAAGGCAAATCGTCGCTCATCAATTCAGCACCGCCGCTGCGGTTAAAGATAAGCTCCATAACCTCTTTCATTTTGCGTGCATTGCAAAGTTGGGCATTGGCGTTTCCGATAAAACCGTCAATAATGCAATTATGGTACCTGAACGCAGGCTCGTATTTTGGATATTGCATTGAAACGTCTTTAATGCCAACTGCCTCATGCGGGTGCATTTCTTGTGATACGATATGTCCGTCAGGATGCTTTACGGTTGCGACAGTGGCATTTTGTGCAAGGCGATTTGGTACTCCGAGCATTTCTTCAACGCAATGCAGATACGTGTTTCTGTTATGACCTACTCCGATAAGAAGAATATATCCGTTGTTTTCAAAAATTTTGCCATAGCAGCCCTTGGGGTTTGCAGGAGTATCAAACGTATCTTCACCGTATGCAAATGCGTTCGCACGCTCAATATCTCCAAAAACAGCCATTGAGTGGGTTGGATGTAAAGTGCGGACTTGTGTCATTTTTGCCGCAATATTTGGCAATGTTCCTATGCAAGTGCTTGAATCGGTTAAATCCAACGTAATTTTGCCGGTAGTGTATATGTTTGCCCAGGTGTGAGTCGGGATACACAAAAGTCCACCGTCAGCGGTAAAGTATTCAATGAGAGCATCTAAAAGTCCCTCGCCCCTACCCTCCACTTCGCCTATTGCACGTAAAGACGAGTGTACAAGAACAATACTGTCAGTAGGAGCATTCATTTTTTTCAGTTGTTCAAATATTTTACTTTTGTTTGTCATTTTACACATTTTTTGCATGGCGCTTTTGTTACCATGGCTTCTTCGAGTGTTGTTTCGGTAGCATTCTTGCCTGCACAATCGGATGAATAGTGGTATTTTGTACCGCTTGGAGTCACAAATACAATGTCTAAATCTTCGATTGATTTCGGAGTGTCTGTAGTTTGTATAGCCGAATTTTTAATCTCTCTTGCTGGCATATATATCACGCCACGGCTTATGTTATCAGAGGTACATGATGAGAAAAGCAACAATATAGTTAAACAGCATAGTAATAATTTCATGTTGATTCCTTAATGAGAATAAATTATAAATATTATATCATATATATAAATAAAATTCAATCTTCAATTTTGACGCAAACCTTTACTTGACACTAATGTTCTTTTGTGATATAATATTAAAACTTGCGGGTGTGGCGGAATTGGCAGACGCGCTAGACTTAGGATCTAGTGTCCCCGACGTGCAGGTTCAAGTCCTGTCACCCGCACCAACAACAAAGGGCACCCATAGGGTGCCCTTTGTTGTTGACTGTGCGGCGTTACATCTATTTGCGATAGCAAATAGAATACGGCTTGCGTAAGCAAGACGTTGTCACCACGCACCGAAAAACACCCATAGGGTGCCCTTTGTTGTTGACTGTGCGGCGTTACATCTATTTGAGATAGCAAATAGAATACGACTTGCGTAAGCAAGACGTTGTCACCACGCACCGAAAAACACCCATAGGGTGCCCTTTGTTGTTGACTGTGCGGCGTTACATCTATTTGCGATAGCAAATAGAATACGGCTTGCGTAGCAAGACGTTGTCACCACGCACCGAAAAACACCCATAGGGTGCCCTTTGTTGTTGACTGTGCGGCGTGATACTCTCATTTTATATTGACTTGAATCATACAACATGCTAAAATATAATAAAATTCATCAAATAATGCAAGGGAAAACGCATAGCGCCTGTTAGGGGCGAAGCATAGGCATTACAACGGTTTTGCAGGCAACCGCCTATGTTAAGTCCGGTAATCCTATAGGATTTTCAAATCATTTTTCCCTTGCTTTATTTTTTAGGATCATCATGAAAACAGTATCAGAAATAGTTTTGGACCACAATGTTTGGCTTGAATTTCTTGAATACAGGATTTCGGGTAATCATCTTTCGATTGCTGATGAGAATGATTTGCGAAAGTTTGTTGAAGAAAAAGAGTACGTAAACGTTGCAAATGATTTTATATCGGGGAAACCGTTCGCCGTTCCGACTTTGAAAGTATTGAATAAGCAGAATTCAAATAAGAAACGTACAGTCTATTTATTTTCTCGTGAGGAAAATTACTTTTTAAAATTTGTGTCTTACTGCCTTTTGCAATATGACTACTTGTTTGCCGATAATCTTTGTTCTTTCAGAAAATGTACGGATGTGAAATCTGCTTTAAGAAAACTGATCAATCAAAACGGTATTGATTATAAGTATTCTTACAAGGTGGATGTGAGCGACTATTTTAATTCAGTAAATACTGAAATACTTTTGCCGATTTTAAAGGAAGCTTTGAAAAATGATGAACATTTGTATTCATTTGTCAAAATGCTTTTGGAATCTCCTTTTGCAAAAAAGGACGGCAAGCTTATCACTGCTAAAAAAGGAATTATGGCAGGAGTTCCGATTGCGGCTTTTTTGGCAAATTTGTACTTAAAAGAACTTGATGAATATTTTTCCGAGTGTGGAGTTCTTTATGTCAGGTATTCCGATGATATAATGGTGTTTGCCGATACCAAAGAAGAACTTGATGGATATGTTGTTGTCATCAAAAACATATTGGCAAAGTATGCACTTTCTATAAACTCGAAAAAAGAGGTTTACACCTCCCCGGGAGAAACCTGGGAATTTCTTGGCTTTTCTTATGTTAACGGCAAAGTTGATATTTCTTCTGTTGCACTTGATAAACTTAAGAAAAAACTGAAACGCAAAGCCAAGGCGCTTGTCAGGTGGAAAGAAAAAAACAATGCTACGAATGAACGTGCCATAAAAGCATATATTAAGCGATTCAACAGAAAGTTTTTTGAGAATTCTAATGGTAACGAAACAACATGGTCATATTGGTACTTCCCTGTTATAAATACTGATAAAAGTTTACACGTAATAGACCGATATATGCAGGATTGTATCCGATATATAGCAAACGGTAATTACTCAAAATCCCGTTTTAACTTAAGATATGAAGAAATGAAACGTCTTGGCTACATCAGTCTTGTAAACAGATACTATGATTTTTTAGAAAATGGCAAAAAATAGAGGCTGCATTGCAGCCTCTATTTTTACTTGTCTTCTTTCATGAGTTCGCTTGCACTTGTAACAAGACCGGCGAGCGATTGAATCTCTGACGGAATGATAATTTTGGTTGCCTTTCCGTCAGCAACCTTTTCAAAGGCTTCAAGGCTCTTAATGGCAATTACACCTTGACCGGGAGCGGCTTCGTTAATCATACGAATACCCTCAGCGGTTGCCTTCTGAACCTTAAGAATTGCTTCAGCCTGACCTTCTGCTTCACGGATCTGTGCTTCTTTGAGTGCTTCTGCACGAAGAATGGCAGACTGCTTTTCTGCTTCAGCTTCAAGAATCATAGACTGCTTTTTACCCTCGGCAACAAGGATTGCGGAATTGCGCTCACCCTCAGCCTTAAGGATGGATTCACGGCGTTCACGTTCCGCTTTCATCTGCTTTTCCATCGCATCCTGAATTTCCTTGGGAGGCATGATGTTCTTGAGCTCAACACGGTTTACCTTGATACCCCAAGGGTCGGTAGCTTCATCAAGAATTGAACGCATTTTGGAGTTGATGATATCTCTTGAAGTAAGAGTGCTGTCAAGCTCCAGTTCACCGATTATATTACGGAGAGTGGTTGCGGTCAGGTTTTCAATTGCGGAAATGGGGTTTACCACACCGTATGCGTAAAGTTTGCAGTCGGTGATCTGGAAGAAAACAACCGTGTCAATCTGCATTTTTACGTTATCCTTGGTGATAACCGCCTGCGGAGGAAAGTCTGCAACCTGTTCCATAAGAACAACTCTTTTTGCAATTTTATCAATGAAAGGTAATTTAAAATGAAGACCTGTCTTCCAGGTTCCGTTGTAAACGCCAAGACGCTCAATAACATATGCACGTGCCTGCGGAACTATTTTTACGCAGGAAATACATACAATAATAGCGATAACGGCAAGAGCCATAATGAGTCCGATAGCACCGCTTTGAGGTGCCACACTATTTGCAGCAAAGATGTTTAACATATAATATCTCCTTAATTTAAATTTTTTCGCAAATGATTTTTACACCCTCGATAGAAATAACTTTAACCTTTGCACCCTCTTCGATAAGTTCATTGTTAATTGAACGGGCACTCCAACGCTGACCGTTAACTTTAACCTCTCCGAGCGCATTTACATTGTCAATATCCTCGGTAACGATAGCAGTTTTGCCGATTATAATATCTGTGTTGGTGGGTTCAAGCGGTTTGACTGTTATGTATTTTTTCCAGAAAGTACGGGAAAGTATAATCAAAATGAGAGAAAGACCGAGAAAAACAATAATTTGTAAATAAACAGCTACATTGAAGAAAGCGAGAATTATTGCAACGAGTGCAGGCGGTACAAACCATATCGAAACAAGACCTGCGGTTGCTATTTCAATGACAATAGCACAGATTAATACAGCTAACCAAATAAACTGCATAAAAAGCACCTCCTTGATATAATTATATCACATAAAAATGTATATAGCAATAAATACTTGACAAGTCACAAAAAATAATCTATAATATCAACGGTTAAATCACAGTAACAGACAGTTTAGGAGGAACTAATAATGTTTGATAAAGTAAAGGCTCTTCTCGTTGAGGAACTCTCCGTTAATGCAGATGACATTACGATGGAAGCTGAACTCGAAAATGATCTTGGCATCAACTCACTTGAACTTTCGGAGCTTGTTTTCCTTTGTGAAGAAAAGTTTTCAGTTGAAATTGATGACAACGAAGCCAAGGATCTTGTAACCGTTGGTGACGTTGTAAAGTATATTGAAAAGCTTGCTAAATAAGTTTATTTTACCCGTAAAATCGTGTTTTCAAAATGAAAACACGATTTATTTTTTTGCGTTAATGAAAAAAAGTGTAATTCCCTCGTTACAATTTTCAAGATCTTTGTCTTTTGCAACGTGCGGAAATTTTTCAATAAGGTATCTTGCCTGAGGGTTGAATATTGAAAAATCCTCGCCTTTTACTACAAGCCCTACACGGGGATCGTTTTTACCCCAACGGCGTGCGGCAGAACGCAAACGTCCGCATCCTCGACCGGTGGAGCCGTAGCCATGGATAACCTTGACTACGCGCTCACCGATAACTAAAGCGGAGGCGAATTGATATTCGAGTATGCGAAGAGCCGCATCAACGTCGGGAAGCCCTTCTTCAATGTTTATTTCGTATATGCCTTTTTCCATGATACCTCTTATTTAATTTCTACAATAGTGACACCGCCGTCACCCTCGCCGAATACACCGAGACGGAATGAAACGATACGTTTGTCCCCTCTTAAATACTGCCATACAGCTGCTTTAAGTGCGCCTGTTCCCTTGCCGTGAATAATTCTGACTGTATGGATCCCCGCAAGTGCAGCATCGTCAATATATTTGTCAAGCATAAAGCAAGCATCGTCACCATACATGCCACGGATATCAAGCTCGGGACTGAAAGTCTTTACAACTGCGTTTCTGTACGCAGTTTTTTCTTTGTTTTTCTTTGTTGCGGCACTCGGCTGCTCAATCAGTTTAAGATTGGAAAGCTCGGTACGTGTGGCAATTCTGCCTGCCTGAACACGCACCATTCCGTTTTTATCGGGTGGACTTATAACAGTTCCTGTCTGACCAATGCTCATGATTAAAACGGTATCACCTTTTACAAGGTCGCGAGGCAGAACATAGTCCTTATCCGTCAGATCTTCGATAGGGTCAAAGTCACCGCTATTGCGGCGAAGCTCGGCACGAATAGACTGCTTTGCTTTTTCAAGTTCTTCTTTTTTGATTTCTTCAGCCTTTTTCTTTTTAAGTTCGCTGATTTCTTTGAGAATATAATCGCTTGATTCCTTTGCACTTTGAACCATTCGTTTTGCCTGGTTCTGAGCACGTTCTTTTTCACGTTCGGATTCTCTGCGATTCTTTTCGATATCGGCTTCGGCTTTTGCTTTAAAGCTTTCGTACTCTGCCTTCAAGCGTTCAGCCTCTTCTCTCGCACGTTCCATTGCGATTCGGTCAGCTTCAAGCTTTTCGATAATATTTTCAAAACGCTTGCTGTCGCCCGAAATATAGGAATTAGCCTTTTCTACAATTCTATCCGGTAAGCCCAGTCTCTTTGAAATGGCAAAAGCATTGGATTTACCCGGAGTACCTATAATAAGCTTGTAGGTAGGACGAAGCGTTTCAATATCAAATTCGCAGGAGGCGTTGGTTACACCGTCGGTGTCGATTGCGTATGCTTTAAGCTCTGCGTAGTGTGTAGTAGCTGCAGAAAGTGCACCTGCAGCACGAATCTCCTCAAGGATCGATACAGCAAGAGCGGCACCCTCAACGGGGTCTGTTCCCGCACCAAGCTCATCGAGCAGAACTAAAGAACGGCTTGACGTTTGTTTTAGAATATCAACAATGTTGACCATGTGAGCAGAGAAAGTAGAAAGTGATTGCTCGATGCTCTGTTCATCGCCGATGTCAACCAGAATCTCATCAAAAACGCACATGGTCGAATTAGGTGCGGCAGGTATCTGAAGACCGGATTGATACATAAGCGCAAAAAGCCCGATGGTTTTGAGCGTTACGGTTTTACCGCCGGTATTAGGACCGGTGATTACAAGTGTGTCAAAGTCTTCACCGATTCTTACGTTTATCGGTACGGCACTTTTTTGGTCAAGCAAAGGGTGAACAGCACGTTTAAGATTGAATTTCTTTTCGTACTCATGTGTGATTGCATTTGCCTTCATATGCTCGGCAAGACTTGCACAAGTGAAAGCAAAAGCAAGCTCGGTTACAAGATAGTAGTTTGAAGAAAGCATGTCTGCACATTCTGCGCACAATGCCGAAAGTTCGTATAGAATTTTCTCTATTTCACGTTCTTCTTTGTTTTTGAGAATCTTCAGTTCGTTGTTGGCTTCCACAACAGATACAGGTTCAATGAAAACAGTCTGACCTGACGCAGAAGTGTCATGAACAAGACCTTTGATTTCGTTTTTGTGTTCTATTTTGACGGGAACAACGTATCTGTCGTTACGCATGGTAACGATATTTTCCTGAAGCAGCTTACCGTATCCGCCGCTGATAAACTTCTGGAGTGAATCTTTGATTTTATTATTTGCCGAATGAATTTTACGGCGTATATCTGCAAGCGTAGGACTTGCTTCATCTGCGATTATGTCCTCACTGATTATCGAGCGGGTGATTCTGTCCTCAAGATGTTTATTTAAAGCAAGAAGCGAAAACGTTTCGTCAAGCACCGTTTCAAAGGGTTTGTCTGTTTTAATATAATCCGATAAACCTCGTGAAACACGTAAAAGGTCAGCAATTTCAAGCAAATCTATCGGTTGCAGGAGTGCACCTCTTTTGGCTCTGCCTAAAATTTCGGAGATGTTTTTAACACCGCCGAAAGAGGGGTAACCCTTTGCATCGACAAGTCTGCGTGCATCTGCGGTTATTCTTTGCTTTTTAATAACGTTTTTTTCTGCATTGGACGGGACAAGGCGGAGCGCCAGTTCACGTGCGCCTTCGGTGAGCGCACGCTCTGCAAGCATTTCTATAACCTTGTCATATTCAAGCATTGCAAGTGATTTTTGTGTATATAGCATAGTTCCTCTAAAGTGCCGAAACATCATTATAAAAAACTAATGATTTCGGCTTTTTTTCAAGTTGGTATATAAGATGCTCCTCGCAGAGCTTAGCGAGATCGGAAAGATCCGCATCGGGCATGGTAAAACTGTAGATTTTGTCTGCCGGACAGTTAATGATGTATGAAACCGCAAGACGGACGTTTTCGCTTGCGAAAAGTATCTGAGAAGCGAAACGTATTTCGTCTTCAATTTTAACACTTGTCTGCGTGTTCATATAGTCATTCAATGCATGTTCTTTGCATTTTGAGCAGACAATTTCTCCATCATGTAATGAAAAATAGAAGGCAGGAGCCTGGGTTTTTCCGCACTTTAAGCATCTCTCTACGTTTGGTGCAAAACCAAGTAGCATAGCTCCACGCATTTCAAATACCGCTTTAACGATATTCAACGGTTTAAGGTCGGACGCAATAGCGTGAAGTGAATTTAATCCGAGGCGGAGCAATTCGGTTTCCTGCATGTTCTCGTATACGGTTATGTCAATAACCTCACAGATGTATGATGCAAGTGCGAGCTTTTTTATATCTTCACGAATTGCGTAGAAATTTTCGATAAGAACGGCTTCCTTTATCCAGAAAAGACCGTCCTTTTCATACAGAATAAATTCAGAGTAAGCGAAAGGTTCAATGCAAGGAAGAATCTTGTTTTTTGATGAACGGCTTCCCTTTGCACATACAGTGATTTTGCCACGTTCAACGGTACAAAGAACGATAAGTCTGTCGCTTTCTGTTCTTTGTATGGTTTTTAAAACCAATCCCTTTATACCGATGAGCATAGCAATCTCCTTATTCGTCCTTATATCCGAAATTTCCAACAGTCATGACACTGTCACGCCAATTCTCTTTTACTTTAACCCAAAGATTCAGATAGACCTTCATACCGAAAAACGCTTCAAGATCCTGTCTTGCGTATGAACCTACAAGTTTTAGTGCGGCACCGTTTTTGCCTACAATAATTCCCTTGTGGGAATTTTTTTCGCAAAAGATTTCTGCACGTATGCGAATAAGGTTCTTTTCTTCTTTGAATTCCTCAATTACAACTGCGGTACCGTGAGGAATCTCTTTGTTGAGAGTGCGAAGCAGTTTTTCACGTATGATTTCTGCTGCAATTTGTCTTTCCGGCTGATCGGTAATTGCATCCTCGGGGAAAAACCAAACACTTTCGTAAAGGAACTTGTCCACTTCTTCAAAAAGTGCAACGGTTCCCTTTCCGTTCTTGGCACAAAGCGGAACAACTGCTGCGAAATCGTGCTCGCTTGAGTAAGAGGCAATGGTTTCTGCAATCGCAACGGGAGTATGCTCGTCTACTTTGTTTATAACCAGAACACACGGAGTTTTGGTAGCCTTGATACGCTCGATAATTCCCTTTTCAATGTCGCCGACGCTTGGTACCGGTTCAACTACAAGCAAAATTACATCCGATTCACCAATGCTGCCGTTTGCCGCCTTTACCATGAAATCGCCAAGGGCGGTACGAGGCTTGTGGATACCGGGTGTATCAAGAAAAACATACTGGTTTTCGCCGTTTGTAAGAATACCTGTGATACGGTTACGTGTGGTTTGCGGTTTGTTTGAAACAATAGCGATCTTTTCGCCGCAAATTGTATTGAGTAATGTGGATTTGCCTACGTTAGGTCTGCCCACTATTGCAATAAAAGCTGTCTTTGTCATTGTTAATTCCTCTTTACTTTATCTCAAGTCCAAGCACACGCATAATATCACGTTGCTTCTGACGCATGATTTTGTCATCTTCTTCGCTGAGTTCGTGATCATACCCCAAAAGGTGCAAAACCGAATGAACGCACAAAAATGCAACTTCTCTTTCAAATGAATGACCGAATTCCTCAGCTTGACTGAATGCTCGTTCAAGTGAAATTACAATATCACCGAGTACAGCGGGAGCACCGTCAAGAGCGTAAATCTCTTCTGTGTCCGTATCAAACATCGGGAATGATAAAACGTCGGTGGCGGTGTCCTTGCCACGGTATTCGTTGTTGATCTCTCTGATGCCTGCATTATCGGTATAAGTTAGAGAAACCGAGCAGTCAAAGTCGACGGCCTCGTATTCGATAGCTGCGGTTATTGCGTTTTCAACAAGCTGTGAAAGCTCTTCGGTGATTTCAAAGGTGTCCTGACAGTTGTCAACGATTAAGTTAAGTTTCATTTTTTCCTCTTGGTTTGAATGTTTTTTGAGCAGGTGCTTTGCGTAACTCCTTTTCGTACTTATCATATGCAAGGATTATTTCCTGAACGAGTCTGTGACGTACCACGTCACGTTCTGTAAAGTGGTGAATGCCGATGCCGTTAATACCGTCAAGAATCTTTACGGCTGCTGCCAGACCGCTTTTTTTACCGCCGGGCAGGTCGGTTTGCGTAAGGTCGCCGGTAACAATGGCTTTTGAATTGAAGCCAAGACGGGTCAAAAACATTTTCATCTGCTCCGGTGTGGTATTCTGTGCTTCGTCAAGAATAATAAAAGAATCGTCAAGGGTTCTGCCGCGCATATAGGCAAGCGGAGCAATTTCGATAGTTCCTTTTTCAAGATGCCTTGTGTAGTTTTCAGCACCGAGCATTTCAAAAAGCGCATCGTAAAGCGGACGAAGATATGGGTCAATCTTGCTTTGCAGGTCGCCGGGCAAAAAACCGAGACTTTCTCCTGCTTCAACGGCAGGACGGGTAAGCACAATTCGGTTAACTTCTTTTGCACGCAGAGCTTTTACTGCCATTGCGACAGCCAAAAAAGTTTTGCCCGTTCCGGCGGGACCGACTCCGAGAACAACGGTATTCTTTTTTATGGTGTTGATATATTTTTTCTGACCGACAGTTTTTGCCTTTATCGGTTTACCGCTGCTTGTAATGCATATGCAACTGTCATCAAAATCAGAAAGCTCATCTTCGCTTCCGTCGCTGACCATTCCGATGATATAATCAACGGTTTGGTTGCTCAGATGATCGCCGCCGGCGCACATGTTTTTCAAAAACTCAATAGCTTTGTAAGCCTTTTCAACATTATCGTTATTTGTACCCTCGATAATGATAGCATCACCGTCGGAATGTTCAAGGGCGTTATTATAAATACGCACCTCAAATCTTTCTTCAACCTTTTGCAAATTGATATCAAAAGTTCCGAAAATGGTGGATGTCATTGCGGCGGAATCTGTGTATATAACTTTACGGGGCATTAATTTTCCTTTCAGCAACTATGGAATGTTGAATTCCGAAATTGCGGCAATATTTTCAATGGCTTCAACACGGCATTTGAAAATCAAAGTTGAGTTTTTGATTGAATACGATTCGCTTGTTGAAAGAATTTCAACATAGTCGGTTTCGGTGTCGATCATATCGAAAAAACGGCTGCGTGCCAGAGAGAGAGCTTCACTTTCGGTAAGTAAAACTTTCTCAACCGTATATGGCAAAGCACATACGGTTTTGATATAAACGGGTAAACTGTCAAGTGCCGGTATCGGTAATTTTATATCTTTATTTATTATATCATAATTTTCATCTGAAATGGAATAGTTTTTAAAAATATTTAGGCTTTTTCCGAAGATTTTTACTGAACGCTCAACTACAAATTCGCTATCGTAGTGTTTATTCGTTCCTTCAAGCGGAATTTCAACGATAAATTCTTCCGAAACCTTGGCAAAAACCTTGGCGTTTGCGTATACGTAGCGTGTTCCCATTTTACCGGTTTCATAAACTCCACTTACCAGAATATCGCCTTTTTCAACAATATTTCCGTTTTCTACAGTTCTTTTGCCGCTTATTACTTCTGTATCAACGATTTCTCCGCTTTTTGCCGCAATTATATTTGCGGCATCTGCATTTACCTTTGCAGTGCTTGTGTAATCACGCTCTACTATTTCTACGTTTGCGGAACTTCCGATGAAATTTACACTTATCCATGAAATGTCATTGCTTGTACGCACAATATTTCTGTATACTTCCTTTCGGTCTACGGCGGGTGAAAACGCACCAATAAAAACGCCTTCACTTTCAAGTAAATCGCAAACGTATTCATGGCTTAGCGTTTCAAGCCCCGTAACGTTTATTTCCCAGACGAACAAAGGCGAAACGTAAAGACTGACAAAAAGTAAAGTTATACCGGCAATAAGTCCGATACGGTGTCGGTATCGCTTAATGATTTCCCGTATGCCTTTGCGACAGCAAATACGGTAGTTTATGTCGGCTTTGTTGAATTCTTCAAATAAAAGTTTTTCGCTTTTAGTATATATTCTGACGGTTAGCTGTTCTTTTTTGAGCGTAGTATATAAAATCTTGATATTATACCGATTTGCAATATTGTAAAGCTCCTTTACATAGGAACTGTCGATTTTAAAAACAGTAAAGCCGAGAAAAAAATACAACAGTTTTTTCATCTTCTTTCAAAACTCACCGCCTTAATTACACCACTGATTTCGAGAGTGTTTTCAAAGAAATACAGACATTTCAAATGCTCACCCGAAAATGTTACGGTACCGTCTTTTGTCAGTGCCGTGATTTCTTCGCTTTTGTATTTTAAAAGTTTAATGCAGCCGCATAGAATTGCACAGTTACCTATTATCTGCAAACGTGATGCCGCCCCCAAAGCATCTTCGGGAATTTCAAGAGTTTTTGAAAGTTTATTTCTTACTGTTCTAAACACGGTTTTCTCCAATCATAAAGACTTGTTCGATAAAATATACTCTAAAAAGTATCAGCGTATGATAGGAGGAGACGTAAATGCGTATCAGAATCAAACCGTTTGCTATTGCGGTTGCTTTGCTGGTCACATGTGCATTTAACATCGAAACGGTATTATCGGGCATGTGCAAAGCACTTGACGTTTGTGCTCACTCTATTATACCGTCACTGTTTGTATTTATGGTGCTTTCCAATCTTACATGTTCCCTCTTACTTGATGAGGATTCCATTTCGATACCGCCAAAATTTCTGATTTGGTTTTTAGGTGTACTCTGCGGCTTCCCAATAGGAGCAACAGTGTGCGAGAGAATGCTTGTCAAAGGTGTAATAAGCAAGAACGATGCTGAAAAACTCCTGCCCTTCTGCAATATAGCGAGTCCTGCGTTTGTATTGGGAGTAATAGGCGTTTCGATGCTGAATGATAAACGGCTCGGCTTTTTGTTGCTTTTTTCGCAAATTATTTCTTCGTTTATACCGGTTTTGTTTTTAAAGGTATGTACACAAAAAACGGAAAACAGTCCGAAAAAAATCAAAATATTTGAAGCTTTTACAGATTCAGTTGAAAAATCGGTTAAGAGTGTATTAAATGTCTGTGCGTTGATATGTGTTTTTACCGTGTTACTCGCTTTAATTGAGAATACATATTTTGAAAACATGGCATTGATTTTGGAAATAAGCTGCGGAAGTGCATTGGCTACGTCCTTTTATACCTCTTCCCCGTTCCTATCGATCGCCATGTGCGGATTCTGCTGCGGTTTTTCGGGTATATGCGTTCATATGCAGATTTTTTCTGTTGCAAAAAACGTAAAACCGAGATATTCAAAGTTCTTTTTTAAGAAAGTAATATTGGGAGTTTTTACAGCAGCTCTCTCTATGATGGGCTATTATTTATTCTTTTAGGGTTGAATTTTCTTAAAAAACATGATACTATATTTACATGTCGAAAACGGAGGTAAATCCATGAAAAATAAGGTTTGTGAAAAATATGATATTTCAAAAAAATGTGAATTTTGCGAATTTGCCTCAAAAACTCTTGATGAAGAAAAGATGCTTTGCAAAAAGAAAGGTATTGTACATGTTGATTTTGCCTGCCACTCTTTCAGATACGACATTATGAAGCGTGTGCCCAAAAGATTGCCGACTTTACCTAAAGAATAGTAAAAGCCGAAAAGGTAACACCTTTTCGGCTTTTTGTTATTTTTTTATGCGTAACGAATCACACAGTTTTTCGTTACTTGCAACGTAAGCTGTATAATTGGTCGAGTAGGTTACAAATCCGGGCTTTGCCGCAGGCGGTTTCTTTACATTTTTTACACGTGTATAGTCAACGGCGATCTGACCGCCGTCAAGGCTTGAATAAGTTGCCGCAATGGTTGCAGCCTCGGTATAATCCTTTTCGGACGGTTCATCGCCGCTGCAGAAAAGTACGACATGTGACCCCGGTGCTCCCTTGACATGGAACCATAAATCGTTTTTTGCGGCGAGCTTGAACGTAATATAGTCATTCTGGATATTGTTCTTACCGCAAAGAATTCTATAACCGCTGCTTGAAACAAACTCAAGCGGTTTAACGGGGGCGTTTTTAGTCGCTTTAAAATTTGTCATGCGTGAAGCATATCCGCTTTGCGTAAGCTCATGGCGAATCTCCGTAAGGTCGGCTTCCGTTTCCGCATTTTCAAGTGCATGTGTAACAGTATTAAGGTATTCAAGCTCGGAAAGTGCTAAATTAATCTGCTCGGTCAAATATTTTTTAGCATTCTTGCATTTGTTATATTTTTTATAGAATTTTTGAGCATTCTGTGCAGGTGAAAGTCGGCTGTCGAGTTCAATAACGATTTCTTCACAATCTTCGCTATAATAGTTTTGCACCCTTGCATGTGTGGCACCACGCTTGATTGCATATAAGTTGGCAGTCAAAAGGTCACCGTAGAGCTTGAATTTTTCACCGTCGGCACATTCACGCAACTCCTCTTTCTGCAATTCTATTTTCTTTTGCAGACGTGCAACTGCACTCGAAACCAGTTTGATAATATCCTGACCTCGTTGTTTTATTCTGTCGGCTAAATCACGTTTGGCAAAATAAGCGTCAAGCATCTCTCCGAAACTGTCAAAATGCTGGACGGGGGCGTTTGAGCCGTAGTGAGTAATGTTCATAAAACAAAACTCAATGGGCTTTTCACTTTCATCGTATATAAGCGTTGGCAAAAACTCTTTTTCGGCAAAAATCCTGCGGTATATGCAAATAGTTTGCCATAGTTTTTCCGTCAAGACGTTTTCAATCGCAGTATCCGTGTTACCTGATGTTAAAAAAGCAAGTTCTCTTGCAACAAGGGGTGAAATCCCAAGAAAACTGTTTAAAATAAACTTTGAAAGCGGCATACTGCCGTCAGCAGATGCGATGAAAGTTGCAAGCTCCTTTTCGGTTACGGAAAAAATGTCATTTTTATTCTGTGCTGGTGGAAGTTCATATGTCATACCTGGAAGAATCTGACGCAAGCGGCTTGTTGAGAAGTCGATGAACTTCAAAGCGGTAATTATTCGTTTGTTCTCGTCGGTGAGCAACAGATTACTGTATTTGCCCATGATTTCTACTATAAGATAACGTGTTACCATGAATCCCATTTCGTCACGGGTTGCAAATTCAAGCTCTACGATTCTGTCAAAACCGATTTGTTTTGCATTTATAAGCTTTCCTCCGCTTAACTGCTTGCGAAGAAGCATACAAAGCATTGGCGGAGATGCGGGGTTTTCCTTTTGCATGCCTGTAAAAGAAATTTTCGGATTATTAGCTCCTGCATTTATGGCAAGACGTAAATTTTCACGTAATGCCGAGCTATGAAGAGTAATTACTATTTCGTCTTTTTGCGGTTGCTGAATCTTTTCAACTTTAGCGTCGCTTGCAAGCGTGTTTATCTCATTTACAACCGCAAAAATCATTCCGGAATCAAAAGCCATTTTAAATCTTCCTTAAAACGTAATAAAAAAACTTGCCAACTTCATTGAATTTTGCACTGCGTGCAACAGAACACGAGCCGGTATTTTCATGGTGGCATTTGTAAAGAACGGTAAAACCTTTTTTGCAAAGAAATTCTGCAAGGGCACGGACAACGGCTGTAGAATAACCATTTTTGCGGTGACCTACGGCGGTTTCGGTACCGATTTCGATAATATCATTTGCATTACTGATGGATTCAGCCGTAACAGCAACAGAAACTATTTGACTATCTTTGACTATTGCGTAAATTACACGTTCATATGCAAGACATTCACCTATGTCATAAGTAGTAAGATTCTTGTATTTTCCGTCACGCCGTATTCTCTCACAAGAGAATCCTTCGATAGCTGTGTTTTCTGTACAAGTGAAATTATATCCCCAGTTTTTTGGGTGTTTTTCTTCCCTGTAACCAAGCTCTTGACAAAAATCTTTGCAGCCTTCACGGATGAAATCTAGTGCTTCATCCGAAAAAAGATCGTCTGAAAATCTTCTTTCATATTCTTCGCAAAGCTCTTTTGCAAACGGATATGAAAATATCTTTGTTTCTCCGTTTAACTGCTCAACATGAACAGGTACGGCAATATCAAATAGCGATTCTCTGATAAAGTTTTCGCCGTCGGTATCAATAATTATCATTAAAATTCTCCGTTTTTAACTGCACTATGCAAATGTGAAATCGAATCAAAAACCCGTGCGCCTGTAGTTATAAGCTGCTCTTTGCTTTGGTGACCGTAAGATACGAGTACAGCGTCTACACCTATTGCTTTTGCAACTTCAAAATCATGTACCGAATCTCCAATAAAAAGTGCCTTTTTGATTTTAGTACGGTTCTTCCATTCAATAGCGGCTGCAATTTTTCCGTGTGCTTCAATACTGCTTTGACCGATTATTTCTTCAAAATATTCCTTAACTTTTAATCTTTCTATTTGTTTTAAAAGCATTTCCTTTTCTGTTGCAGAAAGCAAATACTGCAAATACCCGTTTGATTTAAAGTAGTTCATTAAGTCCA
Source organism: Eubacteriales bacterium (assembly GCA_045538895.1). Lineage (GTDB taxonomy): Bacteria > Bacillota > Clostridia > Oscillospirales > CAG-272 > UMGS902. The sequence continues at coordinate 26,302 of JAZQEH010000091.1, forward strand.
GTACACCGTCAAAAATTCTGGCATTCGGTTCTCTCAGGTTGTACTCGGCAACCCATTCGGGGGCATATTTTTGAAAGTTTTCACGTTCAAGACCTATGCGTTCATAGTAGTCAATCACAGGAAAACAAAAAACCTCACGGTATTCACTGACACTTTCTATTTCTTTCTTACCGTAACGCTTAAGTAAAACGTTTACTGCATCAATTCCCGTTTGTACATCGTCTAAAATAGTGCCGTTGAAGTCCCAGATTATATGTGTATACTTCTTCATGCGTACTCCAAAATTGAAAAGCACCAAAAGGTGCTTTTATTTCTTTTCTGATTTTTTTGTCGGTATTATTTTTAAATCTTTTGTGCCAAGGACGTAACCGAATGCTCCGATTGCAGAAATGATAATTGAACCAAGTATGTATACGGGAGCAATAACCAATTCGGTTGAAAGTGCGTTTTTAATATAAAGCATAATGCCTGTAAAGCAACTGTTGAATAAAACTTCCAAAGTATAGCAAGTGATTGCCACGCCATTTGTTGCTTCAAAGAAATTGCAAACAAAATATATTAATGCAATTACTATGAATACCGCTTCGGCAGCGAGGCAGATAAAAAATCCGCGTTTGCCGGCTTTCTCAAGTCTGCCGCCGTCAAAAGCCGGTTTGTCTTTAGCACCGTATTCCCACATTGTTGTATAAACAATAACTGCGTAGAATACTGCTGAGAAAACTCCTGCTAAAAGCATAATGCCGCTACCCCGTAAATTTGTAGCAAGAAACATCACAAGTCCGAAAACCGCCATGCCGATGTGTGTAATTATCATCCTCGAAATCATCGAAGAGCTGTTTTTTAAAAATTTCATCATAAACTCCTACGTTGTTTTTCTCAATTATACCTAAATTATTAAATCAGTGCAAGTATAATCACAAATTTTTCACGTAGGTCTTTCTTTTTTTGAAAAAGTTTTGTATAATGGAAGCTGAAAGAAAAAGGTGGAGGTGTGATTTATGCCAGTAAAACCAAGGCAGGAGATTGATAAAACTACTTTGCCGCCGGTACTCAGGGAATTTGCCGGTTACAAACTCGGTATAGAAAACTGCTCGGCAAGAACGGTTGAGGAGTATTTGCTTGATTTGCGTACTTTTTTCAGGTATATGCTTGCTATGCGTAACGGACTTGTTCCCTACGGTGACGGTTTTGATAAAATCGACATTTCTGTTATTGACCTTGATTTTGTTAAGAATATTAAAACCGAGGAGATATATGAGTTTTTGTTTTATGCCGGTTCGGAACGTTTGAACGGTTGGGCTGCAAAAGCAAGAAAACTTACCGCTATCAAGTCGTTTTATAAGTATCTTGTGACAAAAAGAAAGGTTATGGAGGTTAATCCTGCGATAGATATTGATTCACCGAAAAAAGAACGAACCTTGCCAAAGTATCTTTCTGTTGATGAAAGTTTATCTTTACTGCAAGCAATCAATTCGGATGCCGAGTCTAAAAATGTCAAGCGTGATTTTGCTATCGCTACCCTGTTTTTGAATTGCGGTATGCGACTTTCGGAGCTTTGCGGTATAGATTTGCGTGATCTTGATGATTCTTTGCGTTCGCTAAGGGTATTCGGTAAAGGTGCAAAGGAAAGAATCGTATATTTGAATCAGGCTTGCCAAGAGGCGCTTGCCGAGTACCTGAAAGTAAGAAATCTTAACCTCGACAGCAGTGCTGCTATAGAGCCGGCGTTGTTCTTAAGCAGCAGAGGTAAGCGAATCAGTGATAAAACTGTTCAATGGATGATAGGAAAGTATCTCAAAATCGCCGGGCTTGAAAGTAAGGGATATTCGGTTCATAAGCTTCGCCATACCGCCGCTACACTTATGTATCAAAGCGGAAACGTGGATGTAAGGGTGCTAAAAGATATTCTGGGGCACGAACAGTTGAATACAACACAGATATATACACATATAAGCGACGAACAGATGGAAAACGCAATGGCACAGAATCCGCTTGCTAAAGTTACTTCTAAAAAGGCAACCAAAAAAGATGGAGAGTAGTAATAACAGCACTGCAAAATGCAGTGCTGTTATTTTAGCAACATGAAACTAAAAGCATATGCTGACTATGAGGTGAGTGTATGACATATCAGCGGTTTGGTTGCTCAAAGCACGTGAAAAACAAGGCGGGAAGTACACTTTTGCGTGGATTGATAGCTTTGATATTCGTTAGTCTTTCTTTGACTTTAGTGTATAATTTTCAAATAGTTCCCTCTCTTATTCCCTTTGCAAAAGCAAAAGTGGCGACTGAGATTACACGAACGGTTCAAGCAGTAGCACAAAGAATAGTATCAGACGGTGAGTATTCTGATTTTATGAGAATTATTTATGACTCAAACGGAGATGTTGCTGCCTTGGAAACTAATTCTGCAAGCGTTGCACTTGTCAGTGGTAAAATAACCACGGCGGTAATTGAAGAACTGAACAAAAGAGATACGTTTACCGTGGGTATTCCTGTAGGTAACCTGAGCGGAGGTGCTATATTTGCGGGTAAAGGACCAAATATAAAAATAAAGGTAAAAGTTTCGCCAAAGATTACATATAAAATTGACAATGAGTTTTTTGAAAGCGGTATCAATCAGACTTTGCATAGGATTTTAATAGGTATCAACGTGGAATCGTATGCACTTTTGCCGCTAGCACCTCAAGAAATAGACGTTGACACCGAGTATTGCATTGCAGAAACAGTAATTGTCGGTAAAGTACCCGAAGCATATACAAAAATCAACAGATTTGACGATGATTTTGCCGAGAGTGACATAGATGATATATATGATTTTGGTGCAACTTTGGATTAAAATTAAATATTTTGTTGCCTATTCTGTTTTGCTGTGTTACAATATTGTTAATTTAATTAAACCGAGAGGTAAAATTATGTCTAAAGAGAAAATGGTATATTTTCGCACCGCATTTGGCGGTTTTAACCGTGACGATGTAAACAGTTATATTGAAAAGCTTAATGCGGATTTTGTCGAGCGTGAACGTCTGTCGAAAAAGAGACTTGAAGCGGCTGAAGCGAAAATCGCCGACCTTGAAAAAAAGAATAAAGAGCTTGATGCTGCAAATGCACGAATTGCTGAACTTGAAAAAGAAGCAGACACCCGTGAAAAGCTTATTGCAGAATACATAACCAAGGTTGAACAGCAGGCATCCGAAATTGAGAGTCTTTATGCCTCTAAAGATGATGCTGAAAGTGAAATAACTTTACTTACCGAACAAATTGCTTCTCTTTCCGAAGCGATCAGTAAATCTGAAAAATATGATGATATCAGCGGTCAGATAGGAGAGATAATACTTTCCGCGCGTAGTACCGCAGAGGATATTATCGCAAAAGCTACTGAAGAAGCAAACGCTAAGAGAGAGGCTGCAAACTCCGAAATGGAAAATGCCGCAGCTAATTTCAATGCCCGTGCTGCTACTGCTGCATATGCAATAAAGAGCCAGATAAAAAAACTTGCTAAAGATTCTTATGCATCGGTTATGGAAAAGGCTGCCGAAACCGCTGAAATGCTTAAAAAGCTTACTGAACATATTGAAACTGCCGCAAGCGAGTTTGAAACAACTCTTGCAAGCGGAAAGACCGAGGCAGAGGAAGCAATTTCGGTAGAAGCCGCTAAGATTTTTACCGACGAAAACCGTCTTGTAATTAAAAAATAATGAAGAAATATAATACAGACGATTATAGAAATTGGGCTGCAGAGGTAAAAGCCGGCGATGAAATCCTACTTTCCGGAACTGTATATACTTCGCGTGATGCGGCACATAAACGCATTTTCGAGGCTATGAGATGCGGAGAAAAATTGCCGTATGAAATTAAGGATTCTTTTATTTATTATGCAGGTCCTACCCCTGCTAAAAGCGGAGCTGTTGGCTCTTGTGGTCCCACCACTTCGTCAAGAATGGACGTTTTTGCACCGGAGCTTTATTCTATGGGGCTTGCCGCAACCATAGGTAAAGGTGACAGAAGCGTAGCCGTTTACGATGCCATTGTAAAAAACGGCGGTATTTATCTTTGTGCTATTGGCGGCGCAGGAGCTCTCGCTTCCAAGGCCATTGTTTCTGCTGATGTTATAGCATATGACGACCTTGGTTGCGAATCCGTAAAGCGATTTGAGATTAAAGACTTCCCTCTTTATGTGGCAATAGATACAAAGGGAAACAGTATTTTTAAAAAGTAAGAAAGAGGTGAGCCGTTATGTCTATTGGCAGTAAAATCAAAGCACTTCGCAAAAAACGCGGCATGACACAGGCGGCTCTTTCAAGCGGAATTGTAACTCGTGGAATGCTCAGTCAGATTGAAAGCGGAAAATCAATGCCGTCTATGAATTCTTTACGCATGCTTGCTGAGCGGCTTGATGTTTCTCCTTCGTTCTTGATAGAGGATGGAGAAGATCTTATGCCTGCAGAGTACGCCAGAATTGTAAAAAATATTGAAAAAGAATACAGGGCAAAGAACTACCTACAGTGTCTTGATTTGTTTTCTCTGTGGCAAATTGAAACGGATGAGAAGTTTTTACCGATTTTTGCAGTCTGTGCATTTGAAACTGCGAAAATTCATTTTAATAACGGCGAGTTTAAATCTGCTATCCCCTTGCTTGAAAAAGTAAGAGCGATTTTACCGAACCTGTTGATTTCTCCGAAAAATGTTTCTCAAAAGCAAGTTGAGATTATGATTTCGGTAATCAATAATATTGATGCCATCGAAAATGTAGTTGACTGTGCTGATGAATACTTTGACTTTTACTCTCCCGTTTCGGTATTCTTTGAATTGCTTTTTCTTATGAAAAACGGCAAGCATGCTGAGTGCGTTTTTGTGATGAAGCTTTGCGAAGTTGATGAGATTTATAGTGAATTTATAAACGCTCAGCTCACGATAAAAGATTATAAATTTGTCGATGCAATAATTTCTTTGAAAGCACTTTTATCAAAAAGTGAATGTCCTTTTTTCTTAAGACTTCTCTGCTTGTCTTCCATTGAAAACTGTTGTAAACTGTGTGAAGACTATAAGGGAGCGTATGAAAACCACATGGCTTATCAGGCGATGTTGGCAGAAATTAAATAAATTAAACCGCCGCAAGTTATACTTCTTGCGGCGGTTTTTGTTAAATTCGTATAAACATGTGAAAATACTTAAACAAATTCTGTCAAAATTTTAACTTAATTTTGTTTGAAAAAGTAAGAATTATGTGGTATAGTATATAATGGGTAAGAAAAGGAATTTTCCGTTTCTTATTTAGATGCAATGAAAACAAAATAAAATAAATTTAGTAAACGGAGGTTTACATATGGAGAACAAAATTCAGACTGCTGCCTCTCTCCGACGTGCTCTTGGCAAGAAAGATGCCGAAAGCGTAAAGGCAGCTGCAACGGCAAAAACTTACTCCGCAAGGCAGATTATTGTTTCTGTACTTGATGAGGGTACTTTTGCTGAAATCGGCACATATGTAAAGCGTGCTCCAGAAAGCGAAGAGTTTGAAGGAGTAATTTGCGGTTACGGTGCCATTGACGGACGTCTTGTGTTTATCTTTGCACAGGACTTTTACAGAATGAAGGGAGCTTTTGATGACCTTCAGGCTAAAAAGATTTGCTCTCTTTACGAGCTTGCTATCAAAAACGGTGCTCCCGTAATCGGTATTTTCAATAGTGCCGGTGCAGTTATAAGCGACGGTGTTGATGCTCTCGGTGCTTACGGCAAGGTTATGAGTGCGGTTTCCAAAGCATCCGGCGTTATTCCGCAGATTGCATATATTGACGGCATCTGTGCAGGCAGCGCTGCGGTTATCGCTTCAATGTTCGACATTGCTGTTTCGGTTAAGGAAAAGTCGAGTGTATATGTAAATCCCCCGACGCTTCTCGGTGGCAAAAACGGCACAAGCGAATATGCTACCGCAAACGGTCTTGTTTCCAAGATGTATTCGTCTGAAGCTGAGGCGATCTCGGGTATCCGTGCTATTATTAATTACCTTCCCCAGAACAACATGGAAGGAACTGTTGCTGAAATTACAACCGATGACCTCAACCGTCTTGTTGATGTATCTTTTGTCGCCGACGGTAACTACGATGTTAAAAATGTTATTGGTACTGTTGCCGACAACGGCAGTTATATTGAACTTTCGGAAGAATATGCTCCCGAAGCGGTTTGTGCTTTAGCAACAATCGGCGGTATCGTTACCGGTGTTGTTGCAAACCAGCCTAAAGAAAACGGTGGCAGACTTACTCCTTTCGGTGCAAGAAAAATTGCAAAGTTTGTTTCTATGTGCGATAGCTTCGCAATTCCCGTTGTTACTTTCGTAGACAGCGAGGGCTTTGCTATCGGCGAGGAATTTGAGAATATGCCTTTTGCGGCTGAACTCTCAAAACTTGCATATGCGTACTCCTGTGCTACTACTGCGAAAGTAACCGTGGTTTTAGGCAATGCTTTCGGTGGCGCATTTACGCTCATGGGTTCAAAATCAATCGGTGCGGATGTTGCTATCGCTCTTGACAGTGCTAAAATCAGCATAATGTCACCAAGAAGTGCAGTTGCTTTCCTCTGCAATGAAAGAGTTGCAAAGAATACACGTGAAGAGGTTGAGGCAAACTGGGCTGCTGAAAACGCAACACCCGTAAAGGCTGCGGTTCACGGTGAGATTGATGATATTATTGAGTCTTCGGAACTTCGCCAGCGTATTTGTGCGGCACTTTCCATGCTTGCTTCAAAGTGTGGTTGTACACCCGAGCGCAGACATCCCAACATGCCCCTTTAAGGAGGTATAACGATGTTTAACTTTCTTTTAGATGCGGCTAATATACGTCAGATACCTCATGAAACCGTAAGCGAAAAGCTTTCAGTTGGTATCGACGTAACCATCCGCGGTATTGCAACCGTTTTTGCAGTCCTGGTTATGATTTGGTTTTTAGTTGAGCTTTTACACCTGCTTTTAGGTGTAAAGACACCTAAAACGGTTAAAAAAGAGGAAGTTTCCTCACCTGCACCTCTTATTGAAACGCCAGCAGAGATTCCTGTAGCCGAAGCACCGGTAGTAAATGAGAGTGATGACCTTGCACTTGTTGCTGTTATTACTGCGGCGATTGCCGTTGCAACCGGTTCTTCGCCTAATTCTTTCAGAGTCGTTTCTTTTAAACGTGCAAATAACAAATTTTCTTCAGGTAAATAAGATTTAAGGAGATATAATGATGAGATATTTAAGAGTTACACTTAACGGCGTATCTTATGACGTTACAGTTGAAGAAATCGGCGGTACTCCCGCAATTCCCACAGCCGCTCCCGTAGTTGCTCCCGCTCCTGCGGCACCCGTTGCAACAACTGCTCCTGCGGCACCCGCAGTAGCTCCTGCGGCAGCACCCAAGGCTTCCGGTGCACAGGGTGCAGTTAAAGTAAATGCACCTATGCCCGGCACTATTCTCAAAATTAATGTAACAGTAGGTCAGACTGTTAAGTCCGGTGATTCATTGTGCGTTCTCGAAGCTATGAAGATGGAAAATGATATTCCCGCTCCCAAGGATGGCACCGTTGCTTCTATCGAAGTTACCAAGGGTTCCTCTGTACAGAGCGGCGATGTTCTCATCACCCTTAACTGACTTTAAAAGAAAGTTGGTACTCACATGGACTTTATAATGGATTTTGTGAGGAACAGCGGCATAAACGAATTTCTTGAAAATCCCGTTTTGCTTGGCAAAACCCTCGCAATGTATGTTATTATAGGTGTGCTTGTATACCTTGCAATAGGCAAGAAGTTTGAGCCTTTGCTCCTTTTGCCAATTGCTTTCGGTATGCTGCTTGCCAATCTGCCGGGTGCTGAGCTTTTCCACATGGAATATTTTACCGATCCAAGCGGAAATCTCGATTACGGTCAGATTTTAAAGGGCGGTCTTATTGACATTCTTTACCTTGGAGTTAAGCTTGGTATTTATCCTTCACTTATTTTTCTTGGTGTCGGTGCAATGACTGATTTTACTCCCCTTATTGCTAATCCTAAGAGCTTACTTCTCGGTGCAGCAGCACAGTTCGGTGTTTTTGCGGCATTCTTCGGTGCTCTTTTCCTTGGCTTTGCCCCCGAAGCGGCTGCGGCAATAGGTATTATCGGCGGTGCAGACGGTCCTACCGCTATCCTTGTAACAAAAACGCTTGCTCCGCATTTGCTTGGAGCGATAGCCGTTGCGGCGTATTCATACATGGCTCTTATCCCGATTATTCAGCCTCCTTTCATGAAACTTCTTACCACTAAAAAGGAACGCTCTGTTGTAATGGACAATCTCCGCCCCGTTTCAAAGGTGGAAAAAATAGTATTCCCTATTGCAGTTACCGTTATTGTTTGCTTGCTTGTTCCGGACGCAGCTCCTCTTGTTGGTTTCCTTATGCTTGGTAACCTCTTTAACGTTTGCGGCGTTACCGAACGTCTTTCCAAGACTGCGCAGAACGAGCTTTGCAATATTCTCACTATTTTCCTTGGTGTTTCTGTCGGTGCTACCGCAAATGCAGAGTCCTTCCTTTCAAAAGAAACAATTTACATAATTTGTCTTGGTCTTGCTGCTTTCATTCTCGCAACATGTGCAGGAGTTTTGTTTGGCAAACTTATGTATGTCGTAACAGGCGGCAAAATCAATCCGCTTATCGGCTCTGCCGGTGTTAGTGCGGTTCCTATGGCTGCCCGTGTAAGCAATACCGTTGGTCAGGAGGAAAATCCCTCCAACTTCTTGCTTATGCATGCGATGGGCCCGAATGTGGCAGGCGTTATCGGCTCTGCTGTCGCTGCCGGAGTTTTCCTGCAGTATTTCATAGTTTAATTTGTGAGGTAAATATAAATGGCAAAAGTAAAAATTACCGAAACCGTACTGCGTGACTCTCATCAGTCACTTGCAGCTACAAGAATGACCACCGCCGAGATGGTTCCGATTCTGGAAGCACTCGACGAGGTTGGTTATCATGCACTTGAAGCATGGGGCGGTGCTACGTTTGACTCCTGCCTCCGCTTCCTTAACGAAGACCCATGGGAAAGACTCCGTACCATTCGTGCTCACGTAAAGAACACAAAGCTCCAGATGCTTTTCCGTGGTCAGAATATCCTTGGCTACCGTCACTATGCCGATGATGTTGTTGAATACTTTGTGCAAAAGTCTATTGCAAACGGTATTGATATCATCCGCATATTCGACGCTCTCAATGACCCCAGAAACCTCAAGACTGCCATTAATGCTACTAAAAAAGAAGGAGGTCACGTTCAGGTTGCGTTCAGCTACACAACAAGCCCTGTTCATAACAACGATTACTTTGCAAAGCTTGCAAAGGATATGGAGAGCATGGGTGCGGACTCTATCTGTATCAAGGATATGTCCGGTCTTCTTCTTCCCTACGACGCATATGACCTTGTTAAAAAGCTCAAGGCAAATGTCAAGGTTCCGATTGAGCTTCATACCCACTACACCGCCGGTGTTGCTTCGATGACAACTATGAAGGCTATCGAAGCTGGTGTTGACATCGTTGACACCGCTATTTCTCCTTTCGCTATGGGTACTTCACAGCCTGCAACCGAGCCTATTGTTGCTGCTTTGGCAGGTAGCGAGTTTGATACAGGCCTTGACCTTGAAAAACTCAACGTTGTATCCAAGTATTTTGACGGCATCCGTGAAAAGTATCTCGAAAGCGGTCTTATCAACCCCAAGGTTCTTAAGGTTGATGTTAACGCTCTTCGCTATCAGGTTCCCGGCGGTATGCTTTCTAACCTTGTTTCTCAGCTTAAGCAGGCCGGTAAGCTTGACCAGCTTGACGAGGTTCTTGCAGAGGTTCCGCGTGTTCGTGCAGATGCAGGATATCCTCCTCTGGTTACTCCCACTTCGCAGATCGTTGGTACACAGGCAGTATTCAACGTTATCTCCGGTGAGCGTTACAAGATTGTAACAAAGGAATTCAAGGGTATTGTTCACGGCGATTACGGTACTACTCCCGTTCCGATTTCTGCTGAATTTAAAAAGAAGATTCTTGGCGACGAAAAGCCGATTACTTGCCGTCCTGCTGATAATATCAAGCCCGAACTTTCATCTCTCCGTGATAAGGTTAAGCCTTATATGGAGCAGGAAGAAGACGTACTTACCTATGCTCTCTTTGAACAGGTTGCAACCAAGTTCTTTGAAGATAGAAAAGCAAAACTTTACGAGCTTGACGGTGCAAATGCAGACAAAGCCCTCGGCGTTCATAGCGTATAAAAATCTCCCCTCTGCAATATTATAACTTAGAGTGGGTTTTGTAGGAGGAACTATATGTTCAACCTTTTCAACAATCCTGATAAAAATCTAAAATCAAAGTTACTAAAACTATTAAAAAACAAAATCAGCGAGTGGGATTGCTCCGACATTTATGCTATTTCTTTATATGTACAATCCGAGTGCGACAATCCGTTTGACACTACCGTAACATTAGGATTTAATACCGAAACTAATTACACAGACAGTATTCCAAGTGCATGGGATGCACAAGAAGCTCGTTGGAATTATGCTTTTTGGCTACAGAACAAAGAATTGGTTTTTGGTGCTGACAAGACTAAGGAGTTCTTTAAGAAATGGCTTGTTGACAAGGGGTATGGCTACCATTCATACGATGAATTTTATAATAGCGATAATTTTAATAATCTGTGCGAAATTGGTGAAAAAGCACTCGTTGACTTTACTAAAATATTAATTTCGACAGTACAAGAACTACATTCTTGTAAATTTATCCGAAACAAGTTCGGTAGTGAAATTCCAATTCTAATTCACGAGCTTGAGTATTATGAAAAAATCGCACAACAAAACATTGAAGCAAACTCCGAAGACCTTGTGGCAGATTTTGTTAAATTCTGTAGAGGCGAATGACAAAAAAGTGAGCAGTTAATTCTGCTCACTTTTTATATATTCATCTGCGTCATTTCTGCTTTTGAAAGTAATAATGCTTTTGCTTGGATGCTTTTTTAGCAGCTCTAAAATTTTCGGGCGGCTTGTTTCACTGAAATTTTTAACGAATTCGATAAACTCTGTATCTTCGTTTTCCTGTGTTTCAATCCAAGGTAAATCACTTCTCTGCTTGCCTTTTCTTTGCTTCAATCCGTCAAGGCATACTTCTTTTGGAAAATCAAGAAAAAATACAGTATCGCATTTTTCTAAACGTAGTTCCATGGTTGAATTATAGTTGCCGTCAATTATCCACGTGTCTTTGTTTAGCACATCGTTTAATCTCTGTAAAAATATCGCTTTGTCTACAACGGTTTTATCACTGTTCCAGTACATCATATCCAAGTGATATAGCGGCAGTCCTGTAATTTTTTGTAGTGTACGTGCGAAAGTGCTTTTTCCGCTTCCGGGGCAGCCGATAATGATAACCTTTTTCATATTTACTCCTTTGTGCAAAAAAGACGGACAGTAATCTGTCCGTCTTTTTTGACTTGAATTAGGTAAGACTTAGCCTTCGATCTTTTCCTTAACCTTTGCACTCTTACCAACACGCTCACGGATGTAGTAAAGCTTCGCACGGCGAACCTTACCAACTCTTACGAGTTCAACCTTAACAACGTTGGGAGAATGGAGGGGGAAAGTCTTTTCAACGCCACAACCATATGCAACACGTCTTACGGTAAAGGTTTCCGAGATTCCACCGCCATGCTTAGCAATAACAGTACCCTCGAAAATCTGGATTCTCTCCCTTGCACCTTCTTTGATTCTGTTATGAACCTTAACGGTGCTACCGATTTCGATTACAGGGGGATTCTCCTTAATCTGCTCATTAACAAAAGCCTCAATTTTAGTCATTTTCAGGCCCTCCTTATAACATCGGACATTCATGCAGAGCATTGCAGCGGACTATCCGTAATAAATTGTGTTCACAACACAACGCATTTGATTATAACACATTAGATTTCGTTTTGCAATAGGTAAATTCAAATTTTTTAGCAATTTTTGCAAAAATACTTATCAATTAAATATTGAATAATTTAATATTATATGCTATAATAAATAAATAATTTTATATAGTGAAAGGCACGTTTATAATGAAGTATTTTGTACTTGTCTGCGACGGCATGGCAGACAGAAAAATAAAAGAGCTTGGTGACCGTACACCAATGGAAGCTGCAAAAAAGACAATGATGGATAAGCTTGCTGCTAAATCAATTTGCGGCACAGTGTCAAACGTTCCTGAGGGTATGGTTCCGGAAAGTGATACTGCCAATCTTGCTATTTTGTCATATGACCCTAAGGTTTATTCAAAGGGACGTTCCCCTCTTGAAGCTATGAGCATGGGACTTGATATGCAGCCTGATGAAACGGCATACCGTTGCAACGTTGTTACTCTCAGCGATGACGAAGATTATGATAACAAGATTATGCTTGACCATAGTGCTGATGAAATCACTACGGAAGAAGCGGATGCTTTGATTAAAACGCTTGAAGAAAAACTCGGTAATGAGATGCGTCATTTTTATACGGGTGTTTCTTACCGTCATTGCCTGCTTTGGAAAAACGGTTCCGAAACCTACAATTTCATGCGTCCTCATGATATTCTCGGTCGGTGCATAAAAGATTATCTTCCTCACGGAGAGGAAGGCAAGCCGTTCTATGATCTTATGCGTGCAAGCTATGATATTCTTAAAGATCATCCCGTTAACATTGCCCGCCGCAAGGCCGGTAAGCGTATAGCAAATTCTGCATGGCTCTGGAGCCCCGGTAAAAAGCCCGCACTTCCCTCTTTCTCTGAAAAATGGGGGCTTAAAGGCGCAGTAATTTCCGCGGTTGACCTTATAAAAGGTATTGGAATTTGTGCCGGTATGAAGTCTATTGACGTTGAGGGTGCTACCGGTAACGTTCATACCAACTATGACGGTAAAGCGGATGCTGCTATCCAAGCCTTTAATGACGGATACGATTTCGTGTTTGTGCATGTTGAAGGTCCCGACGAATGCGGTCACCGTGCAGAGATTGATAATAAGGTGCTCGCAATCGAAAAGATTGATTCGATAATTTTAAGGAAAGTATACGATTATCTTTCAACTTGCGGTGATGATTTTAAAATCTTCCTGCTTCCCGACCATCCTACACCTATTGAAATCCGTACTCACAGTATGGAGCCGGTTCCGTTCTTTGTATATACCAGCAACAAGGAAACAAATGGTGTTGAATGCTTTACAGAGGCTAATGCCGAAGCAACAAAACTGTATTATCCCGCAGGTCACAAGCTTCTTGATTTTATTATCGAAAAATAAGGAGAAATTATGTCGAAAAAAACTCAGAGTGCAAAGAATTCTTTCGCCGCAGATGTATTTGAATGGCTTGAGATGATTATTCTTTCTGCGTGCGTTGTATTACTGTTTTTCACTTTTGTTGCCCGTCCCGCAAGAGTAGACGGTGCTTCTATGGAAAACACGTTGCACGATAAGGAAATGCTGATAGTATCAAATGCTTTTTATAAGCCGAGCCGTGGCGATATAGTCGTTTTGCAAAAAATCAATTCTGTACACCCTGCCCCCATTGTAAAAAGAGTTATCGCTACCGAAGGTGAAACGCTGGACGTTGATTTTGATACATGGACTGTTACCATAACCGATAAAGACGGAAACACACGTGTGCTTGATGAAAGCGAATACAGAAAGCTTGATCCTGACAGACGTGTCACATCCGACCTTGTATATCCAATCACACTTGGTGAGGGCGAATTGTTTGTAATGGGCGACAACCGCAACAATTCTATGGATAGCCGTGACTCACGTATCGGAGTTGTTAAAGAAAACGAAATTATCGGCAAGGTTTGCTTGCGTGTATTTCCGTTTAATAAATTCGGAGTTCTAAACTAAAGGAGAATAAAATGGGTAACTCACAATATCAGATTCAGTGGTTCCCCGGTCATATGGCGAAAACACGCCGTTTGATTAGCGAAAACCTGAAATATACGGACATTGTGATTGAACTACGCGATGCCCGTATACCGTATAGTTCAAAAAACCCCGAAATTGAAAAGATTATCGGTGATAAACCTCGTTTAATTCTTTTGAATAAGGCATCTCTTGCGGATGCCGGTGTTAACCGTGCGTGGCTTAAGTATTTCGAGTCACGCGGTGAAAAATGCTTGCTGCTTGATTGCATTAACGGTGCCGGTATCAAGGACATATACCCTGCTGTTTGTGAAATCCTAAGCGAAAAAATGGCTCGCTGGGCTGAAAAAGGAATGAATAAAAAAGTGCGTGCCATGGTTGTCGGTATTCCCAATGTCGGAAAATCCTCGTTCATCAATCGCATTGCCGGCTCGAAAAAGACCAAGGTTGAGGATCGTCCCGGTGTAACACTGAATAAACAGTGGGTTTCTACAAGCATTGGTCTTGAACTTATTGATATGCCCGGTGTTCTCTGGCCTAAATTTGTCGATAGAATTGTAGGCGAGAATCTTGCTATGACCGGTGCCATTAAAGACCATATTCTTGATACCGAGGAGCTTGCGATGCTTCTCTGCGGAAGATTGCGTGAAAGTGCCCCTAAAGCATTTGCAGAGAGATATAAGCTAAGCGATGCTGATGAGTGGGAAGAGCTTGATCTTTATGATTTGTTTGAGCTTATCGGCAAAAAAAGAGGCTTTTTGATGTCTGGCGGTGTTGTTAACCATGAAAGAACCGCCGATACCATTTTAAATGAATTCCGTGCGGCAACTATCGGCTGCATTTCTTTGGAGGCTCCCAAATGCTGACTTTTGATTATGAAAAATCATTGCGTGATGACGGTTATATTTCCGTTTGCGGTGTCGATGAAGCCGGACGTGGCCCGTTGGCTGGGCCTGTAGTCGCTGCTGCATGCATTCTTCCTATTGATTGCGAAATTGAAGGGCTGAATGATTCAAAAAAACTTTCTGAAAAGAAGAGAGATCAACTTTTTGAAATAATTAAAGAGAAAGCCATTGCTTATTCCATTGCATCGGCTTCAAATCAGGAAATTGATGAATTCAACATTCTTAATGCCACTATGCTTGCTATGGCACGTGCTATCGAAGGATTGCCGCAAAAAGCGGATTTTGCATTGGTTGACGGAAACTGTGTCCGCAACTTCCCTGTTCCTGCTGCAACGTTGGTAAAGGGCGATGCAAAATGCCCGTCTATCGCTGCAGCATCCATTCTTGCAAAGGTTACACGTGACCGCATTTGCATGGAAATGGACAAGGAGTATCCTGAATATAATTTTAAAAAGCATAAAGGCTATCCGACAAAGGAACACAGAGAACTGGTTATGAAATACGGCCCCTGTCCGCTTCACCGATTAACGTTTCTCAAGTTTATGGATAAGGAAAGCACCTGATGTTTTCTACGAAAGATATAGGCAGAAAAGGCGAAAAACTTGCGGCATCGTATCTGAAAAAGCACGGATACAAAATCAAGGCAAAGAATTTTTTGTCTTCACACGGTGAAATTGACTTGATTGCCGAAAACGATGATTTTCTTGTTTTTGTTGAAGTAAAAACAAGAAAAGATGTTGAAGAGAATTTTACAAACTACGGTCTTCCTTGCGAGGCGGTAAATAAAACCAAACAAAAACATATTATATTTACTGCACGCATTTATTTACAGCGATATCCTACCGAAAAGACAATGCGGTTTGATGTGGTTGAGGTTTTTCTTGGTGAAAATACTCACATAAATCACATCGAAGAAGCATTTGTACTTTGAAAGGAGATACCTTGGAATATAAACTTTTTGATTTACACTGCGACACCCCATATGGCTTGTTCAACGAAAAGCAATCATTAAAAAGTAATAATCTGCATGTTGCTCTCGATAAAGCAAGTGTGTTTTCCAGATACGCACAAATTGCCGCAATCTGGAGCGACGATAAACTCAGTGATGAGGATGCTTATACCGCTTTTTGGCGTATACTTAATAATTTTAAGTATGAAATTGAATTAAATCGCCAGCATGCTGCGATTTGCACTTCATATGATGAGTTTGCACAGCTTCCTGCAGAATTTGCTGCGTTTTTCTTAGCTATAGAGGATGCCCGTATTTTAAGCGGCAATGTTGAAAGAATACGTGAAGTTTATGATGCCGGAGTCAGATTCATTTCTATGAACTGGAAAGGTGAGAACGCACTCGGCGGCGGTTATGATACTAATTCCCCGCTTACGCATCTCGGCAAAACGGTAGTAGGTCTTGCTTTGGATCTCGGCATGATAATAGACGTATCTCATTCCTCCGCACGTGTTGTTGATGAAATTGCTGAAATGGCATCGGGTGTTAAAAGGCCGATAATTGCAACCCATTCAAATTCAAATTCTGTAGCAGTTCATCCCCGCAATCTTACTGACGACCAATTCGTGAAAATCAGTCAGAGCGGCGGCATAGTCGGCATTTCTCTTGCCGGTGCACATCTATGCGGAATCGGTAATACAAACGCAAGCATTGAAAACATTATTGATCATATTGAGTATTACCTTGGACTTGACGGTCAGCATACCGTTTGTCTTGGCTGCGATTTTGACGGTATTTCTGCTACACCCGCTGGGATTTCCAACATTTCAGAATTATACCGACTTGCAGATGCAATGTCGGCGAAGAATTTCAGCGATGAGCTTATAAATGCAATTTTTTATCAGAATGCAAATGATTTTTTGAAAAAGCTTTAAGATATATAAACGAAAGGATTTTTCCATGAATTACTCTAGCACAAGAAACACAACAAATGACAAAAAAGTATCTGCGGCGCAGGCAATAAAGCAAGGACTTGCCGATGACGGCGGCTTGTTTATGCCCGAAAGCATACCTCAGATTTCACTTGATGAGATTAAGGCACTCATTGACAAAAGTTACGTTGAGCGTGCCACAAAGGTTCTCTCTTTGTTTTTAACCGATTATACATATGACGAATTGCGTGCAGACTGTGAGGCTGCATATAGTGAAACACGTTTTATAGGCGGTGCTGCTCCGCTTAAAAGTATTGACGGCAAGGTGTTCTCTCTTGAACTCTGGCACGGTCCTACCTGCGCATTCAAGGATATGGCACTTCAGATAATGCCACGCTTCCTTTGCCGAGCACTTGAAAAAACCGGCGAAAAGCGCGATGCAATGATTTTAGTTGCTACTTCTGGCGATACCGGCAAGGCTGCTCTTGAAGGTTATCGTGATATTGACAAGATCCGCATAAAGGTGTTCTATCCTGTTGACGGTGTTAGCCGCGTTCAGAAATTGCAGATGGCTACACAGGGTGGCGATAACGTTGACGTTTGTGCAATTTACGGCAATTTTGACGATGCACAGACCGGTGTTAAGAAGATTTTTGCAGATGCAAAGATTGCAAGCGACCTGAATGACAAGGGCGTATTCCTTTCCAGTGCAAATTCTATTAACTGGGGACGTCTTGCTCCGCAGATCGTTTATTATGTTTCTGCCTATTGCGATATGGTTAAGATGGGCGAGATAAAGCTCGGAGATAAGATTGACGTTTGCGTGCCTACCGGCAACTTCGGCAACATTTTCGCTGCTTATATCGCTAAAATGATGGGCCTGCCGATTGAAAAGTTCGTTTGTGCTTCTAATAAGAATAATATTCTCACAGATTTCCTTGCAACAGGTACTTATGACCGTAACCGTCAGTTCTATACAACGATGTCGCCTTCTATGGATATTCTGATTTCAAGTAACCTTGAAAGACTTCTTTACACTATTGCAGGTGCTGAAAAAACTGCAGCATATATGAAGGAACTCAACACAACCGGTAAATACACTCTTGATGCAGAAACCAAGGCTAAAATCGACGAGAACTTCTACGGCTATTCCTGTGATGAAGAAGGCACTGCAAAAACTATCCGTGAAACATTTGATAAATACGGTTATCTCTGTGACACACATACGGCGGTCGGTCTTTCCTGTGCATGGCAGTATGCTGCAGAACACGGCGGAAACAAGATTGTACTTGCTTCTACCGCGAGTCCGTATAAGTTTGCAAATGATGTTTATACTGCCGTTTCGGGCAAAAAAGCGGCTGATGAACTTCATGCTCTTGCAGAACTATCTGCATATACAAAAACAGAAATTCCGGCACCGCTTGCCGATATTGATAAGCGTGAGATAAGATTTACAAAAACTATAAATGTTGACAATATGCCGGCTGATGTAATGTCATTTGCTGACTGAATTTAACTGCCGAGGAGGGGTGACAAATGTCTTTATATACAATTGCAGATTTGCATCTTTCCATCGGTGTAGGTGCCGAAAAATCTATGGATGTTTTCGGTAACCGTTGGCGTGGATATGTTGAAAAACTCGAAAAAAATTGGCGTGCTATTGTTGAGCCGGAGGATTCGGTAATAATTCCCGGTGATATTTCTTGGGCACTTGGGATTGATGAGGCACTTGAAGACCTGAAATTTATTGATAGCTTGCCGGGAACGAAGTATATTGGTAAAGGCAATCATGATTTTTGGTGGGCAACTCTTAAAAAGATTACCGATTTTTTTGAGCTTCACAATATCAACACGATTAAGATTCTGTACAACTGTGCATATGAGGTTGAGGATTATATCATTTGCGGCACACGCGGTTGGTTTTACGATGACTCGGTTTCAAGTATCCCCAAGGGTACTGATTTTGATAAAATTGTAAACCGTGAGGTACAAAGACTTAAAATCAGTCTTGACGAGGCAAAAAAGCTTTCAGATGAGTGCGGTAAACCCATTCTTTGCTTTTTACACTTCCCTGTAGTCTGGAACGGAACAGAATGTGAGCCGCTCATGAATCTCCTTGTGGAATACGGTATTAAAAAATGCTACTTCGGTCACATTCACGGCACATACGGAGTACCTGCGCATTTTGAATACAAGGGCGTTGATTTTGCGATAATTTCGGCAGATTATTTAAATTTTGTTCCAAGAGTTATTTTTCCGCCCGAATTTGATTGAATACTACCGGAAATATCACTTTTTACCTATTTTATTTGAAAAATCTCTTGACTTTATTTATTAATAGAAGTAAAATAAAGATTGTGCAACTATGAAGATTTTTGGAGGACACTTTAAAAATGAGTTTTAAGAAAGTCGAAAAGAAAGAAACCAATGTTTATGTAATTGAGTTTCAGATTGAAAAGGCAGACTTTGATGCTGCTAACGACAAGGCGTTCAAAAAGAATGCAAA
>JAZQEH010000092.1:0-6830 GCA_045538895.1 Eubacteriales bacterium
AAGAAAGAACCAAAGAAAAACTGTAAAATATTTAATAAGTAGCCGTGGCTACAGACAATATTTTTTTACAAAAAGGTTTGGAGGTGTCGGAACCTTTCCTTAAAAGGTTCTGACGTCGTTACCCTAAACATTAATTTACATCTCAGGTTTAAAGCTCGGCATAAGTTCAAGTTTAAAGAGGTTTTGACGGTGTTTTCTGTCTATAATCTCTTTTTTAGCCATGTCCTCAATTACACCCTCACGGATGTATCTGTCAAGCTCGGCGTAGGTAAAGCCGAGGTTTTCTTCATCGGTTTTACCGCAAAGTCCGTCAATGGGTGTTTTTTCAACAAGCTCGCTTGGAAGTCCCAAAAGATGACCGATTTCTTTAAGCTCGGTAACGGTCAGGTGGGAGAGCGGAGAAAAATCGCCGACAGAATCGCCGTAACGGGTTGAGTATCCGACGTAGTCCTCGGAGAGGTTACACGTATTTGCCACTCTGCCGTTAACACTTTGCGAAACGGCATACAGTGTGGTCATACGCACACGGGGAGGAATGTTCTGGATAGTCTGTGCAGTAGGCTCGATATCGGAGGGCATATTTTTAAGCAAAGCATCAACGGTATCCTTGATATTAACAACATAGTGCTTTATTCCAAGATGGTTGCAAAGCAGATATGCCATGTCGATGTCATGCTGCTCGCCCTGCGGCATAAGAACACCTATTACACGGTCCTTGCCCAAAGCCTCAACGCAGAGCGCCGCCGCAATCGAGCTATCCTTACCGCCCGAAATACCTACAACGGCATTGCATCCCTTGCCGTTTTTTTCAAAGAAATCCCTTATCCAATTAACACAGTCATTTTTAACTTTTTCAGCGTTAAACATAGATATACTCCTTAATGGTCAAAGTTATAAATTCGCCTCTGCCGAACGTTATGATATGATATGATTATTTCTTGCGAAACAATCATAGTTGATAGAATGTAAGTCACTCCCATTCTATCGCCGCAGGGGGCTTTGATGTGATATCGTACAGTACCATGTCTGCCTCGGGCAGTTCTTTTTTTATTCGTGATACTACCTTTTCAAGCACGGAAAGTGGAAAGTCAACACCGGGAAAAAGCGAGCGTGCAGTTTTAAAATTGTCTGTAGCCACAGCACGTATAACTATTGAATACTCCTTGTCGGTGTCTGCCACAAGCGGAATAAGCACCGCAAAAAACTGCACTGCCGTGGTGTTGGAAAACTCCTCATTTACTATTCCGTCCGCTATACGGAGTGCCTCAAAGCCCTGATTGCAAAGCTGATATTGACAACTGTGATACGGATACGCATGCTCATCGGAATCAATGCGACAAACCACACGGTTAACAAAAGAAAGTTTTTCGTTGACGCAACCCGCAATGGCAAAGAGCTTATCAAAGCGACTGTTTACCCCCTTATCCGAAAGCAAAGCCATACTCTTATACGTGCGTTCACCGTTTACGATACCAACCGTACGAAGCGGCACAAGTCTTGAAGCAATACTGCCATCAACCTCTCCCGTCACCGCATAAAGTGCCTCTCTTTGCTCGGTTGTGAGTGCAATTACGGATTTGTTGCAAAGTGTGCGTATTCCGAAGCCTTGCATGGGAAACGGCTGGCGAAGGAACATTTCATCCGCCCCTGCCTCTCTTGCTATTTTTACGGCACCGTCAATCTGCGGCAAAAGACTTTCGCCGCCTATACCGTACATACCCGCAACGTACAAATCGGGAGCATTAAAGCTCGAAACAGCATCACGGTAAATACGGTTAAGAGAGTTTACAATTATCTCTCTTTTCTCATTCGGTACACATACGGTTGAAAGCGGGCCTATTATTCTTCCCTGCTCATTCTGAGTTGTTGACAGCAGAAAAACGTTTTCGTGGCTTGCAAAAACTGCGTTTTTTATTCCGAGGTTTTTGACAAAGTTCTTTATTTTTGCCGCCTCATTCCCTCGAAGCATGCCGTGGTCTATATGAACGCAATACACCTTTTCGGGAGTGAGAGCCTTTACGCACAGTGCGAGTGCTGCAAGGCTTGCGGCATCACCGAAAACAGGCAAAACCACCCCTCTGCCTGCTGCCTTTGATTTAATTGTATCAAGCAAAAAATTCATACAAAAACCTCATAATTTTATACAACGATTATATATTAAGTGCAAATCTGTGTCAACGGATTACGCCTTTTTCCCCTTCAAATTTTCGGCTTCAAACCTTGCGAATTTTTGAAGTGACATTTGAAGTAATATTCATATTAAATAAATATCTAAATAAATATTCCGCAAACTATTGACTTTAGCATGTTAAAGTGGTACTATGTTAACAAATTAAATTGAAAGCGAGGGCCAATCCATGGTCAATTTGCAATCGGAATCAATCGACAGACTTTTTGAAGCTATTCTTAATCTTAAAACCACGGAGGACTGCTACAAGTTCTTTGAAGACATCTGTACCATCAAGGAACTGCAGGACATGGCACAGCGACTTGACGTTGCATTCCTTCTGACAGAGGGCATGAACTATCAGAAGATTTCACAGGTTGTCAACGTCAGCACCGCTACGATCAGCCGTGTGAGCAAGTGCTTGAACTACGGCAGCGGCGGATACAAAACCGCAATCGAGCAAATCAAAGGAAAGTAATATAAAGCAATGATACTTACCGATTCTCTTTTAAAAAACGAAGAAAAGGCTATATTTGCACTGCGTGAGCTTTTTGCTTCATACGGCTATTCCCGATACAAAATGAGCAAGTTTGAGGAATATGACCTCTACGTACGCAATAAAAACTTTCTCATTTCGGACAGCATAATCACATTTACCGACACAAGCGGAAAACTGATGGCACTCAAGCCCGACGTTACCCTCTCCATTCTCAAAAACGGCAAGGACAAAGCGGGACAGGTGCAGAAGGTTTATTATAACGAAAACGTTTACCGTGATTTTGGCAGCGGATTCAAGGAAATAATGCAGGTTGGACTTGAATGTATCGGCGACATCGGTCACTATGACATCTACGAAACTCTCTGCCTTGCAGCAAAGAGTCTTTCGCTGATTTCGGACAGCTACGTGCTTGACGTTTCAAGCCTTGCGGTTGTCGAGAACATTTTTGACGTTGCTATGCTCGGCAAGGAATACCGTGACCAAGCACTTTCATGCATAGGCGAAAAGAATCTGCATGAGCTTAAAGCAATCTGCAAAGAGGCAGGCGTTACCGAAAGCGGTACGGATTTAATCTGTACGCTTATTTCTCTTTACGGCAAACCTGATGACGTTATGAACAAGCTTGGTGAACTTTTAAAAGGCAACGAAACCAACGAGTTTAGCGAGTTTAAAATGATTATTGATGCACTGCAAGGCAGCGATATTTATGACAAAATCAGAATAGATTTTTCTGTTGTACATGACATCAACTATTATAACGGCATAGTCTTTAAAGGCTTTATTGAAGGCATACCGAGCAGCGTACTTTCGGGCGGACAGTATGACCAGCTCGTTTTAAAAATGGGCAGAACGTCTCATGCGATAGGTTTTGCAATTTACCTTGACTTGCTCGAAAGGCAGGGACTTGAGGAAAAAACGTACGATTTCGACACGCTCCTTCTGTATGACGGCTCAGCAGAAATATCCGAGATTTCAAAAGCCGCAAGAGTACTTTCCGAATACGGTAGCGTTATGGTGCAAAGAGAAGTTCCCGATAAGCTTAAATTCAAAAATATCAAAAAGCTTACAGAGCATGGGGTGATTGACGTATGAAAATGCTGAACGTTGCTCTGCCCAAAGGCAGACTCGGCGAAAAAGTCTATGCCATGTTTGAAAAGGCCGGCTTTGAATGTCCGTCAATAAAAGAGAACAACCGCAAGCTGATTTTTGAAAACGAAGAGTGCGGCGTTAGATACTTCTGGGCAAAGCCCTCCGACGTTGCAATTTACGTTGAACGCGGTGCCGCCGACATAGGAGTTTGCGGCAAGGATATTCTGCTTGAATACTCGCCCGACGTATACGAGCTTTACGACCTTGACATAGGCAAATGCCGCATGGCGGTTGCCGCAAAAAAAGGCTTTGCGCTTGACCAGAGCCGCACGTTGAGGGTTGCGACAAAGTTTACAAACATTGCAAAAAACTACTATGCCTCTCTCGGCAGAGATATCGACATTATACACCTTAACGGCTCTATCGAAATTGCACCGATTTTAGGGCTGTCCGACGTTATTGTTGACATAGTTGAAACAGGAACAACACTCAAGGAAAACAATCTTGAGGTTATTGAAACAATAGTTCCGATAAGTGCAAGACTTATCGCAAACAAGGCAAGCTTCAAATTCAAAAGCGAACTTGTAGAGAGAATCATTCACAGCATGGAGAATAACAATGATTAAAATACTTAAATACGGCGAGGTTGCCACCGAGGATATTTTTGCAAGAGCCGTTCCCGAAATCAACGTTGAGGCGGTTGTCAGCGAAATTATTGCAAACGTACGTGCAAACGGCGACAAAGCACTCTATGAATACTGCAAAAAATTCGACGGTGCTTCCCTTTCCTCGCTTGCCGTAAGCGAAGCGGAAATTGACGAAGCGTTTGAGGCAGTTGAGCCGAGATTTATAGACGTGCTTAAACGTGCGGCGGCAAATATACGCAAGTTTCACGAAAAGCAACGCCGCAACAGCTTTATTATTAATGATGAAAACGGCATCGTAATCGGTCAGAAGGTTATCCCCGTTGACCGTGCGGGACTTTATGTACCCGGCGGCACTGCGGCATATCCCTCCACCGTGCTTATGGATGCAATTCCCGCAAAAATCGCAGGAGTAAAAGAAGTTGTAATGGTTACACCTCCGTCAAAGGACGGCAAGGTTAACCCCGTTATTTTAGCGGCGGCAAAAATCGCAGGCATCGACCGCATATTCAAGGTTGGCGGTGCGCAGGCAGTTGCGGCACTCGCTTACGGCACGGAAAGCGTGCCGAAGGTTGACAAGATAGTAGGCCCCGGCAATGCCTTTGTTGCAGAAGCAAAAAAGCAGGTTTTCGGTGTTGTGTCCATCGACATGATTGCAGGCCCGAGCGAAATACTTATCGTAGCCGACGGCAAAACCAATCCACGTCATGCGGCGGCAGACCTGCTCTCTCAGGCGGAGCATGACAAAATGGCAAGTGCGGTTCTTGTAACCGACTCCATGGAGCTTGCAAAAGCAGTTCAGGCGGAGCTTGAAGTGCAGATACCTCTGCTTCTCCGTGCCTCCATTGCAAGAGTTTCCATTGATAATTGCAGTAAAATCATCGTTGCCGACACACTTGACAAGGCCATTGACATTGCAAACGAAATCGCCCCCGAACATCTTGAATTGCTCGTCGACAATCCCTTTGACTACCTTGACAGTATCCGCCATGCAGGCTCGATTTTCATGGGCAGAAACTGCCCCGAAGCTCTCGGCGATTACTTTGCAGGTCCCAACCACACATTACCCACAAGCGGCACCGCAAAATTCTCAAGTCCGCTTTCGGTTGACGATTTTGTAAAGAAAACACAGTATACATACTATACCCGTGATGCGCTTAAGCGTGTTGCAGAGGACGTTGCATTTTTTGCCGAAAAAGAAGGACTCACCGCACATGCGAAAAGTGCGATTATCCGCACGGAGGACGACAAATGAGCCGCTTTTTCTCCAAAAAATTCAAATCGCTCACTCCGTATACACCGGGTGAGCAACCACGTGACCAGAAGTATATAAAGCTCAACACAAATGAGTCCCCGTACATTCCCTCGCCACGTGCCATTGATGCAGCGGCGGAGGCGGCAAAAACTCTCCAGCTTTACCCCGACCCCGAATGCAGCGAGCTTCACGAAAAGCTTGCAGAGCTTTACGGTGTCGATAAATCCGAGGTGCTTGCAGGCAACGGCTCTGACGAGGTATTGAACTTTGCGTTTATGGCATTTTGCGACGGTGAACATCCTGCACGCTTCCCCGACATTACCTACGGCTTTTATTCGGTCTTTGCCAAGGTGAACAACGTTCCGTACACAGAAGTACCGCTTTGCGATGACTTTACTATCGACATAAACGGTTACATCGGCAAAAACGAAACTGTTTTTATAGCGAATCCCAATGCCCCTACAGGCATTGCACTCTCCATAAGTGAGATTGAAAAAATCGTTGCAAGCAATCCGGACAGCGTGGTTGTAATTGACGAAGCGTATGTAGATTTCGGTGCCGAAAGTGCCGTTCCCCTCATCAAAAAATATGACAATCTGCTTGTAACGCAAACCTTTTCAAAATCACGCTCGATGGCAGGTGCAAGACTCGGTGTTGCAATAGGAAATAAAGCACTTATTAACGATTTAAACACGATAAAGTATTCAACGAACCCCTACAACATCAACCGTATGACAATGGCGGCGGGGCTTGGTGTGCTTGCAGATAACGAATACACGTTAAAAAACTGCCAAAGCATTATCGAAAACAGAACATACGCAATGAATCGCATGAAGAAAATGGGATTCGAAATGACCGATTCTCTTGCAAATTTCATCTTTGCAAGGCATGAAAAAATCGGCGGTGCAAAACTTTATACCGCATTGCGTGAAAGAGGTATTCTGGTTAGACATTTTTCCTCGCCTAAGCTTGATGAGTATAATCGCATCACCGTAGGCTCGATGGAACAAATGAAAATCCTGTGCGATACATTGGAAGGAATAATAGGATGAATTAATGTTTATGTAATGGGACGCACCAACCGTGGTAGGGGACGGCGCCTTCGACGTCCCGCATGAACAAAGGCGAAACGGGATGTCCAGGGGGCCATCCCCTACCGGTTTGTGGTTTCCCATT
>JAZQEH010000093.1:0-11231 GCA_045538895.1 Eubacteriales bacterium
CATAGGGCGGTTTTTTCAGGCTGATGACAAAGTCATCAGGCTGACCAGAGGCTGAGAAACGCAGACAGATTTTTGGATTTTTGTTTCGTCGGCGTACATGTGTACGGTAGAGACAAAAACCCGAAAAAGCAAGTAATGGCAAGGGCTTTTTTTAAGCCCTTGCCACATTTTGTTCTTAATACAAAGTGAAAAATTATTTCTTTTTATTCGCTTTGCGTTTATTCTTACTTGCGGTCTGACGTGTTTGTCAGCACTCTGAAAGCTCTGCCTTTCGGCAGAGCTTTGTTACTTTACTTCTTATTGCAGCCGCAATTACCTCTTGAATTTGATAACGACGGCGGATAAAATTCATTAACCGGGAAAGCCATGTTTTTGAAAATGCTGCAAGGATCATCATCTTCTCCGCAAACACATTCTTTGTCAGGAATGCAATATTCTGCTACGTTTACGAGATACTGTGCCGGACGTTCTATTCTTACTATTGAAAAGAATCCAAGCGAAACATACAGATTATTATCATGGTCATCACAAAGATTTCCGCCTACGCTTGCACATACATTTTCAGGAATGCAGTCACATGCACATACGCAACACGGCACAAAACCAAGTCTGCTTTCTTCGCAAACCTTCGTACCGAGAACAACCGGTGCCGCTACCTCAACAGTAGCTATAGGCATGTTGGTGTAATAGTTTGCCGACGTTTCATCGTTGCAGCAAAAATCATCACTTATGCCGCTGCGATAAATGCTTACGCATCCCTCGCTGCCGTAAAGAACTACTTTCTTTTCAACAACGGCGATTCCCTCGAACTCATGAGCACGACTCATGTTTACACACGCTTCAAAGGTAATTTTAACATAAAAACGAATATTTACCTGGTAAAAGCCGCGATTAAACTGGACAGGATCAACCGAAATGCAGGTGCGTACTATGTGTGCGCACTTTGCTCTTATTGTATCGGTACGGTTAATTATTTCCTGACCGAATTCGGTGAGATATACTCTTACGTTCTCAAAACAATCTTTATCACGACAAGAATCCAGCACTCTGTAAGTATCAATACAAACAGATTCTTTTCCGATTGAAATATTGGAAAGCCCTCCGCTTGTACAGGAACATCTGTTTTCAGCCATTATAAGTTCCCTCCTATTGAAATAGGCATTAGCCTTCGATACCATATTATGCTATGAATTATAAAGCGTGAAAATTACATAAAAAACACCGAAAGCAATGCTTTCGGTGTTTTAAGCTTTAATTATTAAAGATACTTTTTAAGAGCCTCGGGAACATCATCCAAAGCGATGGAAGAAGTCATAACGCACTTGAAGCCGAGCTTATCAGCGAGAGCTGCAGTTGCTTCAACAAATGTAACAAACTCTTCAACATCGTTGCCGATGATCTTGAGAGCCGAGTCGATATAAAGCTCAGCCAGGTCATGGTCGCTTGCTGCAATACCTGCGATAAAGCCATAAAGCGAATGAGCTGTATCTACATCATAAGCATCAGCCTCAATAAGACGAGCCTTATACTTGATATCATAAATAAGTTTCTGACCTTTTTCTATACAAACGACGCTACCCTGAGAAGACTGGGAAGCCTCATTAACCATATCAATAAGAGTCTTGGTTTTGCCGGAGCCTTTAAGGCCGAGAATTAATTTAACCATAGTTGTTTCCTCCGAGAAAATTAGGATTTAAGGGTTCTACCTATAATATACACTAAAATTTACATAATTGCAAGAGGAAAAATGGTTATTTTTACTTTTTTCTTGCGATTATTTCATTCTCGCTTCAAGTGCTTCTCTTTCCTTTTCATAACCGGTCTTACCGAGAAGTGCAAACATGTTCTTTTTATATGCTTCAACACCGGGCTGATTGAAGGGGTTAACACCGAGCATGTATCCGGAAACGGCACAAGCGAGTTCAAAGAAGTATACAAGATAACCGAAAGAATACTCGGTTCTGTCGCTTACCTCAAGAACAATGTTAGGAACGCCGCCATCGTTATGTGCAAAGAGAGTTCCGAGCATTGCGGTGCTATTTACAAAGTTGAGCTGCTTGCCTGCAAGGAAGTTGAGTCCGTCAACGTTTTCTGCATCAAAAGGAATCTCAACGGCTGCACCGGTTTCCTTGAAATCAAGAACGGTTTCAAAGAGGAAACGCTCGCCCTCCTGAATATACTGACCGAGCGAATGAAGGTCGGTTGAGAAGATTACGGATGCGGGGAAAATACCCTTGTTATCCTTACCCTCGCTTTCACCGTAAAGCTGCTTCCACCATTCGTTGAGCATCTGCTGGAAAGGTTCATAGCCAACAAGAATTTCAACAGATTTGCCGTTTCTGTAAAGGAGATTACGGAGTGCTGCATACTTAAAGCAATCATTTTCTGCAAAAGGTGCCTTTGTATAAAGCTCACGTGCATCTGCAGCACCCTGCATCATCTTATCAATGTCGATACCGGCAACTGCAATGGGAAGAAGACCAACCGCAGTAAGAACAGAATATCTGCCTCCAACGTCATCCGGAACAACAAACGTTTCATATCCCATCTTGTCTGCAAAGCTCTTAAGAGTTCCCTTTGCACGGTCAGTGGTAGCAAAAATTCTTTCTCTTGCACCCTCAACGCCGTATTTCTTTTCGAGAAGCTCTCTGAATACACGGAAAGCAACCGCAGGTTCGGTAGTAGTACCGGACTTTGAAATTACGTTGATGCAAACATCCTTGCCCTCGCAAATAGCAAGAAGCTCGGAAAGAGCCGCGGAGCTTATGCTGTTACCCGCAAAATAAATATCAGGAGTGTCCTTTTTAAGGTTATTATAAATAGGCGACTTTACAAATTCAATAGCCGCTCTTGCACCGAGGTATGAACCGCCGATACCGATAGCGATAAACACGTCGCAGGACTTCTTAATGCGTTCTGCAGCAGCCTTGATTCTTGCAAACTCTTCTTTATCATAGTCTACAGGAAGATCTACCCAACCGAGAAAATCGTTACCAGCACCGCTCTTGGAAGCAACCGTGTTATACGCAGCAGTCGCTTCTGCCTCTATAGCGGCATAAGCATTCTGGTCGATAAAATCTTTAACAAATTTGTCATTAAGTTTAATACTCATTTTCCATTCCTCTATAAAATAAGATTTATGCTAATATCATACTACATTTTATTTCATTTTTCAACGGCAAAGCGGAAATTTTTTCATTAAAATCAGCTTAAACAGAAACCTTTCAGTATTCTTTCAAAGATTTTGAAATATCCGATGGCCTCAACGGTTTCTCCGGCGTATATATCCGAGCTTCCTATTTCCTCGCCCTCACATTCAAGTACTATTCTTCCCACCTTATCGCCTTTATTTACAGGTGCTTTTAACGATTCGGGCAACTCTTCCCTTTTTGTGATTTTTGATATTTTGCCTTTTTCTGTTACAATGCTTATTTCGGTGTTTTCAAGTTTGGAAAAATCCAGCGTTCCGCCTTTTACGATTATTGGCGGAATATCTTCCTTAGGCAACGTATAAATTCCGTAATTCGCAAATCCAAAATCGAGCAAAGCCTTTGCCGCATTATTTCGTATATCCCTGTTCGGCGCTGCCATTATTACGGCAATAAGCTGCATACCGTCACGTTTCGCAGTTGCGCTTATACAGAATTTTGCTTTGGCGGTTGAGCCGGTTTTCAGACCGTTTGCACCCGAATAAAAACGAACCAATCTGTTCGTATTTGTCAGTCCGAACGTGCCGTTTCTGATTGTATCCATCCATGTGGAGCTATATTTCAAAACAACATCATGCTTTATCAATTCGCGTGACATGATCGCTATATCACGTGCACTTGTTACGTGATTTGTAACGGTATCGTCAAGCCCGTTTGTGTTTTCGAATACTGTATTGTTCATGCCGAGTTCTTTCGCCCTTGCATTCATTTCGGCAACAAACGCTTCTTCGCTTCCGCATAGGAATTCAGCAAGTGCCACCGCACAGTCATTAGCCGATGCGATAACAACGCATTTTATCATTTCTTCAACGGTCATTTCTTCTCCGGGTTTCAAAAATACCTGTGACCCTCCCATCGAAGCTGCGTTTCCGCTGACGCCAACCATATCATTCAACTTGATTTTTCCGTCTTCAACGGCTTCTGCAATAAGCAATAAAGTCATAATTTTGGTAACAGATGCAGGCGGCAATGCTTCATCGGCGTTTTTTTCATACAGAATTCTACCGGTCGATGCCTCCATCAGAACGGCACTCTTACAATCAAGTGTACCTCCAAAGCTTGCCGCATTTGCAGAAAAAATAAACATTATTACCGAAACTGCAAGTATTATTATATGCGATATTCTGTTTTTTGTCATAATCTCACCTCGGTAATGTATATTAAAAAAAGAAGTCAAAAAGACTTCTTTTCGTTATTTAAAATTGAACAAGTGCCAATATCGCAGTACTTCCCTTTTATAAGCATTGAGCCGCGTGCACATCCCTCATACTGCAAACCGCACTTTTTCATTACTGCAAGACTCGCATTGTTACCTATAATATATTTAGCCTCGATTCGGTTGAACCCAAGAGTTTTAAAACCGAACTCCATAATCTTTTTTGCAGCCTCGGTTGCATATCCTTTTCCTTGATACTCGGGATTTATCACATAACCGAGCTCACCGATATCATTGGAAAAGTCAATCCTTGAAAAACCGCATGTACCTATCATTTTTTCATCCTCATTTTTTAGTACAACTGCAAAATCGTAAAACTCGCCCGTTTTATACTTACTTATAACAAATGCTAAATAGTTTTTGGTATATTCAATATCGGCATGGGGAGCCCATGTCAAAAACCTTGATGTTTCCGGCATGCGTGAATACTCGTAAACATCAAATGCATCAAACATCCGCAAGGGACGAAGAATAAGACGCTCTGTTTCAAACGTAGGCATCTTGGAAAAAATCTCGTATATAAATTCTCGTTTCATAATTACTCCGCACTTTAAACTGATAAAATTATATCATAAGCATAATCAATTTACAACAAAATCGAAAAAAACTTTACACAGGTGCATAAACAGTGGTATAATATATAGGAATTTATTTACAAAGGAATTATTATGAATAAGACTATTTCTTTTATCGGCACGGGTAACATGGCTTTTGCCATCATCGGCGGAATTACAGGTGACGCCTCAACTCTTCCCGTTGCAAAATCACAAATTACACTTTTCGATGCTAACCCTGCGCAGTATAACAAATTTACAGGCGACTTCAACATTGCCGAAAAGATTGAGGATACCCTCAAATCCGATATCATTTTTCTTGCAGTAAAGCCCCAAAATTATGCTGACGTTTTGTCGCAAATTAAAGGTGCCAATTTTAACGGAAAGATTGTTATTTCCATTGCTGCGGGTATTTCTACCGAATATATCGAAAGTATTCTTGGCAAGTGTGCCGTTGTACGCACCATGCCCAATACCCCTCTTCTTGTCGGTAAAGGACTTACCGCACTTTGCCGCAACAAGAACGTAAGCGACGGTGATTTTGCTCTTGTGGAGCAAATTTTCGCCACCAGCGGCACAACCATTCGCATCGAAGAATCCGAAATGAACAAAATCATTCCGGCAACGTCCTCTTCACCTGCATATGTTTTTCTTTTTATCAAAGCTATTTGCGATGCAGCCGAGGCACAGGGCCTTGTTTGTGATGATTTACGCCGTGCAGTATGCGATGCAGTTATCGGCAGTGCTACTCTCGCCCGTGAAAGTGCTCTTTCACTCACAGAACTTATCCGCATGGTTACATCGCCTAAAGGCACAACCGAGCAGGCAATGAACGTTTTCTATAACGACGGCTTTGAATCCATAATTGCCAAAGCAATGAACGCATGCTTAAAGCGTGCAGACGAGCTTTCAAAGCAGTAGAATATCCTTAAAAACTCCGCCATATATTGTTATAAAAACATTTTGGACGGAGAAAGCTATGAACGGAAATGCCGATTATTTTTCAATATCAAAAAAGGCGAAAATCCTACCTTTATCCAAACATCTGCTTTATGCAAAGCTTTTATTCAGATATGCTTTGCTGTATGTTTTTGCGTTTATACTCGGATGCATTTTGTTTCATTCATTGAAAATAGAGAACAGTCAAGTCATAAATTCAAGAATATACGCTTTTTTCAACACCGATTTTTCAGGTTGCGAAACACTGTTTGACAAAGCGAATCTGCTTTTGAATATCAGCAACACCGATATATCGCATCTTATCATAATTTTCACCGCCGGCTTTACAATGCTTGTAGGTGTAATGATTTCTTTGCTGCTTGTTTTCAGGGGATTTTCACTCGGCTTTTCTATTTCTTATTTTACATATGCATTGCAGAACGATCTGATTGATTTAAAATCCCCCAAAATATCAATCATCCTCTTTTCTGTAATCTGTGCAATAACCGCTTCGATTATGATTCACTTCAGCGTAAAAACCACTTGCTTTTGCGATACGTTCAAATCGTTTTGCGGAGTTCCACGAAGAATACTCAAGTCAAAAGAATTATACTATCAGTTTTTCCGCTTTTTGATTACTTTGGGCTTGATTCTGATATTAAATTTGTTCAGGTGCGTTTTATAAACCGCATACCCGGAGGAGTTTATGAACGAAAAAAAGTTTAAATTGTTTGATTTTAATAAAGATGGAAAAGGTGTAAGCAAGCACGAAAGCGACGGCCCTCCGAACCTCATCGGCTTTTTCAAGCAATACAAACGTAAGTTTGGACGACTTATAAGCGTTAACATTTTATACGTGCTCGGTTGCTTTCCGCTTTTCTTTCTCGGATTCTACTTTGCCGGCTACGGTGCAATAAAAAGCTCGGTTCATATGGACACACTGTTCCCCATTGTCGATGCTCTCTCAAAGCTCAGCCCCTCGCCCGTTACAGATTCATTAAGTGCAGTTTTTGCACTTCCGTCTACACTGACTGTAAATACAACGCTTTCGTTAGTCTTTTGCGGTCTTTCGCTTTTGATTCTGTTCACGTGGGGACTCACCAACGTTGGATGCACATACATTTTGCGTAACTTCTGCAAGGGCGATCCCGTATTTGCATTTTCCGACTTCTGGTATGCAATAAAAAGGAACGTGCGACAAGGTATAATCATAGGAATTATTGATATTCTTGCAAGTGGATTGCTGATGTTCAACGTATCATTCTATTTTGCAAGAATTGACGGAACATTTCTTGCAGGAATCATGTTCTACATTTCGCTTGCAATGCTGATCATATTCTTCTTTATGCGTTTTTACATGTATATCCTGCTTGTTACGTTTGACCTTTCTATATTTAAAATTCTGAAGAACTCTCTGATTTTCTCAATTCTCGGTTTCAAACGTAATTTCATGGCGGCTCTCGGCATTGTTGTGCTTGTTGTGCTGAACTTGATGGTATTCTTCTTTGTTCAACCGCTTGGTATAGTTCTTCCCCTTGTGCTTACTGTTGCAAACGGAGCATTTATGTCAACCTACGCAGCATGGTTCAAGATTAAAGAAATCATGATTGACCCTTACGCAGAAGAAAGCGACGAGGAATTTGAACCGCCAATCGCCGTTGATGACGTAACAGAATAAAACTAAAAAATGACTGCTTTGAAGCAGTCATTTTTTCATTTCCATATACGGCAAAACACTGTAGCCGCATTTTTTATATACGTGTACGGCGTTTTCATTTTCGGCTTCAACCTCTAAGCGTAAAACCGACTCTGCATATTTTTCTTCAACATACTTAAGAAAATGGCTGCCTATTCCCTTTCCTCTGTATTCGTTTTTAACATATATATCTTCAATCCATATACATGTTTTTCCGAATTCTGTAGAGAAGCTCTTCGCCAACATACCATATCCTTGTATATTCCCGTTATCATCAAAGACATAGCCTTCAAGGAAAGGACATTCTCCGATACAGTTATCCACATCCGCTTCAAATATCTCCTCCGAACCGTTGCTGAATACTGCAGGCGAAGCATAAAAAACACGCATCATTTCAATAACTGCGTTTTTGTCTTTTTCTTCCATTTTTCTGAATATTACGCTCATTTTATGACTCCTCCACCAATTTGCCGCAGATATGCTCTGGTGTTAATTCCAGTAGCAACGTTCTGTGCGCATGTTTCTCAACTTCCGCTTTAATATACTCACTGTCCTGCGTGAATTTGTAACTGAGTTTTGTTGTAATATCGACAATTCTGTGCGGATCGCTTACAATCTCCACTCTACCAAACACAATGACACTTTTAATGTTCAATGCCCATTGACCGTCTTTGCGATAGCCCTCATCGTATGTACAAAAAGAAACTTTATTATCTCTTTTCAGCGCATCAAGTCTATGCCCACCGTTTCCGCAGTGAAAATAGATCTTGCCGTCTTCATCATTATAAAAATGATTCATCGGCATGCCATAAGGATAATTATTATCCCCGATTACCGAAAGTACGCCCCTCTTCTCTGTTTTAAGTATACGCACACATTCTTCAATAGACAATTCTTTATTTTTTCTGACCAATTCTCTGAACATTTTTCATTCTCCGCTTTTGTATAAATAGCAGTCCTTATCGTGCGAATATATAACACCAATCGCCTGCAAGTATGAATAAATAATAACCGAGCCGACAAATGTCATTCCTCTGCTTTGCAGATCCTTTGAAACAGCATCCGATAAGGAATTTGTTGTTTTTTCTGTTTCGTAAACGGTTTTACCTCCGGTAAACGTCTTCAAATAGTTATAAAAAGTGCCATACTCTTCCGCTATCTCTTTAAAAATTCTGCTGTTATTTATGCTTGCTATGATTTTACGCTTGTTTCTTATAATACCTTTGTTTGCTAACAATTCATTTACTTTGTTTTCATCAAAAAGGATTACTTTATTCAAATCAAAACCGTCATATGCCTTTATGAAGTTATCCCTTTTATTCAGTACACATTCCCATGACAATCCCGCTTGAAACGACTCCAGAATCAACATTTCATAAAGATATTTATCATCGAAATTCGGTTTACACCATTCGTTATCATGGTAGTCAACATATAGAGCGTTGCCAAGGTTGCACCATTTGCATCTTTTTTTGTTAATCATATTACCAACGGATGTTCTAAAAGCGTTACTTTCTTATTTGTCGCATCTAATTCCACATAGCAACCAATAGGCATTGTAAACATCGGATGTGTGTGGCAACAGTCGAATTCCGCCAAGCATGGAACACCGCAACCATCCAATACTTCCATTAAGATTTCATACGGTTTTCTTCCTGTTCCGTTATCGTCAAACTTTTCGTGTTTACCAAGAATAATTCCTCCAACCTTGTCAAACACTCCCGCTAACTTCAGCAAGGAAAAAGAGCGTTCAATCGTACAAGCATCTTTCAAGGAGTCTTCTATAAGCAGAATATCTCCCTCCTTGATTTCCGGCATATATTCGGTTCCGAAAATGCCTTGCATTGTGTTCAGGTTTCCTCCAATCAAGCGACCTTTGCAAATACCGGGAGTCACACTTACCCAACTGTTTTTATATTCGTCTTTTCCTCTGTCCTGCTGACTCCAATTGATAAATTCATCCGTCCACACTGATGGCATCTTATACTCATAAGGTAAGGAAACATCGTCACAAATGATACTTTTGAAATGCTCGAATGTCCAATCAACAAATGGAGGAAACTCGCCGAAAGAAGATGCTAATGCCGGACCGTAAAAAGTAACGAGTCCTGTTTTGGCATATATACCCAGAAGCAGAGCCGTTGTGTCGGAGTATCCAATAATAATCTTAGGATGCTTCTTCAAATATTCATAATCAATATAAGGCAGTATAGAATTAGTATTAAATCCGCCTATTGCAGCCATCAATACGTGCACATCACTGTTATACAGCAACTGATTAAACTCATCAGCACGTTCTTTGATACTGCCGGAACGATAATAATCTTGTCTTCCGCAAAGAGTTCCGTCAATAATGCGAATACCTTTGGAAGTTAAATACTCTTTTCCTCGGTTGTACCGTACAGGTACTGTTGCCGAAATAGGCGATGATGAAGAGAAAACGCCTATTGTCAATTTCTCTTTTAACATTTCAGCTTTCATTTTAACCTCATTTTTAAAAATCTTATTTTTCATTCAGCCTTTTTATATACGAAATCCAATTTTCCAAAGTTTCCATGCTAAACACCGAAAGTGCTTTCTGATAGTGATCAAAAGCTGTGGGGAAATTGTCCCTCATCCAATTTAGTGACTTTTTCGGTCCTAAATACGGGTGCTGCATCATATCGCAAAAGATTTCAAGACTATCAATCAGCACCCAGTGCCACCTAAACATTCCCTCTGCGTCATTTCTCTTTACACGTTCAAACATTTTCGTACACCAATCAATATTTGCTTGAATTTCTGCCTTTGTTTTGCACGGTCGGTTATGCAAATATGTTAGAATTTGTTTTTGAAGTGTCAGTCCTACGTCCTCACTATCCAAAATAACCTTACCGTCAAATATCTGTATAAAATCGTTATAGTCATATTCACCTTTAAAATACGATACAGGGTATATAAAAACATCCAACTGCACCCC
Organism: Eubacteriales bacterium; assembly: GCA_045538895.1. Classification (GTDB taxonomy): domain Bacteria; phylum Bacillota; class Clostridia; order Oscillospirales; family CAG-272; genus UMGS902. Next base: position 10,574 of record JAZQEH010000093.1, read on the forward strand.
ATTAACAAATGATGTGTCGTGATATTGCTCGTGCTCGGATGAAATAACCAATGCATCAAAATCGCTATTAAGATTATTTGTTCCATTGGCATATGAACCGTAAACGATAATAGAGAGCGGACTATATGCCCGTTTTATGTAATCTATAATCTGTTCCAAATAAATCACCTCAAATACTTTGATTTATACATCCGTACAGTCGCATAAGATGTTGCACCAAGTTAGCACCAAACTTACGCCAAGGCTAGCTCCTGCTCTGTTCTACAAATTAGAATTTGACGGTATTACAACAGCTTTATCTCATTGGCAATCATAGCCACGTTTTTGGCGTTGGTATCAATTTTAATGGTATTGAGTGCTTGATACATCGGTATTCTTGCTATGCTTCGCTCAATTATATCTTCAGAACGGATACCTCTTTCTACATCCATTGATAATCTTTCGCACAGGGTCTGTTCATGCCCTACAAGCGAGATGCTTTTCACCTCACAGTTCGGTGTATCCAGCTTCTCAAGTATAGAATTGATAATACTCTGCTCGTGCATCACCCAACAAAAAATGATATTCTGGTATGCAGAACACTTTACAAAATTATGGAGCAAGTAACAAATATTATTCATCACCATTGCTTTTGTTTCATCGGTTACTTGGAACGGAC
>JAZQEH010000094.1:0-2666 GCA_045538895.1 Eubacteriales bacterium
CAATACTGGTATACTCATATCAATCCCAAGAGCGGTGCTACTCAGCTTGCTTGCGTTACTGCTACTTCCGAAACAACGGCGAAATATGGCAGTATAAAAATTGTAGCTCTTGCTGATTCGGCACAGTCATGGAAGGATAAGGTTGCAGCACATAATGCAGGTACAAAGGCATCATATAATCTTAAAGTTGAGTTTATGCCGGATCATATCTCTTACTACGTAGACGGCAATCTTTGTTACACATACACGGGCAACAAGTTGAATACTCTCGACGGTATAACAGTAGGTCTCCGTGCGGCAGGAGCAGGTAATACTGTTAAAAATGTTACATTTACTCCTGCAAGCAATACTACACTTAGTACTCTTTCTATTGACGAGGACGTGAGTCTTATGCCGTTGTCAGACACAGCAAGTTATTCCATTACAGATGACAAAGTGATTTACAAAGCGAAAAACCGCACAGAGGATACAGTAAACACCTTTGAAGCATGGATAAAGTTGCCGTCATCCATTGCGGATAACTCTAAGTGTGGAGTTATCTTTGGCAACGCAATTTCTCTTCAGAGTGTAAATTTCCATGTTGAAAAGGGCGGACATTTTGCAGTTGCGTGGAACAATGGACTCAGCAATTATACTTTCTCCTCTGTTGACCTTCGTAATGACGAGTGGACGCATATCGCCTTTGTTCGCGATGATGCAAACGAAAAACTTTATTACTATGTAAACGGCCAGCTAAAAGAAACCATTGATGCGGATATTGCCGACATAGCTTCTTTCTCTAAATTTGTGGCAGGCTCCGATCAATCATACGGTCAAAAGCAAAATCCATTTAAAGGCGAGATTAAACAGATTACAATTTATAGCGAGCCTCAAAATGCTGAAACCATAGCACTTGATATGGCAAATGCAAATATTACTACCGCAGATAGAGGAAATGCACTTCTTTCTAACTGGTATTTTACTGAAAAATGGGGAAGTCTTGAAGTTGTTACAGATACTTCTGCTAACAAAAACGATTTTGTTTTTTCAACCTATAATAAATATGTTCCCGTAGAGGATTTTGGTGACTACGATTATGCTTTTGCTGTTATTCCCGATATTCAGATTATGACTAACTATAAGCCTGAAAAACTAATGGCACAGTCGCAGTGGCTTGTAGACAATGCAGAGAAACTGAATATTAAGTTTGCAATGTATATGGGTGACCTTACTGACTATACGTGGACGGTCAACAGCGAGATTTCCGAGAGAAACTGGGATGATGCCAAAGAGGCTCTCGCTATACTTTACGGCAAACTTCCGTACACCTTTGTTCCCGGCAATCATGACTATACAAGTGAAACTAAGACAAACCGTGATACAACGCTCTTTGACGAACATTTCCCATACGAGAAGTATTGCACCGCAGACAGCTTTGTCCGTGCCTTTGAGGAAGGACTTATGACCAATACCTGCCACCTCTTTGAAATAGGCGATGTAAAGTATCTTGTTCTTTGCCTTGAGTTCGGACCGAGAACCGTAGTGCTTAACTGGGCGGATAGAATGATTTGTGAAAATAAGGACGCAAGAGTTATCGTAACAACGCACAGTTACATGGATGTAGACGGAGAACTTACCGAGGCTGACGATCCCGGAAACGTAAAGAACTACAATTCCTATGAGAATGTAAATACCGGTACTGAAATGTGGGAAAAGATTTTCTCAAAGCATGAAAATGTATTTTTGACATTCAGCGGTCATGTAAACTCAAATGATATTCTCTGCAAGACACAGACTGGTGATAATGGAAATACCGTGCGTAATTTCTTGGTAGATTTGCAAAACTGTTATGACCATGAAGGCAAAGCTATTGATGTGTTTATGCTTGTAAAGGTTAATGAAACCGAAAAGACTATGTCATATTGCTACTATTCGCCGGCAAATGATATGTGCTACAATGTTCAAAATCAGTATATTGAGTCCTTTGCGGATGCAAACAATCCAACTGTGGGTGTACCGTACGATGCAAACAGAGACGGTGTATTTGATTTTGAGGATATTATGTTTACCGTGAAGGCTATCGTGAATGGCGAGAGCACATCGCTTTTGAAAGTGATTAGGATGCTTAAAAGGCTTGTAGGTTGAGCATGTAGCAAAATCCAATTTGGAATAATGGAACAGCATTAGACTATGCTTTAGGCTTGCGTAGAAAAAGAAAAAGCCACGCTAATTCTATCAAAATTAGCGTGGCTTTGTGGCGCAGAGGGAGGGATTCGATACCCTCAAGGTCTCGCAAGCGAGCCCTATAAAGTTTGCGTTGCAAACTTGGAGGCTTCTTCATCAGCCTCCCCGCAACACCAAAGCAAAAAAAGCCACCCCGATGGGATGGCTTTTTGCTTGGCGCAGAGGGAGGGATTCGAACCCTCGTGTGCTTTCGCACAAACTGATTTCGAGTCAGCCCCGTTATGACCACTTCGATACCTCTGCAAAATCATCGGTTTTTGCCGATGACTTGGTAATTATAACACATATTTTTTCACTTTGCAAGTGCTTTTTGAAAAAATACTGTTTTTTTAGCAAAAGCTTTTTCATAGACAGACATACACGCTTGCTTCCCTTTCCGCTTTGTGATATAATAAAGAAAAGGGGGTGGGAAAATGGGGTTTTGCGTTCTGCATGTGCACTCG
>JAZQEH010000095.1:0-3888 GCA_045538895.1 Eubacteriales bacterium
GTAAATAACCATGTTGTCACGGAGGTAGTCAAATCCAAACTCGTTATTTGTTCCGTAAGTAATATCGGCAGCATAAGCGGCATGCTTTTCATCGGGTAACTGGCCGTGTACCACAAGTCCGGTAGTCAGACCGAGAAAGCCGTATACTCTGCCCATTTCCTCGCTGTCACGTCTTGCAAGGTAATCGTTTACGGTAACGATGTGCACACCCTTTTCAGTAAGTGCATTGAGGTATGCGGGCATAGTTGCAACAAGCGTTTTACCCTCACCCGTTTTCATCTCGGCAATTCTGCCCTGATGGAGAATGATACCGCCGAGAAGCTGAACGTAAAACGGACGTTTACCAAGCACACGCCAGTCCGCCTCACGCACGGTTGCAAAAGCGTCCGGCAAAATATCGTCAAGAGTTTCGCCTGCCGCAAGTCTGCCCTTAAGCACCGTAGTCTGCTCACGAAGTTCGCTGTCGCTCATCGCTTCATACTTCGGTGCAAGCGCATCAATTTTATCTGCAATAACCTTAAGTTTCTTTATTTGATGGTCACTGTAAGTGCCGAAAATTTTTGTAAAAAGTCCCATTGGTAAAAATCCTTTCGGTATCAGTATTCTATAGCAACAAGGTTTTTGAAATTGTTGCAAATTGCCGTATTTGTCGGATCCTCTATTGTCAATACACTTATGTAGGTCTGACTGTCAAAATCAGCACCGTTACGTGTTTCAACCTCGGATTTATAAACAACATAAATAATATCGTCCAAGCTGTCATAGTATGCTCGCATGTCACGTGCTTCAATCAAGCCGCCAACGGTAGTTATGTTACTATCGTTGCACCACACGTTTATAACGTGAGCATCACCGTACTGTCCTCGATGAAATATAAATGAGTTGCCGAAAGTAAACACCGAGCCGCCCACGGTAAGTTGTATACCTTCAAAAAACGAATTGACATATTCGCCTACGTGATTCTTAAGCGGAGTTTCAAGATTTGTATACTCAGCAATATGCGACTCTATTGTCATACCGTCAATCTTGCCGCTGCAAGCATTTGCTATACACTGTGCCTTGCCTGCCAAGGATTTGCCTTTAAGATACTCGTCAAAGAAACGCTCTGCCGCCTCATGATCACCGCCGTCGTACAGTTCCCTGTACTCCTTGATGATCTGATTCATAATATCTTCATAGGTTTCAAGACCTATCGCCTTTAATATTTCTTTCGAAATAAAATCAAGGTCACTCACGCCGACAACGTTTATACTCTGAAGCGACTGTACATCTATCCACCATGGAACACGGGCAGGCGGCACCTCTTTGTTATTTATCTTATCCATCATAACAACGTAAACTTTTTTATCAAAGTATTCGGTTGCCATCAGGTATTCCTTGTAAACGTACGAATGTTCTTTAAACAGAATATCCTTGGTAAAAAACAGTATAACCGCCTGTGCGTTCATGAGTTTGGAAGATATCTTTTTCTCCCAATCCTCGCCGTACTCAATGCCGTGATCGTACCAAAGCGGTACGTTACCATGGAAAAGACGTTTGGCAATTTCGGATACACGGTCAGCATCTTCACTGTTATAACTGATGAAATAATAATTCGGATTATTGCTCGGCTCAAAGCCCAAATAGTTAGACATAGATACTCCATGATAATATAATAATATATATTATAACATATAATAAAATAAATTTGAACAGGAAAAGTGAATTTTCACAAATTAATCATAAATATATTGACCTTTTTTAAAGTGAGAAGTATAATGTTTTTGTTTTGAGAAAGTAGGTTTTAAAATGAAAGATATTAATATTGTTTTGCTTGAACCCGAAATTCCGCAGAATACAGGCAATATTGCACGTACCTGTGCGGCAACGGGAGCGGCACTCCACCTTATCCGCCCGTTGGGATTTGCCATAGACGACCGTAAGCTAAAGCGTGCAGGTCTTGACTATTGGGACAAGCTTGATATTACATACTATGACGGTCTTTCGGATTTTTATGAAAAGAATCCCGATGCTGCCGTTTTTTACTACAGTACAAAAGCACCGAGAGCATATACGGAAATTGAATATCCCGAAAATGTGTTTCTGATGTTTGGCAAGGAAACGAAAGGACTGCCTGAGGAATTACTTGAAGCAAACCTTGACCGTGTTGTCCGCATACCTATGCGCGACAGTCTGCGTAGCCTGAATTTGTCGAACTCGGTTTGCGTCGGGGTGTACGAAGTATTGCGTCAACGTGGCTTTGAAGGTCTTTGCGAAAGCGGAAAATACGGAAAATAAAGGAGCCTTTCGGCTCCTTTTTTAATTACACAGTGTATATGTTACATCTTGCATACGTGCTTTTTCGTGCAATATGTATATTGACATTCTAATATATTGACTGTATAATAGCATTGAATTATAAAAAAGGAAGGTGATAACGAACATGGACAGTTGCAGTTCAGGCGACGATAGTATCCCGAACACTATTATTTTGTTTTTTAGTGGCATGCCTTGGTTCTATTGCAGGAGATAGGTATGTCTTTTTTGCGTTTTACGAAAAAGTTTAAAAAACAGATGATTTTGAAAGGATTATTATGATTACTGATCACTTACCGAGTATTATAGCAATACTCATATTTCTTATTCTATCCGCATACTTTTCTGCTACCGAAACAGCATTTTCCTCGATTAACAAAACACGTATCAGGGTGCTTGCTGAAGACGGCAACAAGCGTGCCAAGCTTACACTTGAGCTTGCCGACAAGTATGACAAGCTTATTTCTACCATCCTTATTGGTAATAATATTGTAAACATTGCTCTCACCTCAATTTCCACGGTTTTGTTTATTCATTTATTGGGTGAGGTTGAGGGCTCCACGGTATCTACCATTGTAGTTACTGTAGCAGTTCTTATTTTTGGCGAGATCACACCTAAAAGCATCGCAAAGGACCACCCCGAAGCATTTGCAATGTTTTCTGCCCCGATAATCAACTTCTTGCGTTTGATTCTCACTCCGATTACATTTTTGTTCTCTCTCTGGAAAAAGCTTGTTGACAAGATTTTTCACTCCGACAACGACAATAAAATGTCACAGGAAGAACTGCTTATGCTTCTTGAAGAAGTTGAAGAAGAAGGCGGTCTTAACGAAGAAGAGGGCGAATTGCTCAGAAATGCAGTTGAATTCGGTGATCTCAGTGCCAAGGACATTCTCACACACCGTGTAGACCTTGATGCCTTCCCTGTTGATGCAAGTAAAGAAGATATTGCCGAGATTTTTACCGAATCACGTTTTTCAAGACTCCTTGTATATGAAGAAAGCATTGATAAAATTGTGGGTGTTGTTCACCACAAGGACTTCTATCAGGGTATGAGCATCACTGATAAACCCATTTCCGAAATCATGGCACCTCCTGTATTCATTCCGCAGACAGAAAAACTCGATGACCTGCTTCGTCTTTTGCAGAAAAGCAAGTCGCATATTGCCGTGGTTCTCGATGAATACGGCGGAACTATGGGTATTGTAACACTTGAAGATATCCTTGAAGAAATCGTTGGCGAAATCTGGGATGAGCATGACGAGGTTGAAGAGGAAATTACTATGGTGGATGAAACTACATACACTATAGACGGTGCTATGGCACTTTCTGATTTTGAAGAACAGTTTGACGTTGATATTGAAACCGATACACTTTCGCTTGGCGGTTGGATAATGGAAAAGATGGAGCGTGTGCCCGAAGTTGGCGACACACTCAAATGCAAGCACCTGACCATTACGGTTGCCGAAGTAGAAGATCGCCGTGTTGTCAGTGCAACGGTTCTCGTTGGAGATAATGAAGATACCGACGAAGATGACGATTAATAAAAAGCCGACTCAATGAGTCGGCTCATCCTGATGACAAAGTCATCAG
>JAZQEH010000096.1:0-3085 GCA_045538895.1 Eubacteriales bacterium
GGTGCAGGATGCAGCGGAGATGATCTTGTCATCCTTGGTAAGAGTATTCTCGTTTACGCTGAATACGATGGTGGGCAGATCGTTGCCTGCGGGAGCAGAGATAACGACCTTCTTTGCGCCTGCGTCGATGTGTGCCTGAGACTTCTCTTTCGAGCAGTAGAAACCGGTGCACTCGAGTACAACGTCTACATCGAGCTCGCCCCAAGGAAGATCCTTTGCGTCCTTTTCAGCATAGATCTTGAGGGTCTTGCCGTCTACAGTGATGGTGCCTGCCTCATCGTCAGAAGTTACGGTGTGGAGATTCTGACCAACTGTGCCGCAGTAACCGCCCTGTGCGGTGTCATACTTGAGAAGGTGTGCGAGCATGGAAGGCTTGGTAAGGTCGTTGATTGCAACTACCTCATAACCCTCTGCGCCGAACATCTGTCTGAATGCAAGACGACCGATTCTGCCGAAACCGTTAATAGCAACTTTTACTGCCATTTTTTAAGTCCTCCGAATATATAAAAATTTTTGAAAGCTTTTTTCGATATGTAAACCTACATATCCTTATCTATTTTACCACAAATTTTGAAATATACAAGTATTATTTGTAAATTTTCTCAATTTTGTTAAAATACTAACATAGTCTATAGTTGAAATAGTAGTTTTTATGAAAAATATACAGACTATTTCTTGAATTTGTCTATGTAAGTGCCGATTAAGAATTTGGGCAGCTTCATCATTCTGCCAAGACGCCACGGCTCTTTAATAAGTCTGTAAAACCATTCAAGCGAAAGCTTTATAAAAATCTTTGGTGCGCGTTTTACCGTTCCTGCATACACATCAAGGCTTCCGCCGAGTCCCATGCACATTCTCACGGTTGTAAGCTTGTCCTTGTTTGCATAAATCCACTTTTCCTGTGCAGGCACACCAAGACATACGAAAAGCAGTTTTGCACCGCTTTGGTTGATTTTTTCAATAACCGCTTCATTCTCCTCGCCCTCCTTTTTGAAATAGCCGTCATTGGTTCCGACAACCTTGAGAGAGGGATATTTTTCGGTCATTTTCTTTGCGGCTTCATCGGCAACAGTAGGCTTTGAGCCGAGGAAGAAAACACCGTCACCGCTTTCGGCACAGTATGCAAGCATTCTCTCGCCGAGTTCTACTCCTGCAACCTTGCCTTTGAGCGGCTTTTTCAGTATCTTTGCCGCCTTGACAACACCGGCTCCGTCGGCAACAACCATGTCTCCGCTATTGTAAAGTTCATAATATTCATTTTGCTCAATGCAAAGCTGAACAATCTCTGCGTTGGGAGTGAAAACCGAGCATACCTTGTCCCCACGGAGCATCTCTTTTCCAACCTCTGTTGCTTCATCGAGCGTAACGTTCAAAAAATTAACTCCGCGTATATTTATTTTTTCGTAGTTTGCCATAACTACCTCCGAAACATGTGTAATATATGAATTATACCATTTTTTTCTTTTTTAGTCAATGATGATAAATTTAAGTTCATGGGAGTATCCCTCATCTGTCACTGCGTGACACCTTCCCCCAGGGGAAGGCTAAAGATTTGTAAAAAAGACGGGTTTCCCGGCTTTTTTACTCCTTAAAAACCGCGAGCGGTGAGCGAGACGCGAGTGAACGGTTTTGCAACCACTTGAAAATGCTCGCATTTTCAAGTGAGGAAACATCATACAATAATTTGCGTTACTGCGAAATTAAAACTTGCATTGACCGATATGGCAATCTATGGTATACTTATAATGTTAATAAAAAAGAAACGGAGAATTTCAAATGGAGAAACTTTATGGCAATGCCGTAATCGGTCAATCCGGCGGCCCCACGTCCGCAATAAACGCAACACTTTCCGGCGTTATCCGCGGTGCTCTTGCGGGTATAGAAAAAGGCATCATCGGCAAGGTTTACGGTATGCGTAACGGTATTGAGGGGCTCTGCGAGGAACGTCTTGTTGACCTTGGCAAAATCTTCACTACAGAACAGCATTTTTCCGACCTTGAGCATACTCCTGCGGCGGCACTCGGCTCATGCCGCAAAAAACTGCCCGCCCCCAAGGAAAATCCGGTAGCCTTTGAATTTATCATTGACATTTTCAAGAAGTATGACATCCGTTACTTCTTCTACATAGGCGGCAACGATTCTATGGATACCGTAATGAAGCTCAGCGAATACGTTGAAAGCATCGGCTACGATATGCGTGTAATCGGCGTGCCGAAAACCATTGACAACGACCTTGCAGGTACCGACCACACCCCCGGCTTTGGCTCTGCCGCAAAATATGTCGCAACGTCTGTTAAAGAAATTATTTGCGACTGTGCAGTCTACACCACAAAGGCAGTTACAATCACAGAAATAATGGGACGTGATGCAGGTTGGCTCACCGCCTCCGCAGGTCTTACCCGCCTTTCTGGCGGCGTCGGCCCTGACTACATCTATCTCCCCGAACGCGACTTTGATATGACAAGTTTCTTCTCGGACGTCCGCACCGCACTCAAGGCGCACCCCAACGTAGTTATTGCGGTTTCCGAGGGAATCAAGTTTGCAAACGGCAGCTATGTCGCCGAAAACGGCAAGATCGACGCATTCGGTCACAAACAGCTCTCCGGTACGGGCACAGTTCTTGCAGAAGCACTCCGTGAAGAGGTAGGCTGCAAGACAAGAGCAGTTGAGTTCAACACATCCCAGAGATGTGCTGCTCACATTGCATCCAAAACCGACCTTAAGGAATCGGTTGCTATCGGTAAAAAGGCAGTTGAATTTGCTCTCAAGGGCATAAGCGGTCACGTTATGATTTTTGTCCGCTCAAAGGTTGGCTATAAAATCACCGTTGACAGCGTTCCCGCAAAGGACGTTGCAAACAAGGTAAAGAAAGTGCCTGACGAATTTATCGTTCCATCCGGCAACAACGTTACCGACAAGTGCCTTGACTATCTCCGTCCCCTTATCGAGGGTGAGGTAAAATACCGCCACGAGTCAGGTCTTCCCGTACACTTCAAGATTTAACACCAAAAGCCTATCCCTATCGGGATAGGCTTTTGATACAGTCTTTCAACCGTTATATAATAAAATGATATCTTTATGTTTT
>JAZQEH010000097.1:0-24307 GCA_045538895.1 Eubacteriales bacterium
GTTTATGTAATGGGACGCACCAACCGTGGTAGGGGACGGCGCCTTCGACGTCCCGCATGAACAAAGGCGAAACGGGATGTCCAGGGGGCCATCCCCTACCGGTTTGTGGTTTCCCATTTACTCCCATAAACATTAATTTACAAGGAGAAATTATGAGAGAAGCAAAAATCGGCAGAATAACTGCCGAAACAAGCATTTCGCTTGAGCTTTGCCTTGACGGCAAGGGCGAAAGCCACATAAACAGCGGCAGCGGTTTTCTTGACCACATGCTTACGCTTTTTGCAAAACACGCAAACTTCAACTTGAACGTAACCTGCGACGGCGATACCGAGGTTGACTATCACCACACCGCAGAGGACATAGGTATTGTTCTGGGACAAGCCTTTTCCAAGGCTGTGGGAGATAAAAAAGGCATAGTACGCTACGGCAGCATGATGCTCCCGATGGATGAAACGCTTATTCTTTCTGCCGTTGACCTTTCAGGCAGAAGCGGTCTTTATTACGATTGCAAGATTCCCGCCCCCAAGGTCGGCAACTTTGACACCGAGCTTTGCGAGGAGTTCTGGGCTGCGTTTGTACGCAGTGCGGCATGCACTCTGCACATACGAAAAATCTCAGGCACAAACTCACATCACATAATCGAAGGCGTTTTCAAGAGCGTGGCTCGCAGTCTGCGTGCCGCAGTTTCAATTGACAAGGACAATTCAGATTCCCTTCCCTCTACAAAAGGAGTTCTTTAATGGTTGCAATAATTGACTACGGAGTGGGCAATCTTTTTTCTCTGAAATGCTCGTTCGATGCCATCAGTGCCGATACCGTTATCACGGCTGATGAAAGCGTGATAAGAGCGGCTGACAGAATTCTGCTACCCGGCGTGGGTGCCTTTGGAGATGCCGCAAAAAAGCTTCGTGAAAGCGGACTTGACAAGGTTATCGTAGAAGAAGCAAAGAACGGTAAGCCTCTGCTTGGAATCTGCCTTGGCATGCAGCTTTTATTTGAAAAAGGCTATGAGTACGGCGTGCATGACGGCCTTGCACTTATCAAGGGTGAAATCGTACCGATTGCCGATGTTATACGGGATGATTTGAAAATTCCGCATATCGGCTGGAACGCCCTGCATTTCGGCAAAGAAAAGAGCCCGCTATTCAAATACTTAAACGAGGGTGATTGCGTGTATTTTGTACACTCATACTACGCAAGAACCGATGAGTGCAACGTGATTGCAACTGCCGAATACGGAGCAATGCTCACAGCGGCGGCATCATGCAAAAACGTTTACGGTTGCCAATTTCACCCCGAAAAAAGCGGCAAAGCAGGTCTTAACATTCTCAAAGCTTTTTGTGAGGTATAATCTATGTTTATTTTTCCCGCCATTGACCTTTATGAGGGCAAAGCGGTTCGCCTTTACAAGGGCGACTATACAAAAATGACCGTTTACAGCGACACCCCCGTAGACGTTGCACACGACTTTGAAAAAAGCGGTGCAAAGCATCTGCATATCGTTGACCTTGAAGGTGCTAAAAGCGGTACAACACCCAATCTCGACACGGTTTGCAAGCTAAAGCAAAGCACCTCCCTGTTTTGCGAAATCGGCGGCGGTATACGTACAATGGACATTGTTGACCGATATATAAACGCAGGTATCGACCGTGTTATACTCGGCACTGCGGCGGTCACAAACCCGACGTTTGCGATGGAGGCTGCAAAGAAATACGGCGAAAAAATCGCCGTTGGTGTAGACATAAAAGACGGCTTTGTTGCCGTAAAGGGCTGGACAGAAAAGTCAAACGAAACCGCCTTTGAATTCTGCAAAAAGATGCAGGATATCGGCATTTCAACCCTGATCTGCACCGATATTTCAAAGGACGGTGCCATGCAGGGCACAAACGTTGAGCTTTACAAAGCACTTTCAAACGAGCTTAAAATGCAGATAATCGCATCCGGCGGTGTTTCCTCACTTGACGATGTAAAAGCTCTCCGCAAGCTTGACATATACGGTGCTATCGTAGGCAAAGCGTACTACACGGGTGCCATCTCTATTAAAGATGCGGTGGAGGCAGCCAGATGATTACAAAAAGAATAATTCCCTGCCTTGACGTTAAAAACGGCAGAGTTGTCAAGGGTGTAAACTTTCAAGGACTTGCCGACGTTTCATCCCCGGTATCGCTTGCGAAATTCTACAGCGAGTGCGGTGCCGACGAGCTTGTTTTCTATGACATAACTGCATCTGCTGAAGGACGTGAACTTTTCACCGATATTCTCACCGAAACCGCAAGACAGGTGTTCATCCCTCTCACAGTAGGCGGCGGTATCAATACTCTCGATGACTTTGACCGTGTGCTGAAGTGCGGTGCCGACAAGGTGAGCGTCAACTCGGGTGCAATCCGCAATCCATCGCTTGTATACGAAGCGGCAAAGCGTTACGGCGACCAGTGCGTTGTGCTTTCTGTTGACGTAAAGCGAGTTGACGGCGTATACCGTGTTTTTGCCAAGGGCGGCAGAGAAAACACGGGCATGGAAGCACTTGATTGGATAAAGCAATGCGTTGCAAACGGCGCAGGCGAAATCGTAGTAAACTCTATCGACACCGACGGCGTAAAAAAGGGCTTTGACCTTGAAATGCTTGATGCAGTATGCAATATCGTTTCCGTACCCGTAATAGCATCGGGCGGTGCAGGCTGCATAAACGACTTTATAACTCTTTTTAAAACCCTGCCAAAGGTTGATGCAGGACTTGCCGCATCTATTTTCCATTTTGGAGAGGTTGCAATAAGCGACCTTAAAGCTGAAATGGCTGCACATGGCATCCCCACAAGAAAGGACTAAAAATGATAAATATTGACGAACTAAAATTTGACGAAAAAGGGCTTATCCCTGCAATAGTAAAGGATGCGGTTTCAGGCAGAGTGCTGACACTTGCATACATGAACCGTGAAAGCCTTGAAATCTCTATTGAAAAAGAACTGACATGCTTCTGGAGCCGTTCAAGACAGGAACTCTGGCTTAAGGGTGAAACAAGCGGAAACTTTCAGCACATAGTTTCAATAACCGCTGACTGCGACAAGGATGCACTGCTTATTTCCGTTGAGCCCGACGGTCCTGCCTGCCACACAGGCACGTTTTCATGCTTTGAGAATCCGCTTTTTTGCAGTGAGGAAAGACATGATTTTTCGCTCGACTCGCTTATGAAGCTTATTGAGGGCAGAAAAACCGATAAAAAAGAAGGCTCGTACACAACCTATCTCTTTGAAAAAGGACTTGACAAGATTCTGAAAAAGGTCGGTGAGGAATCAACCGAGGTTATAATTGCGGCAAAAGCCGAGGATAAAGCCGAAACCGTCTACGAAATTGCAGACCTTGCATACCACGTTATGGTGCTTATGGTTGAAGCAGGCATCTCGCTTGAAGATATTCACCGTGAGCTTGCAAGCCGCCACGTTATTGACACGAAAGTCAAGCAGGAGAAAATGACCAAATGATTTTACAGGACTTACACACGCACACCTCATACTGTGACGGCAAAAGCACACCCGAAGAAATGATTCTTGCCGCAATAGAAAAAGGACTTGTAAAAATCGGGTTTTCAGGTCATTGCTACACTTTTTTTGACGAGCGTTACTGCATGTCAATTCCGAACATAATCAAGTATATTTCAGAAATCAACATGCTTAAAGAGAAATACAAGGGCAAAATAAAAATTCTGTGCGGAGTCGAGCAGGACTATTATTCAAACTTTTCAAGGATGGGGTTTGACTATATAATAGGCTCTGTGCACTATATCAAATGCGGTGAGGAATATATAGCGATTGACGAGAGCAAAGAAATACTCATTGACGCCGCAAACAGATATTTTGACGGTGACATATACTCGCTTTGTGAGGAATATTTCCGTTTAGTCGGTAACGTTGTCGGCAAAACCGATGCCGATATAATAGGACATTTCGACCTTATCTCGAAATTCAATGAAGACGGCTCGCTTTTTGACGAAAATCACCCCCGCTACGTAGCGGCGTATACCGCCGCGCTTGACAAGCTGCTTGAAACAGAAGCTCCCTTCGAAGTAAATACAGGTGCAATTTCAAGAGGATACCGCACACGTCCCTATCCAAGCTATGCCCAGCTTGAATACATTGCAAAAAAAGAAGGAACCGTGATTTTAAACAGCGATGCACACAGTGCAGAAACGCTTTGCCATGAATTTGAAAAATGGTATGCCGAATGTGAAAAAATCGGCGTAAAGATAAAGACACAGGTATGAAACCTGTGTCTTTTTTGCATAGTGAGATAAATTATAGTTTACGTAATGGTGACGTACCAACCGTGGTAGGGGACGGCGCCTTCGACGTCCCGCATGAACCAAGGCAAAACGGGATGTCCAGGGGGCCATCCCCTACGGTTTGTGGTTTCCCATTTACTCTCATAATCATTAATTTACAACAAACTCAGCCGTTTCATTTCTTCTTTGATTTTAACTTTGAGTTCATCCGATATATCCCCCATAGGGAGCCGCATTTCTGCCGAGCAGAGTTCGAGCAGACTCATTGCATACTTAAGCGGTGCAGGATTGGTTTCGGCAAACAAAAGCGAAATCAGATACGCATAAGTCTGTGCATACTTTGAAGCGACGGTATAATCGTTTGCAAGTGCCGCATGTGTCATTGCCGCAGTAGCGGCTGGAGCAATATTTGAAAGCACCGATATAACTCCCTTGCCGCCAACCGAAATCACAGGAAGAATCATATCATCGTTTCCGCTATAAACGTAAAGTTGCGTTTCGCCTGCGAGACGTGTAATCTTTGTCAGATTTGATGCCGCCTCTTTTACCGCAACCACGTTCTCGATTTTTTCAAGTTCCTTATACTGCTCAAAGTTTAGGTCCACTCCCGTGCGTGACGGTACGTTGTAAAGTATCACAGGTTTTCCGTCTGCGGCATCGGCAACTCGCTTATAATGCTCAATAATCCCCTTTGCCGTACCCTTATTACAATACGGTGTAATTACAAGCACTGCATCAGCACCGAGACTCACCGCCTCGCTGCAAAGCTTTACCGCTGTAGCGGTATCCGACGAGCCGCACCCAACAACTACAGGCACTCTGCCGTCCGCTTCGGTTTTCACCGCCTCGGTAATCTTCCTCCGCTCATCACGTGAAAGCGTTGCCGCTTCACCCGTTGTTCCTGCCACGGTGAGGGCGGAAACACCCATATCTATTTGCCACTGCGTATGACGGCGGAGCGAGTCATAATCAACGCTACCGCAGGAAAACGGTGTTGCCAAAGCGGTTGACACCCCCGAAAATGGCAAACTTTTTAAATTATATGTATCCATAAATACCCCTCCTACTTGAAATTTTTGAAAACTAATACTATAATAGTACTAATATTAAAATATGTAGAAAGACTAAATTTGGATAGATGATTACTAACGAAAGACTGAAAACCGACCTTAAAAAAAGTGATTTTTTTTACGATTTGCCCGAGGAGCTGATTGCACAGTCACCGTCTGAAAAGCGTGACTGCTCACGTCTTATGGTTTTAAACCGTGAAAACGGCGATATTGAACACAAGCATTTTTACGATATTATCGACTACTTAAATCCCGGTGACGTGCTTGTTGTAAACAACTCAAAAGTTATTCCTGCCCGTATTTTCGGCAAGGATATCGAAAAGGATGACCGCATAGTTGAGTTTTTGCTGCTCCGCCGTCACGGTGACAGAGTATGGGAAACGCTTGTACGCCCCGGCAAAAAAGCAAAAATAGGAAAAAAATTTGTTTTTGGCAACGGTGAGCTTGTCGGCGAGATAACCGATATTGTTGAAGAGGGCAACCGCCTTATCACGTTTTCGCTCGGCGGTGCGGAGATTTTTCAGGCACTTGAAAAAATCGGCAACATGCCGCTTCCCCCTTACATTACAAAAAAACTTGAGGACAAAAGCCGCTACCAGACCGTTTATGCAAAAACCGAGGGCAGTGCCGCAGCTCCTACCGCAGGACTCCACTTTACCGAGGAACTGCTTGAAAGAATCAAAGAAAAAGGTGTGTCCATTGCTCCCGTTATGCTCCATGTGGGACTTGGCACGTTCCGTCCGGTAAAAGAGGACAACGTAAACGACCACGTTATGCACAGCGAGTATTTCTCGATTTCAAAGGAAAGTGCAGACATAATCAACAGTGCAAAAGCAAACGGCGGCAGAGTGATTTGCGTTGGCACAACCTCATGCCGTGTGCTTGAGAGCGTTGCCGACGAAGACGGTACGCTCAAGGAAATGGCGGACGATACCGCAATTTTCATCTACCCCGGATACAAATTCAAAGCGGTGGATGCACTTATTACAAATTTCCATCTGCCAGAAAGCACTCTGCTCATGCTTGTAAGTGCACTTTACAACCGTGAAAAAATGCTTGAGGCATACAAATGTGCAGTTGACGAAAAATATCGCTTCTTCTCTTTCGGTGATGCGATGCTGATACGATAATGTATCAGCAAGTAAAAGGTAATAGTGAAGAGTGAAAAAGTAATGAAAATTTTCGCCCGTGGCGAAAATTAACCGAGATTATTCATTATTCACTATTCATTATTCATTAATTTCACGTGAGGTATTTAATGAAAAGAATAATGGGTGTTGACTATGGCGATGTACGTACAGGAATTGCCATATCCGATTCTAACCGATTTCTCGCAAGCGGAATCGGCACAATAAAAGAAGGCGGTATGCGTGCAACCGCAAAAAAGGTTGCCTCGCTTGCCGCAGAGCATGATGTTGGTATAATAGTTATCGGTTTACCTAAAAATATGGATGGTAGCGAGGGTTCAAGTGCAGACAAAATCCGTGCTTTTGCCGAGCTTTTAAAACCCATGACCGATGCTGAAATAGATTTTTTTGATGAGCGTGTTTCCACCATGGCGGCACACCGCATTCTCAACATGACCGACACACGCGGCGAAAAACGCAAGGCGGTTGTTGACACGCTTTCGGCAGAGATTATTTTGCAGAACTATCTCGACAAAAATTCAGTATAACTCCAATTTATAATCATAAAAACATCACATTCAGACTTTATACTGTAGATAAGAAAAGCAAACGGAGGTATTCACATGGAAGAATATACTTTTAATTCCGAAAACAATCATTCAATAAACACCGAAAACACCGAAGCCGTACAGACTGATGAAATCTCTGTACCTGAAACGGTGGAAGAAGTAAAAAAGCCCGCAAAGAAAAAGGGCGGTGCTAAAAAGTTTCTGCTCTCGCTTTGTGCTTTTGTAATAGTGGTAGGCATTTCGGCTTCAAGCGGATTTATCGCCGCATACTACACAATAGAGAATCGGATCGATGAAATTGAAGACCGCTATGAGCATATTCTTGAAAACCTTGAAGACGACACCAAGCAAAGCACAACCGTTGCGGACAGAAACGAATCCAACAAGTTTCATATAAATAATGAGGACAAAAACGCTCATTACGAAACCATTGCCTCTGCGCAGAGTGCCGCTGCAAAGGCTGAACAGTTGGCTGTTATCTCAAAACAGACCTCAAGCGGCGGATATACCGCAGTTGCTGCGGCCGTAAAGGACACCGTTGTTGAGATTACGACCGAAATGGCGGCAAGCAGCTCATACTTCCAGCAATTTGTTCAGAGCGGTGCCGGTAGCGGTGTTATCATCAGTGATGAGGGACATATTATCACAAACCACCATGTTATTGACGGTGCTACCAAAATCACCGTAAGACTCACCTCAGGCGAGGAATACGTTGCACAGCTTATCGGCAGTGACGCGCAAGCGGACATCGCAGTGCTTAAGATCGACGTTAAAAACAAAATCACATATGCCGTAATCGGCGACAGCTCAAGACTTCTTGTCGGCGAAGAAGTACTCGCAATCGGCAACCCCCTCGGCGAACTTGGCGGCAGCGTTACAAACGGCATTATAAGTGCGCTTGACCGTGAGCTTACTATTGACGGACAGACCATGCGTTTGCTCCAGACCAATGCGGCAATAAACCCCGGCAACTCCGGCGGCGGTCTTTTCAACATGAAGGGCGAGCTTGTGGCAATCGTTAACGCAAAATCATCCGGCACGGGCATTGAGGGACTCGGCTTTGCAATTCCGATTAACTACGCATACGAAATCGCAAACGAGCTTCTTACAAACGGCTACGTAAGCGGCAGACCTGCACTTGGTATTTCTTACTTTGAAATAAACAACTACATGGATATCATGCGTTTCGGAGTTTCTGCATACGGCGTATATGTATATGACGGCGGCGAAACCGCATTGCAGAACGGTGACCGAATTATCAGCTTCGGTGACTATGAAATATCCGACTCGGCAACACTTAAAAATGCAATTCAACAGTACAGAATCGGCGATAGCGTAGAAATGACGGTAGCAAGAAAAGGCAAATTCACCAAAATTACCGTAACTCTTATTGAAAGCAAGCCTCAGCAGTCAAACGAGCCGAAGCTTGAAATCAACCAATAATAAAAACGCCCCTCGCAAAAAGGGGCGTTTTTGCAAATATCAAGGAGAATTCAATGTATAGCATTTTAGTAGTAGACGATGAAGAAAAAATCCGTGAGCTTATAGGCAAATATGCAAAATTTGAAGGTCACTCGGTTGACTTTGCAAATGACGGTATGGAGGCGGTTGAAAAAAGCCGTGAAAACGACTATGACATAATCATCATGGACATCATGATGCCGAATCTCGACGGCTTCTCTGCTTGCCGTGAAATACGCAAAAAGAGTGATGTCCCGATTCTTATGCTCTCTGCACGCGGCGAGGAATACGACAAAATCAACGGCTTTGAGCTTGGAATTGATGACTACGTTGTAAAGCCTTTCTCCCCCAAAGAACTGATGCTCCGCATCGAAGCCATTATGAAACGCAGTCAGAAAGGCTCGCCTGCGGCAGACGCAGACATTTACACAAGCCGCGGTCTTGAGGTTAACTTTACGGCTCGCAGAGTTTACGTTGACGGTGAGGAGGTAAACCTTTCACCCAAAGAATACGACCTCCTCTTTTATATGATAAAGAACAAGAACATCGCCCTGACACGTGAAAAGCTTATCAACAAGGTATGGGGCTACGAGTTCTATGGCGGCGACCGCACACTTGATACACATATCAAGCTCCTCCGCAAAAGCCTCGGCAAGTATGCCTCATACATTATAACACTCAGAAGCGTTGGATACAGATACAATGATGACTAATAAAACGAACTCAAAACGCATGAGAAAGAAGATGAGGCTACGCTCAAAGCTTTTCACCGCTCTTATTGCGTTTGCAATGATTATTCTGCTTTTACTTTGGGGATTTCAGGTGCTTATGCTTGACACTACCTATTACCAGCTTACAAAAAGCAGAATGTCAAGCGTGGCAAATCAAATTGAAATGCTTTACACCGACACCGATACCGACAAAAGTTTTTCGCAAAACATCACTGCCCTTGCACTTAACAATGAGTTTTGCATTTATATTTTTGACAAAAACGGCTCTCCCATTGCAAATGCACATCCCACAAGCGGATGCATAATTCACAGTATAAACAGCGAAAAGCTCACCGAGCTATATCACAATTCACTTGAAAGCGGCGGCGAATATTTTCACCGTGCCAATATGAACGGCTTCAAGGACGGAGAAAAACGGCCTTTTTTCAAGCGTGACATCTATAGTGTGCGTGACAGAATATTGAACGTCAGCGTAAAAGATACTCCGCAAGGTACTTTGATTATAATGCTCGACTCTGCGATATCTCCCGTCAACGTGATAAAAACTGCACTTACATTCCAGCTTATTATTACAACCATTATTACGGCAATTTCCGCCGCTTTGATAGCGAATATTTTGGCTAAAAAGCTGTCGCAACCCATATCCGACGTTAACCGTGCCGCAAAGCGGCTGACCGCAGGCGAATACGATGTAAAGTTTACGGGTAACGGTTACCGTGAGATCTATGAGCTTTCGGACACGCTTAACCAGACTGCAAAGGATTTAAACAAAACCGACAAGCTTCAAAAGGAGCTTATTGCAAACATCTCGCACGACCTGCGTACACCGCTTACGCTTATCACGGGTTATTGCGAAATGATGCGTGACATCGAGGGCGAAAACAATGCCGAGAACATGCAGGTTGTTATTGATGAAACCGCACGTCTTTCCTCACTTGTAAACGACCTTGTTGACCTTTCAAAGTATCAG
This sequence comes from Eubacteriales bacterium, assembly GCA_045538895.1. Lineage (GTDB taxonomy): Bacteria > Bacillota > Clostridia > Oscillospirales > CAG-272 > UMGS902. The sequence goes on from JAZQEH010000097.1 coordinate 10,205, forward strand.
GGCAACACAGAGGTTTTGGACATTGAAGAATTTGACATTGACATGCTGCTTATCGAAACTGCCAACCGCTACCGCAAGCTGATGCAGGATAAAGATTACACTTTCGTTTACGAAAGCATAGGCGAACGAATTGTAAAGTGCGACAAAAAACGCATCTTGCAGGTGATTTACAATCTTATCAACAATGCTATCAACTATTCGGGCGAAGACAAAACCGTAATAATCGAAACATTGATTACCGATAGCGGCAAAACACGCATTGAAATAACCGACCACGGCGAGGGCATTTCCAAGGAGGATTTGCCGTATATCTTTGACCGGTATTACAAGGTTGACAAGGTGCATAAACGTGCCGTTACAGGTACGGGACTCGGACTCTCCATTGTCAAGGGAATTCTTGAAAAGCACGGTGCAACCTACGGCGTCAGAAGCGAAGTCGGCACGGGAAGTACGTTCTATTTTGAAATATAAGAAAAAGCATGCAAAGGAAAACCTTTGCATGCTTTTTTACGTGAGATGAGGGATAATAGCCCCTACGGGCCAAAATATAAGTATAATGCCACTACTACCCAATAACCAAAACTGTCCGATATCATAGATATTTTTATGTAAGAAATTGCACCCACAAGCAAAACTGAAATCGGCATCAGGTATTTTATATTTTTGTTTTTAAATGTTTTAAATACAGAATATCCTATTGAGCATAAAGATGTCAGGATTAATAACACAAACAATATTGGCGTTACTGCTCCAATAAATACTTGTACACCTAAAGGCACGCTATTTTCCATTTTAACACATAACACCAATAGCGGATCTGTAACAAAGAAAAAGGCAGTAACGAAAGTATTTATCAACCACAATTTCTTCATGATAAACTCCGGTATATTATAGTTTGTTTATATAAATTAATGTTTATGGTATTAAAATCCTGTTTTTCGGGCGGACATGTGCCGACCGAAAAACTCCTTAAAAACCGCGAGCGGTGAGCGAGACGCGAGTGAACGGTTTTGCAACCACTTGAAAATGCTTGCATTTTCAAGTGAGAAAAACAATAATTTACCTTCCTAAAAACTTATCAAGCTTGCCTTTTGCATACCATTCGGCGAGATTGAAACGGCGGAACTCGCTACTTCTTTCGTCCCTTGCTCTATCTTTTATAAACGTCCACGCCACGGAAGAAACTTTCTCATTTTCATCCTCGGTAAGCTTTATCAGCGGCTCTGTGCCGTAAGCACCGCAATCATAATGCAGATAGAACACGTCGATGCTCTCATGCATACCGCTTTCATACGCATTTATATTATACGATGCTATTATCGAATGAGGGTCAAAAATGGCAAATACCGACATTATGATACACGCCGCCGCAATCATAACGCTTATATGCGCAAACTTCGGTTTGAACACCTTGATTATCATGGCTGCAAACACGAAAAACAGGAAAAGCATAAAAATCGAGGTGCCGAGCCTCAAAAACGTCAAACCGTAATTCCTGATATACATAAACATTTTTGCAATGGCGACTATGATAAGGAATATTGAAAAAGAACTGATAAATACCGAGAGAAGACGTGTTACAAACGGCACTTCCCCATTTTTGTCACGGTCGGTTTTTGCCATTGCAACGGCAAGCAGCAGAAAGTTGATTATACAAATCACGCACATTTCGCCAAAGCCTCGGCGAGCATATTCTGAATACGTGTATGCCTTTGGAAGAAGCCCTGCAAAGCCACCGAAAATGTATGAAAACTGTGTGATGATGAAAAACAGATATATAATTGCAACAACTGTAAGAATAGTGTTTACAAACAGCGAGTCAATTCCCTTTTTCACATCCTGCTTGCTCTCGGTTTCGGTATAAAGCTTTTTCTTCACCGCAAAAAGCGTGGTGAAAAGAATAAAGAAATATACGATTCCAAAGAAAAGCGTGTTCGGCAGCTCGGTAAAATCGAAGTTGAATGCGTCAATAAAGCCCTCGAAAGCGGCATCTGCATACATAAGCAGAAAAATAAGAATTGCCGCAAGCGGAATTACACATAAAAGCGCAAGTACAACTCTGGCAAGCTTTGCACCTACACCGCTTTTTTTACTCGCTACCGAGCGTGCGGTTTTAGGTGCGTTTGCCATGCCAACGCTGAATACAAGGAAAAACGGTGAAACAATAACCTTGAAGCTGTTAAGCCATTTGTTTTTAAACTCGCATGACGAGATAAAAAACACGGATACTGAAAACGCAAGGAAGAAAAGCTTGAAAAAACTGAAATAGTTTTCATCATGGATGAAAAAGCTTGCAGAAATAATAAAAGATGCAATAAGACTTATATATGAAATAAAAGAAAACTGAAGTCTGTCTTTGAGATACACAACCGCACCGGCAAGCAGTGCAATAAAGACAAGAGCAAATTCCGCACAAAATGAATAAGCGGTTGAATGAGCCAGAAAGAGCGAAAGTATGAAGAATATGCCGAGAAATACATAGTCACGCAGAGTCACCTCAATGGGCGGCTCTTTTTTAGGTTCGGGTGTAGCCGAAATGTTTTGATTATTCATCTGTATCCTCCTTTACGTATTCTAAAATGTCGCCCGGCTGGCAGCCGAGTGTTTCGCAAATTGCTTCAAGCGTGGAAAAGCGGATTGCCTTTGCCTTGCCGGTTTTAAGAATCGACAGATTTGCCTGCGTTATGCCGATTTTTTCGGCAAGTGTGCCTGACGAAATTTTGTTTTTCGCCATCTCAACATCAAGATTTATCCGTATAGCCATAATTACCTCCTACACTGTCATGTCATTTTCATCTTTGATAATGACCGCAGCTGCAAAACAGTTTTTAACCACACGCACTATAAGCACCATGAATGCCGCCAGAGCCGCAAGCAGGTAGAAAGGCATGTAGAAATAGCCGGCAACTGCAAAAACAAGCGTTGCAAGTGCAAGCAGAATTGATATTGCACGAAGCAATTTTACGTTTTCGGTGATAAAAACGTTGTCGCTTACTATGTTCAAAAGCACCCTTATAAGGCAGAAAAGCACGCCTGCCGCAAGAGGCAGAATCGTGTAAAACGTAATCACTATGGGCTTGAAAATCGCTTCGGGACGGTAAAAATGCGAAATGAACATTTTAGTTAATATCGGTGCGGTAAATGCAAGTAAAAGCAATACCGCAGAAAGTAAAAAGGCGGTTATAAGTGAGGTTATTACGCTTGGATTGTTTTTCATGGTAAAAAAGTCCTTTCAAGTATGTTTTCACCTATAGATTAGCACATATTTTATCGTTTGTCAATAAAAATATCACGAAAAACGAATATTTTTTATTGAAATATGAAAAGCCTTGCAAAACAAACTGTTTTGCAAGGCTTTGTTGTCGGTAAAATAGATTATTGTTTATGTTGCGGCTACGCACCTACATCGTAGGGCGGGGGTTTATCTCCCGCCGCAAGCCATAATTAGATGTTGTGCAGGCGGCAGGAGCAAGCCCCTGCCCTACGGATTTGTGGTTCACATTTCACCAACGCAAACTGATTTTATTCTACATAAAACTCTTCCATATCGTCAAGGCGGAGGCAGCCGAGCGGAAGTCCGTAAGCGGCACCGCAATCAATAGCTATTGTGCCGTTAAGCTTCCATATCTTGCCCTTGCTTGACGGATTTATCTCCACCGTGGGAGTGTGTCCCACAACCAAAGTCTTGTTATCAAAATACACCTTTGACCAATCGGGACACTCGTGAACAAGCTCCTCAACGTCATAGTCATCCATTTCACGTGACTTTGAGAAATTGTCAAGTCCTGCATGAACTAGCACAAAGGTCTTGCCGCCCACCTCAATCTCCTCATAGGGCATAAACTCCTCGAGGTACTCGACAACCCATTCCCTGTCCTGCTTATCGAGTTCACGGAACGCACGTACGGTTTCCTGACCGCCGTTTTTGCCCCACTTCATAAAGTTCTGCATAGTTTCAGCATCAAAGCCTGCAATGGCCTTTTCGCTGAAATCGCCCGCAAGCTTTGCAAGCAAAGGTGCCGCAAGTTCCTCATGCTCACCGAGAATCGGGTAAACGTTAGGGCGTGAGGACATGTCAAGCAGAATCTTAAACGAATCCTCGCCAAAATCAATAACGTCACCGAGAACGAAAAGCACGTCCCTGTTTTCATCAAGTTTGATTAAATCAAGCATTTTTATATAACGGTCATAATCTCCGTGGATATCCGAAATTACATATGTCATAAGCCATCCTCCTTTTTTGCCTTTATATTTTACCACATTGAGGTATCGAAAACAAGCGAAAAATGAAATGGACTGTAAAGTTTTTTACAGTCCATTTTAATTAATTGAGAATTATGCTAATAATTGCAATTACGTCCTTGATATCAAGAGTGATATCCTGATTGATGTCAGCTGCAGCAATATCAAGCCCAATACTATTGTCAACAGTGTACTTGATAGTACGTATTGCGTCGATAAGTGAAACTTCACCGTCGCTTGTAGCGTCGCCGTAGTTCACTATAGGTGCATCGGCAAACACTATTGCATCGGGATTGTCATACGGCACAGTCATCGTATAAGTGCCCAATGAGGAAGAAGTAAGAGTACCTGAACACACGATAAAGTCACCGTATACGCAATAGTAATGCTTGCCGCTCGGAAGCGTATCGGCAGTGAACGGAAGAAGTATTTGCTTTCCTGCGTTAAACTGCTTTTCCAGAAGCGTGAACGTGCTTTCACCGGCTCTTGCGGATATAGATTCATATATTGCACCGCTATCGGTATCGGTATATGCAAAGTTGCTCATACATACGGTATCGGAGTAAGCACCGCAGTTTACAACCGTGCCGCTCTGAGTGTAAGCACGCACCTTATAGTATGTGGCACCGGCTCCTGCATTATCGGTATACGTAGGCTTCGAGGTCTTTGCTATCTGCACAAAGTCAACTCCGTCAGCAGAACGGTAGAACTCGTAGCCGCTTGCACCATCAACTGCCGTAGCCGTAAGCACAAACGAGTCTTCAACACGGTCAACGCTGAGTACGGGTGCATCGAGTTTAACGGGGGTAACGGTGCATACCTTAAGCGGACCGTAGCAGTACGCATCACCAAGCGACGCCCACGTCTGTACAGCATATTCATAAGTTGTACCTGCGGTAACGTCGGTATCTGTATACGACGTACCCTCTGCTATACGCAGCGTGTCGCCCCACGCAGTTTCGCCCGAAACTCTCTTGAATACTCTGTATTTTGTAGCAACTTCGGGAGCACTCCATTCGAGAACAAGCTCTCTGCCATCATAGGTAATAGTCGGGGTAACTGTTGCAAGCTTTATCACCGCAACGTTTTCTGATACGGGAGTATAAACCGTGATGCTGCCGTCCAATGTATACGCACGTGTGCGGTAATAGTAAGTTGTACCTTCAACCGCAGTTTCGTCAACGTATGAAAGCGACTCGGTTTTGGTAAGCTGCTTAAAGTTTACACCGTCGGTGGAACGGTAGAACTTATACGCACTTGCACCGCTCACAGAGGAGGACGTAAGCTTTATTCCGTTGGCTGTATTTGAAGCTGTTATAGTGGGAGCCGCATACAAAGTAGTGGTAACGGTCTTTATAGCAGGGCCTACCTGACTGTAGTAATAAGTATCTCCGACAAGCGTCCATTCCTGAACAGAATACTCATACGAAGTATTCGGAGAAACGGTGTCATCAAAATAGTAATTATCCAAAGTCATGCGAACGGTTTCTTCCCATGCGGTTTCACCCGCCACCCTGCGGAAAACTCTGTATTTTTCGGCAGTTTCGCTTGCATGCCACGAGAGTTTTACAATCTCGCCGTCATAGTACGCCATAAGATCCACAGCCGGAGGAATTGCGGTAACGCCTGCCGTAGCCGCCGATGCCGAGCTTACGAGTCTGCCGTACGTTGCATCGCCGCCATATGCATTTGCCTTGTATTGCTTAACCTTATAGTAATAGGTGGTTCCTATTTTTACAGCGGTATCTATATATGTTTTGCTTGTGGAGGTTGCAATCTGCGAGTAGCTTCCACCCTCGGAGGTACTGCGGTAGATAATATATCCGGATGCACCCGACACTGCAGGTGTTACGGTAATCTTGATGCTGCCGTCGGGATTTACAGCCGCAGCGGCAGTGGGAACGTCAACTGCGTGAACCGTTGTAGTGGCTTTACAGATATAGCAGGTCTTTGTAAGACTTACCGCCGTACCAGACACACTCTTCATAAGAGGAGAATAAAGATGGTCGCCGCTTGCATGATAGTCGGCTGTGCGAACATCAATATACTGTGTGCTTGTTGCACCCGCAGGTGTTCCGAAAGAGGGGTATTTTAGCGAAACTCCGTTAAGAGTCATTGTAGTAAACGAGAATTTCTTTGCATAAACACTTCTCTCTGCCCACCAGGAAGATCCGCTTGGAATGTTGAGCGAGTTGTTTGCGTGATAGATCATCCACCAGTCACCAACAGAGTCCTGCACAAAAGAGCCGTGACCGGGGCCATACATGCCGTTACCCGACGAGAATTTTGCAGAGGTCGCCTTATACCAATGTGAAGCGTTCAAGGGATTGGTGCCGGTAAGAGTAAGAACACCGTAGCAATAGTACTGATCCCATGAGCCGCTTGCCGAATAAACAATATGAACCGTTCCGTCGGGAGCTTTAAGCACCTGAGGTCCTTCATTTACATCGGGACTACCATGAGTTTCCCATGAGTATTCGGGAGTGGAGAGAAGAACACGGGAAGAAGAAATTGTCCACGGGTTAGACATCTGTGCAATGTAGATGTTCTGTGCCACATTGCTATCGCCTGCCCAACCTGACCAGATAAAGTAGATCTTTCCGCCGTGCTGAAGCACTGTGCCGTCGATAGCCCATTTGTTTGTGGAGTCGGTAATCTGTCCGACCATTTTATAATCACTTAACGGATTTTCCGGCTCGGTTGCACGAAGCACGTACATGCGATGATTAGCATTGTCGCCGTTATCGCATGCTACGTAAATATACCAACCTGCGTTAGCAGAGCCTACGGTAGCTGCATCAAAATAGTGAAGCTCGGGTGCCCAGTATTCCTTTTTAGCATTGGCAATGGTGGTTTTGGAAGCATTGAAAACGCTACGCATCTGGGTTGTAAGCTCTCCGAACGCAACACTGCCGTGGGCTGCAATCTTTACTGCGGGATATGCTGTACCGTCAACAGTTTCGCTTGAAGAGAAACAATAATAGTAAATGCCGTCCTTTTCAATGATATACGGGTCGGACTTGTCGCCGATGGGGTTTACAAATCTCGCTTCCTCGGTAGCGGCACCTGACATTGCCTGTGAGCCTGTTTTAAATACGGGGAAACCTTTGATCTTATCCGCAGAAAGCACGTCTTCTTTATATTTGAGAAGTACGCTTCCCATTACGCCGTAGCCAACAAAATCAGAGTTGAACGTACCGCCGGTAACAACTACGGTAGCATCGCCCTTTGGCGGATATGTCAGTGCCGTTGTAGCAACAGTATTTTCTGCAAGGCGGAATCTGCCCTTAAAGGTACCGCCGCTTATGCGCACAAGCACGTCGGCGGTATATTCATGTACCGAACATTCCGCACTGCTTGAAATATCGCCAAGCCGCTTTATCGGACAAACCGCACTTTCAAACTTGCCGCCCGATATCTCCATGTAAAATCTTTTGGTATGTATGTTCATACCCGTACCGAAAACGTTGTTCTTGAACGTACCGCCCTTGATGATAAGCGATATATCGCCTCTGAGGCTGGATACGGGGTTAGAACCCGAAATACGTCTGTGTCCTGCGCTGACAGAACTCCATGTACCACTGTATACGTGTACAGAGTAATCCTTTGCATTGGAAGAGCCCTCAAGCGTACTGGGATTGTTCCAGCCGCCGATAACTGTGGGGTACGTAAAGCTCGAAAGTCCTGAATCGTCTGTTACTGTCACACCGCTTCCAAAACCGAAATTATTACAGCGTCCCGAAAAGACAAGGCCTGAAGCGGTTATAGAAAAGTTGATGTTTTTAAAATATGTATCGCTGTTGGCTGCAATATTCGCACTTACAACAAGCTTTGCGGAGTTTGTGGAGCGATAGTCGACACCGTTCCATACAGAGGTGTACACCACTGCACCGCCAACGTCGGCAGGGGTATATGCCGATGAAATCACAACCTTACCGCAGATGACAATGGTACCGCCGCCTATCTCACGCAGATATGCGTTTGCCTTGCTGAGTGTTTTGAGAGGTGCAGACGCACTTGTACCTGCGTTTGTATCCTTACCGTTTGTGTTGTCAACAAAATACGCAGCAGTTGAACCGGGTGCAAAATCAGCCGCACTTGCGGTAAACGCAAGTATAGCCATGCAGACAAGTATCAACAGTGCCGGTATAATTCTTTTAAGTTTCATAATGCACCTCGCAAATTACAATATATATAAATTATAGTAACAAAATAGAAAAGATTTGTCAATAATAAATAAAAACAGGGTGTCGGTGACACCCTCAGCCTGATGACAAAGTCATCAGGCTGACCAGAGGGTGAGAAACGCAGACAGATTTTTGGATTTTTGTTTCGTCGGCGTACATGTGTACGGCAGAGACAAAAATCCAAAAAAGCAAGTAACGGCAAGGGCTTGAAAAAGCCCTTGCCTCATTTTGTTTTTACGCAAAGTGAAAAATTATTTCTATTTATTAGCCTTGCTTTTATTCTTACTTGCGGTCTGACGTGTTTGTCAGCACTCTGAGGGTGTCGGTGACACCCTATTTTTATTTATTACATTTCTGCTTTGTTTTTGATAGCCTTTTTCTTATTTGAGGTAAGTGCAACCTCACCGTTAAGATACATCACAACAAGTCCGAGCAGAACCATAACGGTTGAAAGCTTGATGATGTAAGGTATTATGGTTTTATAAATAAATACGCATATTGCCGTTGCGGTTTCGCCGCCGATAAACAGTGCCGCAAGGTAACCAAAGAAGGTAAGACCTCCTGCAAAAAGCGCAATCATAACACCGTAGCCGAATATAACACGGAGGAAGTCACTGATTTTTTTGCATATTGCTTTAAACTTATTCATTTGTGTACCTCCTTACATTCCGAGTATCGGGAGCCATCCCATAAGAATAACAACCTGAAGTATAAACTGCAAAGCAACCCACCAAAGGTCGTTTTTAACAGTCTTTGAAAAGTCGGATTCTGCGATTGACATACCTGCATAAAGTCCGAGTGCAAGAGGAGGAGTGATACCGCACATAACGCCGCAGATGCAAGGAAGCATTGCTGCCGTAAGAAGCGGATCTACGCCAACTGCCTGCAAAGCAAGAATAAACGTGGGACCAAAGATAACCACAAGTGAAGAACCCGGGATTACCATGCCCATAAAGCAGGTTATGATACAAATTATTACAACCGTACCAAGTTTGCCGACGTTGAGTGAAGAAATGATTACACCGAGTTCCTCAGACACGTTAAGGTCACCGAACAAGCCGCCGATCATATATCCGAATACACACACAGCAATAGCAGGAGCAATGGTCTTTACACCGTTTGCAAACATTTTTGCGATATTGGGAATTGTTACAACACTCTTATCCTTTGCGATAAGGCAGGTATAAATAGATGCAATACCGCCGATGAAAAGAAGAATTGAACTTGAGAAATACTTTGCACCTGTTTCGCCAAGTCTTTGGGTAAAGAAAGTATCCTTGAGCATAAAGTCAAGTACAAACGGGAGCATAATTACTACAGGAAGAAGAAGTCCCTGCCAGCCGGTCTTAATAGTTTCCTTAAGGCTTGGAAGATCCTCTTTTCTCATGGGCTTAACCTTATAATACTTGCAGAATGCAAATACGGTTAAGATACGCTGAAGAACGAACCAGAGTGAAATACCCCAAAGCACCATCCAGAATTTACCCTGTGATACCTCGTTATCAGGACATGCAACCGCAAAAGCAGTCATTGCCGCAACGATGTTTGAGGAGGGCGGTATCATATTGCCCATATAGCTTGCATTGCTCTCGATATTTGCGGCAAGCTCTGCCGGGAAACCCGAACGCTTCATTGCAGGAATGGTAATAGAACCGGTAGCCATTACGTTACCTGGGCCGCTGCCGGAGAGAGCACCCATAAATGCAGATGCAATTACTGCGGCATAGCCTGCACCGCCGGTGATTCTGCCGACGATTGAAAGGATTATTGCAATACAACTGTCAATTATCTTTGTTTTAGTAAGAAGAATTGACATTGCAACGAATGCAACCATAGAATAAAGCAGCGATGTGGAAAGTGCTTTGTCAATATACTCTCCTACGTTTCCCCATGTTCCGGTTACGGTGAGCAAAACGAGAAAGCTTAACAAAATCGCTTCGTAAACAGGTCGTTTTACAAGAATAAACCAGACACAGATTACCGCCAGCATAATTCCAAGGTAAATAAGTGAACTTGGTATCATAACTGAACCTCCTAATTCCTTATCGGTTATGAAGTTTATTACTTACGGGTTATATTATACACTCGTTTTCGTTTTTGTCAAGCAAAAAATGAAAATTTAATGTAATTTCTTGCTTTTTTTCGTCCAAAATGATAATCTATATGTAATAATACGTATAACCCATATAATATAAGGAGGAAGTTATGAACTCCCGACAGCTTCAATATGCAGTGCTGCTTGCAGAGGTTGGCAGTTTCTCGCAGCTTGCCGAAAAACTTAATATTACGCAACCGGCACTCAGCAAGCAGATTCTCACACTTGAAAAAGAGCTTGGCGTGGTGCTTTTTAACAGAAGCCTATCCCCCATAACTCCAACCGCCGCAGGCGAGCATTTTGTGCGTGAAGCAAAAGAGATACTATATAGGGAAGACCAGCTTATCCGCTCAATGGAGCAATTCAAGAGCGGAGAAAAAGGTCAGCTTGTCATAGGAACAACACCTTTCAGGAGCGCGTATCTTATCCCCAAGGTGGTAAAAAAGGTGCAAGCAAAGTTTCCACATGTGCAAGTAAAACTCATAGAAGAAGGAAGCGATCTGCTCCGCAAAGATGCGTCCGACGGAAAATTTGACTTTGCCGTAGTTAATCTGCCTGTTGACGAATCGCTCCTTTCGGTCAATGCCATTGAACCTGACAAGCTTGCACTTGTTGTACCGGATGCACTTCTTGAAAAGCACCCCGAATTCAAAGACATACAAAGCGTTGAGTTTAAAGACTGTGCCGCACTCCCCTTTGTCGTTGTAGGTGCAACACAGGAAATGCGTATACTTTTTGAAAAGCTGTGCCTTGATTCCAAAGTCCGCCCTGAAATTGCCGCCGAGGTTGTCGGTCTTACAACCGCATTTGAAATGGCTTGCAGTGGAGTCGGTGCTACGCTTCTCCCCTTGCAATTTGTTAAAAATGAGATGTCAAACCACCCGATAACGGTAATTGAGCTTAAGGACAATGCTTATTTGCGACAACCTGCGGTTGTTGTAAAAAAAGGACAGTATATTTCCGAATATGCAAAATATGCAATAGAGCTTCTGACAAAAATGTCATAGTCTTTCGACTATGACATTTTCTTTAGCACAAAAAGTATTGCGGCTATCCATATTACCGTAAAAAATCCGATTTTAAGAAGCAGACCGTCATGCGACTTGGTTTTATGACGTACACAAAACATCGCAAACAACGTTCCCACTCCTCCGCCTGCCTCGGCAAATCTGACAAAGGTTTTTTCAGGCACTCTCCGCACACTTCCTCTCGGCAAACGGCTGATGTGCTTATCGTAAACAACAAATACTGCTGCAACTACATTTATTATAATGAGATAAATCAAAGAAATATCCGAAACAAAGTCCATCATTTTATCCTCGGTGTCTGTTTTAAAAATTCATAATCCCCAAGGCAAAGTGCAAATGCCCTCTCCGCCTTAAAGGTGCTTTCGTACTGTGCTCTCGCCATAGGAGACATCGCATGAAGTGCAGACGGTTTTGTCACGATTTCTATTTCTTTCGCACTGTTAAGTATCTCCCTGCCACGTGCATTTGCCGCAAACAGCCTCGTATAAAGCACCTCTCTGTCAAGGTCATGGCTTTTAACGTCAAGCAACACGTAAAGAATCAGACGTGAGATTTCTGCATCGGTATATCCTTTGGTTGCGGCATTCTTTTTAAGTTCGGCTATGCTGCTTACATTCTGTGCCGCATTTTTAACGTGTCCGATAAGCCCACCGCCCGAAAAAGCAACGTCTGTCGGGGGTTCACAGAGTTTAAGCAATACTGCGCTTGAAAGCTTCTCAATATCTGCAACGAACCGCTCATTTTTATAAATATATTCTGCCGCCTTTGGCACATTGCCGCAAAGAGCATCCATGCCGCTTTCAAAAATAGCTTTACGAATAGAGGTAGCCGAGGCAAATCCGCCCTCTCCGCTTTTAAAATCACCGACGCGTTTAATTGTGTACGGTGTCAATTTGTATCCGCCTTGCTTGATTGCCCGCAGATACTCTATTGCCAGAATATCGTTAGGCATAGCAGGAGCCTCTTCGCCGTAAAGCTTACTATAAGCATTTGCATACGCACGGGTTTTGCCGATTTCGTTAGGCTCAGCCATAACTGCCTCACGCATTTCATCGCTGTCAAGACGGGCAAGAATATCATTGAGAGTTGCAACATCTCCACATTCACTGCCGAATGCAAGCATGTCGGCACCTATTTTTGCGGCTATTTCAACTCCTGCACGTGCAAAAATGTTAGCAGGAGCGCAGGAAAACGGAAACGGAAGCTCTAAAACAAGGTCGGCACCGCACGTAACCGCCGCTTCTGCCCGCACATACGGCGAAGCGATATACGGCTCCCCCCTCTGCGAAAAGATACCGCCCATTATCGCAGTTATATAAGAGGAAGGAAACGCTTGCTTAAGTTTGCGTATCTGATACTCATGCCCATTGTGAAACGGATTGTATTCAGTAATAATGGCAATATGAATGGTTTCCACCCCCTATCAGGTTGAGTATAGCACAAAAATAAAAAAATTGCTATAGTAAATTAAAGGTTTCCTCACTTGAAAATGCAAGCATTTTCAAGTGGTTGCAAAACCGTTCACTCTGCGTGCAAGGTGCTAAAGCACCTGCCGACCTAAAGGTCGAGCTCGACCGCTCGCGGTTTTCAAGGAGTAAAAAAGCCGGGGAACCCGTCTTTTTTACAAATTTTTAGGCTTCCCCCTTGGGGGAAGCTGTCAGCGGAGCTGACTGATGAGGGGTAGCCGCATAGCGGCGTTTTCTCTCATAAACAATAATTTTCCTATTTTACATAAATTTTTACTTTTTTGTTGAAATCAGGAGAAATTGCGTGTATAATATAATGGTTAAAATATTTTTTCCGGAGGATATATATAATGAATGTACTTGTAGTAAATGCAGGTTCCAGTTCCCTTAAGTATCAGCTTTTTGACACCACCGCAGGTGTTGTAAAGGCTAAAGGCCTTTGCGAAAGAATCGGTATCGACGGTAAGATCAAGCATACCAATCTCGAAACCGGTGCTGTTTATGAAAAAGAAACCGCAATGGAAAACCACACCGTTGCAACCAAAATCGTTATCGACGTTCTCGTAAGCGCTGAATACGGCAGCGTTAAGAGCATGGCAGAAATCGAAGCTGTCGGTCACAGAGTTGTGCACGGCGGTGCATATTTCTCTGAGAGCGTACTTGTTACCGATGAGGTTATGGCAAAGCTTGAACTCTGCCGTGACCTTGCTCCTCTCCACACCCCTGCTCACATCATGGGTATCGAGGGCTGCACTGCTGCAATGCCCGGCACTCCTCAGGTTCTCGTATTTGATACCGCTTTCCACACCGCTACCATGCCCGAGCACGTTTATACATATCCGCTTGAGTATGACCTCTGCCAGAAGTACGCTATCCGCCGTTACGGCGCACACGGCACTTCTCACCGCTATGTAGCGGGTGAATGCGCAAAACTTCTCGGCGGCGCTGAGGGAACAAAGGTTGTTACATGTCACCTTGGTAACGGTTCTTCTATCTCTGCTGTTAAGGACGGTAAGATTCTCGACACTTCCATGGGCTTTACTCCTCTTGCAGGTATCGAGATGGGTACCCGTTGTGGCGATATC
>JAZQEH010000098.1:0-54896 GCA_045538895.1 Eubacteriales bacterium
GCTCAGCTGGTAGAGCAGCTGATTTGTAATCAGCAGGTCGGGGGTTCGAATCCGTCCACCAGCTCCACCTCTTTGAGGTACAAATTGAATAAGGGAGCGTTCCCGAGCGGCCAAAGGGGGCAGACTGTAAATCTGTTGTCACTGACTTCGGTGGTCCGAATCCACCCGCTCCCACCAAACAAAAATACCACCCAACAGGGTGGTATTTTTGTTTGGTTTTAGTCCGTGGACTTTTGCCATGTTCGCATTAAGAAGAAAACGGATATGCACTTGCTTGCAAGTGCGGAGCCTGTTTTCGCCACTCAATACATATACGTCCCTTTCTTTTGCAGTATATGGTGTAAATATATACCAAACAAATTGCATAAATTAACAGATTTAGTATTGACTTTCTCACTTTACTATGCTAAAATATCGCTATGAAACTTCGTTTCAACAAATATTTTTGGAGGACATATCATGTCACAGTTTAATGAATTAATGCAAAAATTTGTAAATATGGATTACGAGGAACTCGTTCAGATTGCAAAATCATCTATCGTTGAAATTCTTCCTGCATGTAAAGCAGTTGATGAGAAGAACGGCGGTATGCTTATGCTTTCTTCGGTTCTTCTTGCGGCAATCGCTGCTGATGGTAAGCTTACCGTAAAAGAGAATCAGTTCCTTAAGGATTGTATCGGACTTAACGATGAGCAGATCGATACATACACCGATATGTACGTTGGTAAGATGGATGAGGTTGTTGACAATTTTGTTGACGCTCTCAATCCTAACCTTGCTTCCCATACTCTCATAGTTGTTACCGCTATTGCGGCTTGCGATGAAAAGATCAGCCGTGAAGAAAACGCATTTATCCAGAAACTTCTTGAAAGATAAATCTCAAAAAGCCTTGCATTCGCAAGGCTTTTTGAATATATGAGGTGTTTATGAATTTTACAGAAATAGCTAATGCCCGCCAGTCCTGCCGAAGCTATGATGCTTCAAGAGAGGTGGAGGAAGAAAAACTCGCCGATATACTTAACGCAGCAAGACTTGCTCCGTCTGCTTGCAATGGTCAGCCGTATCATATAACGGTATGCCGTGGAGAAAATGCAAGAGCGGTAGCAAAAGCCACAATGGGAATGGGAATGAACGGTTTTGCCGCAGATGCACCTGTAATGCTTGTGATATCCGAGGAGCCGTATACAAGAACCGCGGCTCTCGGTGCAAGGGTAAAGGGCAACGATTATCGCTCTATAGACATCGGCATTGTCGCCGCATATATTACTGCCGAAGCCACCGCAAAAGGACTTGGCACATGTATACTCGGTTGGTTTGACGATGATAAGATACGCAAAATATGTTCGCTTGAGCATCCGGTGCGGCTTGTAATTACGCTTGGCTACGCAAGCGAAAACGATAAACTGCGTGACAAAAAACGCAAGAGTATGGATAAACTCGTGTCGTATAAATAATTTTCAAAAAAACTCTTGACATCTTCAAAAAATACTGCTACAATGATTGCATAAATATTCAAAAACACGTTTGAGCGGAAAGAGTAGCCTGGAGAAAAGCCACAGAGAGTTGTCGGTTGGTGCAAGACAATGGTAATATCCATGTGAAGTTCATTCCAGCGAGTGGTGTGTTGAACTTTTAGTAGACACAACGGGTACGACCGTTACATCGTTAAGACTTTTAAAGCCTTCCGAGGTTCCAATCGCAAGATTGGTACGAAAGCAGAGTGGTACCGCGAAATAATTTTTCGCCCCTGTTTTATTACAGGGGCGATTTTTTATTATATTTTTTAACCCATGGAGGAAACAAAAAATGAAAAAGATTCTTTCTATCGTATTGGCAGCAGTTGTTCTTTGCACTGCTTGTCTTTCTCTCGCATCTTGCGGAGAAAAGGCAGACTACACCGTAGGTATTTGTCAGCTTATGGTACACGATTCGCTCGACCAGGCAACAAATGGATTTGTTGATGCTCTCACCGAGGCACTTGCAGCCGAGGGCAAGACCGTTGCTTTTGATACACAGGTAGCAGGCGAAGCAGAGCTTTGCACAACCGTTATCAACACCTTTACCGCAAAGAGTGTTGACCTTATCATGGCAAACGCTACTCCTGCACTTACCGCAGCGGCAACCGCAACCACCAAGATCCCCGTTCTCGGTACATCTGTAACCGATTATGAAAGCACTTTCGCAGGTGCAGTTCCCGCAAACGTATCCGGTACTTCCGACGCAGTTCCTTTTGACGAGCAGGCAAAGATGATGATTGATACTCTCGGCCTTGTTCCCGGCGATAAGGTAGGTGTTATCTACTGCACAGGCGAGTCCAACTCCCTCATTCAGTATGAGGCTGTAAAGGCACTTTTCGAGGCTGAAGGCATCGTTGTTGAGGCTTACACATTCTCCGAAACCACCGAGCTTCAGGCACTCACCACCTCCGCAGCAGAGGAGTGCAAGGCAATCTACATCCCCTCCGATAACACAGTTGCGGCAAACGATACTATCGTTGGAACTATCTGCAACGAAAAGAACGTTCCCGTATACACAAGCTACGGCGGAGCTATCTGCTATGCAAGCCTTGCAATCGACTACTACGAACTCGGTGTTGAAACCGGTAAGATGGCAGCAGAGGTTCTTCTTGGCACAAAGGCTGTTTCCGACCTTGAAGTAAAGACTCTCACTCCTACAGTTGTATACAACAACGAGCTTTGTGCCGCACTCGGCATTGAAGTTCCCGAAAACTAATTTTCAGAGGTAAATAATGTTCTTTTTAAATGCTTTGCCCGGTGCTGTGGCTCAAGGGCTTATCTGGGGACTTATGGCAATCGGTGTCTACGTTTCCTATAAAATACTTGATATTGCCGACCTCACGGTTGACGGCTCTATATGTACAGGCGGATGTGTTTGTGCGGTATTGATAACCGCAGGCGTACCTGCCTGGATAAGCATAATAGTTGCGTTCATCGCGGGGGCACTGACAGGCATAATGACGGGACTTTTTCATACCGCACTCGGCATTCCCTCGATACTTGCAGGTATTCTGTCCCAGCTCATTCTTTATTCGGTAAACCTTGCCATTTTAGGCGGAAGAGCACTTGTTTCTTTCGTTGGCGGCAGCTATAATCTCATGGTCAGCATGGGTGACAATATCATGTCAATTATTGTGCTTGTCGGTATAATCGCCGCTGCGATAATTGTGCTTTGGCTGTTCTTCTACACGGAGGTAGGTCTTACACTTAAATCCACCGGTGACAACCCCGATATGAGCCGTGCGCAGGGCGTAAACGTTAATTTCAACAAGGTGCTCGGACTTGCCATTTCCAACGGTGTCGTTGCACTTGCGGGTGCATTGCTTGCACAGTATAAAGGCTCTGCAAACATCAATGACGGACGTGGCGCAATCGTTATCGGACTTGCGGCAATCTTTATCGGACTTTCCGTTTCGCTTAAGATAAAGCCCAATTTTGTTGTCAGCCTTATCGGTGTTGTGTGCGGCGGTATTGTGTACTACATAATTTATAATTTTGTTGTACTTCTCGGACTCAAGACCGATTATCTCAAGATGCTTTCGGCACTTATCGTTGCGATATTCCTTGCGGTGCCTTATCTCAAGGGTAAGTATTTTACCAAGCAAAAGCCCATGGTAGATGCAGGAGGTGATTCCAATGCTTAAAATCACAAATCTGCATAAAACGTTCAATCCCGGCACGGTTAACGCTAAAAAGGCACTTAACGGATTGAACCTGACTATTGAGGACGGCGATTTTGTTACCGTTATCGGCGGTAACGGTGCTGGTAAATCCACATTGCTCAATGCTATTTCAGGTGTATGGAAACCCGATCACGGTACGATTGAAATTGACGGCGTTGACGTAACCAACATGGCGGAGCATAAGCGAGCAAAATTCCTCGGCAGAGTGTTTCAGGACCCGATGAAGGGAACTGCACCCGATATGGAGATTGACGAAAATCTTTCTATAGCGGCAAGAAGAGGAACAAACCGTAAGCTTGTATGGGGTGTACGCAATGCGGAGCGTGAGCGTTACAGAGAGCTTCTTGCAACGCTTGAACTCGGACTCGAAAACCGCCTTTCCACTAAAGTAGGTTTGCTTTCCGGTGGTCAGCGTCAGGCAATAACGCTGATAATGGCAACGCTTCAGCGTCCCAAGCTTCTGCTTCTTGACGAGCATACTGCGGCACTTGATCCAAAGACTGCGGCAAAGGTGCTTGAAATTACGGATAAAATCGTTAATGAAAACCGCCTTACCACGCTTATGATTACGCATAATATGCATGATGCTATCGTGCATGGCAACAGACTTATTATGATGTATGACGGTCAGGTTGTGGTAGACGTTCGGGGTGAGGAGAAGAAGAAACTCACCGTTGAAGATCTGCTTGGCATGTTTGCAAAGGCAAGCGGCAAAGCTTTCGCAAGTGACCGTGCATTGCTTAATTAAATCAAAAAGGACTCGGATTTCCGAGTCCTTTTTTGTGCGGGTGGGGATTATTTAAATTCTGATTTGGCATCGCTATCTTGTTCAAAAGTGATGACATCTTTTATAAAAAAGAATTCAAATAAATAAACATATCCATAAAGATTAGGGGTGCTATGTTCGCTTGCACGCAACTCTGTGGTTTTTCCACTGCCTTTACTTATTAATCTACGATTTAATCGGTACCCTCTGGCTATAGTGTACACATCTTTATATGTTTCGTAAAAGTAAGGATCGGTACCGCCGTAACGTGAAATCTCACCAGTGGATAGATCAAGATATGTTTTATCGTTGCTTCCGACCGAAAAACCACCATCGCTATGGTGTTCGTCCCATCTAGCCGGAATCGGAATTTTGCTGTTGTATATGGAAAGTATAATCAACACAATTATTGATACTATTATTCCTGTTACTATTTTAATAAACGTCCATCCGTTTCCGTCTACTTGGTAGTATGTCAGAGCCCAAACGAATGCAACAAGCAGTATCTTGCACCACCATGGTGCATAAGGAAATAAAATCTTGTCTTTCAACGTTCTTTTCATGAACTTGCCTCCCAAAATATGTTACAAATATTATATATGTCGAATGTATATAATGTCAATAGAAAAATGAAAATTGTTTTTGTTTATTCTATATGTAGATTCTTTGAAGGCGGCTGGATGATGCTTTTTACACAGTTCGATAAATTATTGTTTGTGAAGCAAAGGCAACGAGCAAACAATGTAGGGCGGGGGTTTATCTCCCGCCGCAAGCCTTGATTAGATGTTGTGCCGACGGCGGGAGCAAGCCCCCGCCCTACGGTATGTCAATGACATTGTATTACTTACAAACAAAAAAGTCCCGTTTTTTCGGGACTTTTTCTTTATTTAACTAATCTGCCGAAGTCGGCGGTAAGCTGATAGAGCTTCTTTTCAAGTACCTTTGTGGGCATTTTCTCCATACGCCAACCCCAATTGCCGTAAGCAACCGAGGGGGTGTTCATACGTGCCTCACTGCCAAGCGAAAGCAGATCCTGCATGGTGTAGATTGCGGTGTCCGAAACTGATGCAGCCGCCGCGCGGATAAATCCCCATGCGTAGCCCTCTTTCTTGTTAAGACCGATATAACGCTTTGCATATGCAACGTCGTCCTTTGCGGCAGAGAGCATCCACCCCTCGGCGGTATCGTTATCGTGTGTACCAACGTAGACAACCGAATTTCTGTTTTTATAAGTATGGGGCAGATAGTTTGACTCCTCACGGCTGTCAAACGCAAATTGCAATACTTTCATGCCGGGATATCCGCTATCCTTTAAAAGCTTTGCAACCTCCGGCGTGATAAAGCCGAGGTCTTCGGCGATTATATCGAGGTCGCCGAGTTTCTTCTTTATCGCATTAAAGAGCGACATGCCGGGACCTTTTTTCCACTGACCGCCCTTTGCGGTTTCATTTTTTGCAGGGATTGTATAAAAAGACTCAAAACCGCGGAAGTGGTCTATACGCAGAATATCGTAAAATTTTACCTGACGTGCAATGCGTCTGCACCAAAAATCATAGCCGTGGGAACGTAGATACTGCCAATTATAAATGGGATTTCCCCAAAGCTGACCGTCCTCGGAAAAAGCATCCGGCGGACACCCTGCGACAAGCTTTGGTGAAAGGTTTTCATCGAGCAAAAATGCCTTTGGATTTGTCCATACGTCGGCACTGTCACGTGCAACGTATATAGGCAGGTCGCCAATGATTTTTATACCGTTTTTATTCGCATACGCTTTGAGTTTTTCCCATTGCTCGGTAAACTTATACTGCAAAAACTTGTAAAAGCCAATCTCTCTGCCAAGGCGGCGCTCGGCACGTTCAATGGCAGCTTTGCGGCGGAATTTGATGCCGTCATCCCACATCTCAAACGATTTGCCGCCGTTTTCATTCTTCAACGCCATAAACAGTGCATAATCGTCAAGCCAATCCGCCTCTTTGCGGCAAAAATCCATAAAGGAGTTTGTCAGCTTCTTTGCAAAACGGTCATATGCCTTGCGTAGCAGAGGAAAACGCATAGCGTACTGCTTTTCGTAGTTTACGTTCTTTACATCTCCCTCAAGGTCGGCTGCGGCAATCTCCGCAACGGTGAGCAGTTCCTCTTTTAAAAGCATATCAAGGTCGATGAAATAGGGATTGCCTGCAAATGACGAAAAGGATTGATAGGGAGAGTCACCGTATCCGGTGGGACAGATAGGGAGAATCTGCCAAAGGCTCTGTCCGCTGTTCTTTAAAAAATCTACAAATTTATATGCTTCTTTACCCATAGTTCCAATGCCGTGGGGGGAAGGAAGCGATGATATATGAAGTAAAACGCCGCTTTTTCTCATAACTTGCCCTTTCATAACGGCGTTTACTGTGCTATCCTTTTACCGCACCTGCCATTATACCCTTGATGATATGCTTCTGACAGGTGAAGTAGAATATTACAATAGGAACAATAGATAAAACGATAAGTGCCATAATTGCACCTATATCACTTTGCCCGTAACTGCCGTTCAGATACTGAATGTGAATCGGGATCGTGCGATACTTTTTGATATCAAGCACCAAAAACGGAAGCAGAAAGTCATTCCATATCCACATGGTTTCAAGTATGCAAACCGAAATCAAAGTGGGCTTCATAATGGGAAGAACAATGCCGAAAAAGGTGCGTACGGGGCCGCAACCGTCAATGGTTGCCGCCTCTTCAATCTCACGGGGGATGCTCTTTACAAATCCGCAGAACATAAATATCGCAAGTCCTGCTCCGAATCCGAGATAAATTATCACAATGCCAAGCGGATTACCGAGGTTCAGCGTATCCGCAGTTTTTGACAGGGTAAACATTACCATCTGGAACGGAACGATCATCGAAAACACACACAGATAGTATATACTACGGCAAAGGCCGTTGTCAACCCTTGTGATGTACCATGCCGCCATGGAAGTAAATAGCAAAATGGCAAGTGTTGACGCAACTGTAATAAACAGAGAATACATTACCGATAAAAGAAACGGATATCCGCCAAAGGTGATTCCTCTGGTATAGTTTTCAAGCCCTACAAACGTAAATTCATTCGGTAAAGAAAAGGGAGAAGCACTGATAGACGTCTTGGTTTTAAGCGAGTTTATCAGCACCACACCAATAGGTGTAAGATACACAACTGAAATGAGCGACATTATAAGCGTAGTGAGTGTTTTTGAAAGAGTTTTTTTCATTATTGCTCAACCTCCTTCCGGCGTGTAAGATAAAGCTGAAGCAAGCCTACTGCCGCAACAGCGAGGAAGAAAATAACGGCTTTTGCCTGTCCTACGCCACGTGTGTTCATGTTGCGGTAAAAGGTATTGTATATATTAAGTGCAAGCATTTCGGTCTGATACACCGTTTCTCCGGCTATCTGTACACCCGGTTCGCCTGCCGTGAGGGCAAGGTTCTGGTCAAAGAGCTTGAAACTGTTTGTAAGTGTCAAAAAGGTGCATATGGTGATGGAGGGCATCATCATGGGAAGTGTAACGCTGCGAAGTGTCTGCCACTTTGTAGCACCGTCAACCTTTGCAGCCTCGTAAAGATGATCGGGAATCGAATTAAGTCCCGATATATAAATTATCATCATATATCCGATTTGCTGCCAGCAAAGCAGAATCACAAGTCCTAAAAAGCCGAGCTTTGAATCAAGCTTGATGTTGGTTCCGTAGTTCTGCAGTATTCCGTCAAAAATCACCTGCCAGATATAACCGAGGATAACGCCGCCGATGAGGTTGGGCATGAAGAATACGGTTCTGAACACATTTGCACCGCGGATACCGCTTGTAAGGATGTATGCAACGGCAAAGGCGATAAGGTTTATGGCAAGTACCGATACAAGCGTAAACAGAGCCGTGAACAAAAATGAATACAAAAAGCCGCGGTCGCCTATAGCCGCCGAATAGTTGGAAAGCCCCACCCACTTTGCATCGCTTGTTGTGCGGAATGTGCAAAAGGAAAGGTATATTCCTCTGATAAAAGGGTATATAAAGCCGATACAAAAAGCTGCAAACGATGGCAGCACAAATAAAGGAAAATATTTTGCAAGTTGCCGTTTGTTCATATTCTACTCCTGAAAAAAATAAGAGACATTTCTGCCTCTTATTTTTAGCAAATTATTATTATTTATTCGCTGCGGCATATTCCTTTTTCCAACCGTCGATAAATGCACTCTCAACACTCGACCACTCGCCCGTACCTGCGGCATATTGAGTCAGTGCCGTACCGACACCGTTTTTCCAGTTTTCTGACGGAATCGACGAGAAATTCCACGAAACGGGAATATTACCGGCTTCGATATAGCTGTTTGCAATGTCAACAAGCGGATTTGCTGCGGCTTTTGCGTTTTTAAAAGGTGCAACAAAGCCCATTTCGTCGGCAAGCGCAGTTGTACCCTCATCACTTGTCACAACCCAGTAAAGGAAGTCGAGTGTTGCCTTGATATCAGTTTCACTCGCTTTTGCGTTCACGCACCAATAGTTTTCGGAGCCTGTGCAAAGTCCTTGGTTCTCCTCGCCCTCGACGCCTATATAAATAGGAAGCATACCGAATTCGCTGTCCTCAAGTCCTTCGCCGGTTGCATCTTTTTTGAGCGATTCATATGCCCATGTTCCATTCTGATAGAATACGGCTCTGCCAGTTTTGAATTCGCTTTCCGCATCGGCGGCAGTTTTGCTTGCAAGGGCAGTGGGTGAGCAGGTTGCGTTGTTTATATACATGTCCCAGACGGCTTTGTAGTTGTCAAGATATCTGCCCTCAATTGCATCTGTTTTTCCAATGTTCTTTGCCTGATATTCATAGTAGATAGGCATGTTTGCAAGGTGAGTCTTAAATCGCCAGTCGGACGTTGAATCCATGCCTGATGAAGTGAACGCACCGTCTACGCCGAGAGCCTCTTTGTTCGCCTGAATTTCGCTTGCAACGGTGTTTAGAGCCTCGAAGTTATTCAGCTCCTCGATGCTTTTTACCGTAGAAAAATCCGAACTGAAATATTCGTTTAACAGCGTTTTGTTGTATATGATGCCGTAAGTTTCGATAACGTATGCAATGCCTAAGGTTTTCTCACCGTCGGTGAGTGCAAATTCAGGCGTTGTAAGTTCATTCAGAACCGCACTGCCGTTAAAATCGTAGCAATAATCCTTCCAGTTGGCAAGACCGACAGGGCCGTTCACCTGAAAAAGTGTGGGAGCATCTTTTTTGTCCATTTCGGAAGTCAGCGTTTGCTCATAGTTGCCTGCGGCAGCAGTAACAACCGTTACGGGTATGCCGGTTTCGTCTGTATAGGTAGCGGCAAGTGATTTCCATTGCTCGTCCTGCTCGGGCTTGAAATTCAGATAGTAAACCGAGGCGGTATCGTCTTTTTTTCCGCAGGAAACAAGCATGGGCAGTAGCATGCAAAGTGCCAGAGTTAATGCAAAAAGTTTCTTAAACATATAAATTATTCCTCCTATAAATGCATTGGCAGTTTTATTATAACCACATATACACGTTTTAATCTATTGACAAACACCAATTTTCGTGGTAACATGGTTTTGAAAACAAGATGATGCGTTTTTGTGATTTTTAAAAGAAATTTTCATTATTTACTTTCTTATTTGTTGACAATATGGTATAATCATTGTATAATAAGTGCATCAAAGATGTTGACTGCTCAACATCTTACAATTTATGACAGTTTTCACAGGAGAAAATAAAATGAACAACTTTGTTATTATCACCGACTCAGGGTGTGACCTTTCGCCTGAAATCCTCGCTGAATGGGGTGTACCTTGCGAATCGCTTACGTTCCGTTTTGACGGTAGCGATAAGGAATACGGCAACGGCGATATCAGTGCTGCCGATTTTTATGCAAAGATGCGTGAGGGAAGCTCTGCAAAAACTGCAGCGATAAACTCCGAAACATTCAAGGCACTTTTTGAAAAGTCACTCGCTGAGGGAAAAGATGTGCTTTATCTCGGTTTTTCGTCCGGTCTCAGCACTACGTATAATTCCGGCAGAATGGCGGCGGCAGACCTTGCAGAAAAATATCCCGACCGCAAGATTGTAACAGTTGATACTCTTGCCGCAAGTGCCGGTCAGGGACTTTTAGTTTACTTTGCACTTGAAAAGAAAAACGCAGGCGCTACTATTGACGAGGTAGCCGCATATATTGAAGAAATCAAGCTTAATCTTTGTCATTGGTTTACGGTTGACGACCTTGTTTATCTTAAGCGTGGCGGCAGAGTAAGCCCCACGGTTGCCTTTGTAGGTAACATGCTCGGCATCAAGCCGGTGCTCCACGTTGACAACGATGGACACCTTATAAATGTAAGTAAGGTGAGAGGCAGAAAGGCTGCTCTTGCGGCACTTGCCGAAAGATACACCGCACTCGCAAAAGATCCCGTAAACGGCACGGTGTTCATTTCTCACGGTGACTGCGAAAAAGATGCAAACGAGCTTGCTGATATGATTAATAAAAAGCACGGTGCCACAGTTAAGATTATCACCGACGTTGGTCCCGTAATCGGTTCACATTCGGGCCCCGGCACTCTCGCACTCTTCTTCATTGGTAAAGAAAGATAAAAAGGATGCTTCATAATTATGAAACAGTCAAAAAACTCTAAAAAGAAAAACTCAAAATCGCTTGCAACCGCCCTTATCACAACGGGTTCATCGCTTCTTGGCGGAGTTCTGCTTGCGAAAATGGCTATCGGCGGTGCAAAACAGCTCCGTTCGCATGCTGACGAGGTAAATAAGCTTAATGTATTTCCTGTTCCCGACGGAGATACCGGCGACAACATGCGTATGACCATCGAAAGCGGTATTTCCGCTATCGAGAACCTTGACACCGATGATATCGGAAAGGTTATGGATACCTTGTCGCACGGCATGCTTTTAGGTGCAAGAGGTAACTCCGGTGTAATTCTTTCACAGTTTTTTGCAGGTACTGCAAAGGGCTTTAAGGATGTCGCAGAGGCTACTCCCGAAACACTTGGAAAAGCACTTGAAATGGGTGTTGAGCAGGCGTACAGCTCGGTTATGACTCCTACAGAGGGTACGATTCTCACAGTTGCGAGAGAGGCAGTTGAGTATGCAGTTAAGCGCATCACTCCCGAGAGTACCATACGCACGTTTTTTGCCGACCTTGCAAAGGAGATGCACGATTCGCTTGAGCGTACACCCGAGCGTTTGCAGGCTCTCAAGGATGCAGGTGTTGTAGACAGTGGCGGAGCAGGTCTGTTTTACATAATAGATGGCTTCAACCGTGTGCTTAACGGTGAAGAGGTTGCAGACACCTCCTCTTATGTAGAAACTAAGGCTCCAAAAACCGATGTAACAGCTTCCGGCTTTAATGCCGACAGCGTTATGACTTATGGATACTGCACAGAACTGCTTGTTCAGCTTCAGAACAGTAAATGTGACGTTGCAAATTTCGACGTAGAGCCTCTCAAGGAATTCCTTGCAACGCTCGGCGATTCAATCGTTGCCTTTAAGGTAGATACTATTGTAAAACTCCACGTGCATACGCTCACTCCCGAAAAGGTGCTTGCACATTGCCGCACGTTCGGCGAATTTCTCACTGTTAAAATTGAGAACATGTCCGTTCAGCATACTGAACTGAGTGAAAAAGAAGAAGTGTCCGAAACGCCCAAAGCACCTGCTAAGAAGTACGGTGTTGTAGCCGTAACAAACGGTCCCGGACTTGAAGAGCTTTTCAAGGAATTCGGCACAGATGAGATCGTTCAGGGCGGACAGACTCAGAACCCGTCTACAAATGACTTCATTGATGCTTTTTCAAAGGTTAACGCAGAGCATATTTTTGCATTGCCCAACAATTCGAATATCCTGCTTGCGGCTCAACAGGCGGCAGAGCTTTATAAGGGTGCCAAGATTCACGTTATTCCGTCAAAGAATATCGGAACAGGCTACGTAGCACTTTCCTCAATGAACTTTGATGCAGAGAGTCCCGAACAGATTATCAAAGAGGTTGAGGCGGCTATGGGACGTGTTACCGCAGGCTATGTTTCACCTGCGATCCGTGATGCGGATATGAACGGTGTACACGTTACAAACGGTGATACAATAGGAATTGTTAATAAAGAAATTGTGGTATCACATGCCGACAGACTTATCGCCGCAACTTCACTTGCAGAAAAACTGCTTGACGGCAAGTTTATGCTTACCGTTTTCACAGGCAAGGATGCGGATACTGATGAGCAGCAAAAGCTTCATGAAGAAATCACAAAGAAGAATCCCGATGCCGAGGTTTATTTTATCGACGGCGGTCAGGAAATCTACCCGTATATATTTGTTGCAGAATAATCAAAAAGCCGATGCAAACGCATCGGCTTTTTGATTTTTCAAATATTTATCTTTATCTCGCTTTCATCATAGGTAACTGCATCCCACGTGTGTGAGAGCTTTGAAACCTCGTCAAGATAAGCTTTGATTGATGGGTACGGCGGATTTGTCTCGGCAATGACCTTCTTGGCAAATTCTGCGTTATTGCACAAAAGGTATACAACCCATGCTGCTTGAAGCTTTGCATTTGTAACGCATGCGGTATAGGCGTCCTCGACTACAAAACGGTTTGTGTGTCCGGGGATAGAACTGCAACCTACATAAGCGATTACGGATGGCATCACTGCAGAAATATCGCCCATATCCGTGCAGCCTGCCGACCAGGGGCGGTTATTTCGTATTTCGCTTTCTTCAAAAAGCATTTTGCCAACCTCGCAAAAGGCATGGCGAAGGTTTTCGTCCTCGATTCTCGGTGCCGCACCTATCTGGTCTTCAATTACAAGGCGACATCCCATTGCTGCGGCAGAGCCTGCGAATGCACGGTTGATTTTTTCATTTGCAAGCTTGATCTGCTTCATGTTTCCGCCACGTACAAAGCTTTCTACCACAACCTCGGCAGGGATAACGTTTACTGCATCACCGCCTTTTGTGATTATCGGATGAAAACGGAAACGGTTGTCACCGCTGAACTGCTCACGTACTGCGTTTGCAGTGGAGAGAGCAGTAGTCGCTGCATAAAGTGCATTAATGCCGCTTGAGGGGGAGGCACCGTGGCTTGCCTTGCCGATAAAGGTGTGCTTTTTGCAGATAAATCCGTTGCCGCCCACTTCCATAGCAAGTCCGTGCGAGCCTGTATGCACCATCATGGCAATGTCAACACCGTCAAGAAATCCACGGTTCATAAATTCCTGCTTGCCGCCGATGTAACCGATTTTTCCTTGTCTGATTAAATCAAGTCGGTATGAAAGCTCAATGCCTTCCTCGGCGGGTACCAAAAACAAGCGGATTTTTCCGCAAAGTTTGTCAAGCACGCTGTCAGCCTTTAAAGCTCTTGCAAGACCGAGCATTGCGGCACATTGACAATGGTGTGCACATGCGTGAACCGCACCGGTTTCTTTGTCACATTCCGGATGGTCCGGGATGATAAGTGCATCCATTTCGGCAAAAATACCGATGCATGGGCCGTTTTTACCGGTATCAATATCAGCATAAAAACCGGGAATATCTCCCGCTTCATGCACTTCGTATCCAAGGGATACGAAGTGCTCTTTCATATAGCGATGAGTGTTCCATTCACGGTATCCGACCTCCGGATGCTCCCAGATATACCGTTCCGCACCGAGAATTTCTTCTTTGTTTTGCTCGATGGTGTCAAATAAAAGGTTATAAATTTTTTCCATAGATGTTTATTCAAAAAGGTTAATTACCTGTGAGTCAAGTTCGCCAAGACTTGCTCCGCTCTTGACAAGCACTTCGGGAATGCTTGTCATAATAATATCGGTTGCATCAAAAGCAACTGCTTGAATAGACGGTTTTTCGTATTTCATTATTTAAGTTCTCCTAACCATTTAAGGCTGTCATTTACGCAGAATGTGCATACGTTACCGCTTACGGTTTCGCCGTTTATAACTGCATAAGGCATAGCGAGCACCTTACTTGCAAAATTATTTACGGGAATATTGGCAACAACAAGATTGATTTTGCCGTCATTGCTTTTAAGAAGCTGTATGTCGGTGCTTACAACGTTTGCTTTTTCTACCTTGCCTTCGTTGTAAATATAGAAGCCGAAGCTTTCAATGTTAAGTTCGTCGTAGTTTTCAATACAAGCATTGAATACAATAGTACCAACCTTGTTTTCGGAAACAGAACTTTCTGCATAGTAGCCTGCATCTGCTGAAACTGTGGTTTTAAGCTCATAGTCAACGTCGGCAATGCTTGTATAAACAACGCTGTCAGCTACAGTAACTCGTTTAGTGCCTGTAAATGTGATTGCATCGTACTCTACCGAGCCGCCGTTTATTGCATAGTATGAGCCTCCGTTTAAGGTAACGGATGAATCCTTTTCAAAGAGTCCGAGAGTATCTGCAATATAGTATTCAAAAATGGGATATCCGCTTTCAATATATGCATTAGCGTGTTCAGTGCCGATGTAGCGGAAATGCCATGCTTCGTTGATAAAGCCGGTTGCACTTCTGCAATATGCGTTGTCGGGATAACGCAGGATAATACCGTGCTTTGCCGCATTTCCTTGGTTTACAAGCCAATCCCATTCTTCGGTTGTGCAGTAGTCATGGTTTGGCGAATCGCTGTTAATCGTGTTGTCATACATATCAACGGCAATACCAAGGTGATGCTCGCTACGGCCCGGCTCGCCGCATGATTTTGTTACGTAGATATATGCTCGCTCATAGTCCCAGTCGGGGTGGTTAGCACGGGTATTTCCAAGGAAGTTTGCAAAAAAGTCATGCTTCCATTCATAGGTCTGGTATGCCGATGAAACTATGGGAAGCTGCATGCCTTTTTCTTCCATTTCAGCCCACAGTGCGTTAAATGCATCTGCAGCTTTGGCACGTGCTACCGTGTTGCCGATGTTGAGGGTACCCTCATCGGGGAGAGAAGTGTCATTGGTGTAGATAACATGGTTAAGCAGACGAAGCCATTCATCCTCGATTTCCACACCTTCAAAGTCGGTGTAACGGAAGTACTTGTAGCCGCCGACAATATTGAGCATATAGCCGTCAGCCTCATAGGTTTTGAGCATTTTACAGCCATCTCCCATGGTGAGAGGATTGTATCTTGCTGCGATTGTGTTAGCTGCACTTGCATCGGTTGTGTCAAAATTGATGTTATCAAAGGTGACAGGGCCGGAAAGTTTGTAGTCCATCAGACCGTTGAACACGAACTTTGCACCGCTTTCACGGTAGTCTGTGCCGCCGTATACCGAGGTTACGAGTATTGCTCCCGTATGCTTAGGCTCCTGGAAGAATGACGGGTCAGAGCCGTGCTTGTAAGAGAGGTTTGCTTCGATAGTATACTCTCCGGAAATGACGATAGTACCGCCGGTTACAGAGAGAGCTTTCATTGCATCCTCATAACTGCCGAGAGGATAAGCGGGATTTGTGCCATCGCCAAAGCCGCCGTTTGCAACAAAGAGTACGTTTTCGGCAACCTTTTCGGGTGCATTGCCGATAAGCTCGGTGTATCCGCATACAGAGCAGGTGTGAATCTGTCTGGACGTGTCAAACATGTTTTCATAAGCATCGCCGAAGACGTGCGAGCCGTTTATATCGCAAATCGACAGAATATTGTCAACAAGGGCGAGAGAAGCAAGATGCAGTACACCGTCAGGCACTGTAGCAGGAGCGTAATAAAGGGTATCGGTTCCGTTTGCCATTGCATAAAGGCTGATACCGTCAAATTCATAAATTGTGCCTGTGGTGATTCCGGTAATATCAACTACGGTTTCACCGTACATGTAGTTGTCTTTTTGTAAACCGCCAAGATAGAGGGTTTCTACGATTGCACCGTCGGAGAGCTTGATATTTGCGTTGTTGGAGGTTGCACTGTTACCTGTTGCACCTGCGATGAGGTAGCGAACGTGTGCATCATTTTCAAGCGTGATGTTTGCAGTACCGCTTTGGTCGCGGTTGCCTACGTAGCGTGAGAATCCGAATACTCGGCTGAAGCTGCCGCTACGGAGTGTAATGCTTGTATCCCCCGTGTAGTCAGCATCCTGCGGAATAGCGTTTACGTTGTAGCCGCCTACAAGATAAAGACCTGCTTCATCGTTTTGGGCGGGGTCGTAATTGATGGTAATACCCGTATCAAATACAACCGGATTATTCGCCGCAGAGATAAGACCGTTTGTTACAAAATCGAGAGTTATGTCGCGGAATACGGTTTTGCCGCCGAGAACAAATACCGAGGAAACGGGGTAGTAGAGGGAGGCACCTTCGGTGCGGTAGTCAACACCGCCGTATACCGAGGTGATGGTAACTGTGCCATAGTGTGCAGGTGCTGTGGTTTTCTGCATTGTGAGCTTGCCGCAAACAACTACCGTGCCGCCGTCTGC
This sequence comes from Eubacteriales bacterium, assembly GCA_045538895.1. Lineage (GTDB taxonomy): Bacteria > Bacillota > Clostridia > Oscillospirales > CAG-272 > UMGS902. The sequence goes on from JAZQEH010000098.1 coordinate 16,861, forward strand.
GAGCAGGCTTTCATAAGCATCTGCAAAGGTTGCAAGTGGGGAAGTGTCGGTCAGACCGTCACCCGTACCACCGTCTGAAATATAGATAACTGTGCCGTCATAGTTTTTGTTTTCGGCAAGTGCCACACTTGTTGCTCCGTCCGTAATAGTTACGGTGTAGCTTATACGCTGATAACTTTCGTCTTTGTACGTAAGTGAAATAGTTACTTCGTCAAGTACGCTTTCAAACTCAACGGTCACAACTCTGTTTTCTTCGGTCATGGTGTAAGGAGCACTCTGACCGTTGATAAGCAAATGAGTCAGCTTGTCAGAGGAGGGGGCATCCTCGGGAAGAGTAAGCGTTGCAACAAGCTTCTGGTTTACGGTAGTAACAGTATCAAATACTTGTGCGTAGTTTGCGGGGAGAGAAGTGTCAACACTTAAAATGTTGAGAGTTTTGGTGCTGCTTGGGAAAAAGGCTTCGCCATAGTTTTCAATGGTTCCGATTGAAGCATAGTCGTCGATATTAACGGTTACGTCATCGCTCATGCCGTTTGATTTGTAACCGCCGAGGTAGAGCTTTGATATGTTTGCATTTTCGCTCATACTAAGTGTAGCACCGCCGGCACCGCTGCCTGCGGTAATAGAGCCGAGTGCAAGCTCCTTAATGTCAACGTCACCGCCGATATTCAGAGTAACCGTGCCTGCACTTGTTGAAGCAGCCGAGCGGCTGAAGCCCGAAACGGTTGCGTATTTGCCGCTGAAAATGTTTATTACATTGTTTTCGCCCTCTGCAAGAGTGGGAGTAGCTTCACCGTTAGGGCCTCCGACTATGTAGAGATAATATCCGTCAGTGCCCGAAGCGTGTATTGTTTTGACGTTATATCCTACGGTCAAGGGATTGTAGTTAGCACAGAAACCTGCGGTTGCTTTGTCAAGCTCAAGGTTAATATCGTCAACAACGGTGGGACCGTAAAGCTTGATAAAGCCGGTGCCAGCCCAGTGAAGTCCAGCTCCGTATATTGCACGGTAGTCAACGCCGCCATAAACGCTTGTAAGCTTAACGGTACCCGTATGCTCGGGGAATTTTACGGTTGTTGTAGTGGTGTAGTCACCGACAAACACGATCGTGCCATCTGCTTCACCCAAAGCGGCATAAGCGGTCTGGATTGAGCCGGTAGGGGTAAACGGTGAAAGACCGTTGCCACTGCCGCCATCCTTTACAAACGCAACGTTTGCACCGCTTGTTACGGTGTCAAAGCAAGCGGCATATCCGCTCGGAAGAGTCACATTTTCGCTGTAAACGTTGAGATAGCGTTGGCTTGCAGGGAAGAACGTAGCGTTGTAATTATTAATTGCGGTAATTGATGCGTTGTCGGTTATATTTACCGCAACGTCGCCCTTCATTCCGCCGGATTTATATCCACCGAGATAGAAGTTCGTCACCCTTGCATTGCCGCTTAAGTTTGCAACGCAGCTTCCTGCATAGGAGTTTGCACCGAGAGAACCGGTGCATAGGTCACGGATATCCGCATTGCCACCGATATTAAGCACAACGGTTCCGAGAGAGGTAGTGGCTATATTACGTGTAAATGCGGTGAAATTGATGAATTTACCGCCGTTTACATTGATATGAAGCACTTCGCCTTCTCCAAGAGTATTAACGGTATCGGCATTGGTTCCGATAACAAGGTACATATAGTAACCTGTACCGCCGGATGCCTGAACAACGCTGACACTTTCGGTTATAGTAACGGGATTGAAGTTTGCACAGATACCCGCCGCAGTTTTGTCAAGCGACATGGTAATTGCATCAAAAACGGTAGATCCGCTCAACTTAAGAAAGCTTGTTCCGTTAAAAGAGAGAATTGCGGAATTTGTGGTGCGGTAGTCAACTCCACCGAAAACAGAAGTGATTGTGATTTCACTTGTATTGGCAGGGAGTGTAACATTTGACGTGTTTCCGACTGTGTACTTTCCGCAGATAACGATAGTACCGCCGTTTGGCAGAGCCGCATAAGCGTCGGTAATGGCACCGAGAGGTGAGCTTGCACTCAAGCCGTCACCCGTGCCTCCGTCAGCAAGATAGACAACGTTCTCTGCCGCAAATACGCCAAACATAAGCGTAACTGCAAGCAGCGTTGCTGATAATAAGAATAGAAGCTTTTTCATATAATACCTCCAAGTATATACTTATATTTATATTATATATTGCCGACAGATTTCAAAAAAGGTGAAAAAGGCTACGTATAAAAACATAGGATTTCAACAAAAACACTTGCCAAAAACGTGATATATTGTTAGTATAAAGAAAAGGCGGTGACGATATGGCATTGTTGGTACTCTGCGACCCCACGTTCAAAAACAGCGTTTGGTGTGAGCGAAAACTAAAGGGAATACGTGATGAAGCGGCACGAAGACGTACGGCGGTGAAGGTTTTTACATGCTTAACTGCATTTGAGAGCGTTGCATCAAAACTCGGTAACGATTCGTCTGTTATCGTGTTGTTTTCAAAAATCAGCTATATACAAGGTGTGGCAGAAATACTCTCAAGACTTTCCATACACACGATAATTACAAATTCCGCTTTAAGTTTTAAACTTCCGTTCGATTACAGCCGTGCTTCTACGGATATTGAAACCGATGTGCGAAGTGCAGTGGAATACCTTTATTCCTGCGGCAAAAAAAGAATCGCAATGGTTGCCATTGACCGCAATTCCTGGGGAGATTCAGGCTTTGCCGAGATGTTTTCACGGTATGTTGAAAACAGTGAAAAGGCTATCTTTTATGCAGACGGTGATATGCAGTCGTGCTTTGACGATTTTCTTTGTCAGATTGATAGTTTTGATGCGGTTATGCTACCGAATGACCACGTGGCAATCTGTTTTACAGAGTTTTTGAAAGAAAAAGGTGTTTACTCTAAAGACCTTTTTGTAATCGGCAGAGGGAACAGTATGTCGGCAAGGCTTTACGGAGAGGGAATAACCTCTATAACTACTAATTTTTATAATTGTGGGAAATCGGCTGCCGAAGCACATTTTAACAGGTTGAAATACGGCTGGGAGTCGGTAAATGTTAAGCTGAAAAGTCAGCTTGTTATACGTGGCAGCACTAAGAATATACCGTATTTACCGGCGGGAAGACCGCTTCGTGCACTCGATATTTCAAAAGAGGTAAAGCCTACTCTGTTTCATATTCCTACATACCCTATAGGCAGAGTGGACAGCTTGCTTGCGGCAAGCGACCTTACCGACCTTAAGCTTATTTACGGTATTCTCTGCGGATATTCGTATGAGCGTGTGAGCGAATTCTGCTTTCTCTCGCTTGAGGCTGCAAAATACCGTGTCCGCAAGATGTTAAAGTCACTTGCATGTGATTCTAAAACAGATGCTACTTCACTTTTGTCAAAATATATAAATAAGGATAATCTGCTTCACACCATCGAAGAACTTGAAGGCGAAAACGGTAGAATATTCGATTGAAAAATGCATGCTTGGCATGCATTTTTTTTATAAAGTTTTCATAGTATTTATCAAAAACTGTTTTAAGGAGTATACTATGAACAACGATAAAAAAGAGTTTGTTATGTCTGCTAAAAGCGTGTTGCACACTGAAGCGGGTATGCCGAGCATTCCTGTGGAAAGCGGAGGTGAATTTGTACTTCCCGATTACATGCCAAAGGTGCAAAAGGTACTGCGTATTGAGGCAAACGCAACACCACCGTCAAAATACATCGGTGCAAGAGATGCACAAATGTCGGGTAGCGTGCTGCATACCCTGATATATCTTGGCGAGGACGGTGAGGTGGGGGCAACCGTGCTTCCGTCGAAATATGAGTTTTCTGTGCCGCTTGATTCCTCCGACATGTCGCCGGCGGTTGTCGTAACGTTAGAGGTTGATTCGGTGAATTACAGATTGAACGGGCCGAGGAAACTCAATATACGCACACGGCTTCGTGCAAAGCCGATGATATTTTCTGCCGAGGATGTACCCGATATCGAAAACGCCATGACCGATAAGGTGCATAAACTGTACGGTGAAGCGGAGTCTGTAAATACGTGCGTAACAGGGCAGAGCGATATTACTGTGTCAGACACCGTTCAGACAAACAAAAACAAGGATTCACACCTTATCTGGTGCGGTTCAACTGCTGCTGTAAGCGATATAAGAGTGATGGATGGCGGCATAAGTGTACGTGGTGATGTGATTGTAAAGATAATACTTTCGGCAGAGGGTGTACCCGAGGTTTATTCAAAGAAGATTCCGTTTGAAGAGTTCATCAGTGCCGAAATAAGCCATGATGCTTTTGCAGTTTGCATGGCACGTGTAATTTCAACCGAGGCGGCTAAGAACAGTGAAGACGAGGTTATGGTGGACGTTACCGTTGCACTTGAGGCAATCTGCGATATGCCGTGCACAATCCCCGTGCTGAAAGATGCGTTTTTCGAAAAGTGTAACGACAGAGCAGAGTACAGAGAAGTAACTGCCCTTAAACATATTTTGTCACGCAGCGGTGTCTATAACGTGAGCGCTTCTGCCCAAAGTGCCGGTGCCCAATCTGTGATTGATACGTCCGGGAAAGCGGTTTTGGACGAAATCGACTCTTTTTCGGGAAAACTTATCGCATCGGGCAGGTGTCTGATTAACTGCATTTGCAAAAATGATGACGGTACAATTTCCGCGAGTGATTTTTCACTGCCGTTCAGGATAGAACAGGACTGTCAGGCAGATGATATAATGGCTTTTGCCGATGCATCGCTTGCAAATGTACGTACACGCGTAAATGGCGGGAATATTGAGTTCGATATGGATATTGCACTCAGCACAAGAGTGGTAAAACCCGAAAAACATACGGTGCTTTCGGGCTTTGAATGTGACGGAGAAGCACCGCTACAAGGAAATGCGTATCCGCTTGCGATAGTTTTTGGCAATGGCGAAAGTCTGTGGTCGATTGCAAAAAAATACCGTGTTGATCCTATGAGCATTGCAGAGGCAAATATGCTTGAAATCAGCGAGGGCGAACTTGATGATCCTGAAAAAATGGCTAAAGCACGTTCGCTGATGCTTGAATTTAAATAATGTAATAATTATTCTGCTTTCGGGTTAAACTGTTTATGCGAATATTTCGCAGTTTATAAAAAACAGGGGAAAAAAGTATGTTTATTGACAGAATAGCACTTATTCTTGTAATTGTAGGTGCTCTTAACTGGGGTTCGGTCGGACTTTTCAGCTTTGACCTTGTGGCATGGCTTTGTGGCGGTCAGGCGGCTGTAGTGAGCAGAATCATTTACACTGCTGTTGCTTTGGCAGGTATATGGTGCATATCGCTTTTATTCCGCCCTCGCGAAGTCGAAGTACACGAATAAAATAAAGAGGAATCCATTCGGATTCCTCTTTATATTTTATAAGACTGTCGAAAAAGGCACCGAACGCAGAAAAACGCCCTCTACCGTACACATGTACGCCAACGTGTGCGTTTTTGTAAAATCGGCACTCTTTTTCGTTCGTCTTGAAAGCTTATATATTCTGCATATGTCTTTTAATAGCTTCAAGTGACTCATCGCTGACGCTGTGTTCGAGCTTGCACGCATCTTCTGCGGCAACAGCCGGATCAACGCCTATTGCGGTAAGAAAGTTCGTTAAAACGGTGTGACGCTCATAGATTCGCTCGGCAACCTCTTTCCCTACCTCTGTAAGCTCGATAGCGCCGTCATTTCCGACAGTGATATATCCGCCGTTTTTAAGCAAGCCTATCGCACGGCTGATGCTCGGTTTGGAATATCCCATATATTCGCTTACGTCTATTGAACGCACGATGCCGCCTCTTTTAGTCAGGACGTGAATGGTTTCGAGATACATTTCGCCGGATTCCTGTAAATGCATAGCAATCTCCTTAAATCTTATTAAAATCATTCTATCATGTTTTGAATAAAATATCAAGTGAAAGGGGAGTGAATTTTTATTCAGTAAAGAGTGCAAAAAAATTAACAAAGTTTGATTTTTGCTATTGACTGCAATGAATTTAAAGAGTATAATAGTGTTATTATTTTTTAGAAAGGAATCGGTGACTCAAATGTCAAGAGTATTTAATTTTTCTGCAGGTCCCTCTATGCTCCCCCTGCCCGTACTTGAAAAGGCTAGAGATGAACTCGTTTGCTATGGTGATAGCGGAATGTCTGTAATGGAGATGAGCCACCGCTCCTCTGATTACGATGCAATTATCAAGGCTGCTGAGGCAAACCTCCGCAAGCTTATGAACATCCCCGACAATTACAAGGTTCTTTTCCTTCAGGGCGGTGCATCCACTCAGTTTGCTGCGGTACCCCTCAACCTTATGAATAAAAATAAGAAGGCTGACTATATAGTTTCCGGTCAGTTCTCCGGCAAGGCTTTCAAGGAAGCACAGAAGTATGGCGATGCAGTATGCGTTGCAACCTCCAAGGAGGATAACTTCGTTTATATTCCCGAAACCACTCGTGAAAGTTTCCGCCCCGATGCAGACTATGTTCACGTTTGCTTCAACAATACCATTTACGGTACAAAGTTCAACTATATCCCCGATACCGGCGATATTCCGCTTGTAGCGGATATGTCCTCCTGCATCATTTCCGAGCCCGTTGACGTAAGCAAGTTCGGCGTTATCTATGCAGGTGCACAGAAGAACATGGCACCCGCAGGTCTTACTGTTGTTATCATCCGTGAGGATCTTATCGGCAATGCACGTCCCGAAACCCCCTCTATGCTCGATTATCAGCTTATGGCTGAAAACGATTCCATGTACAACACTCCTCCTTGCTATGCAATCTACATGGCAGGTCTTGTTTACGAATGGATTCTTAACGAGGTTGGCGGTCTTGAAAAGATGAAGGAGTACAACGAAAAGAAGTGTGCGATCCTTTATGATTATCTTGACAGTCAGGACTATTACAAGGCACCCGTTAAAAAGGAATGCCGTTCTATGATGAACGTTACCTTCGTTACCGGTGATGCAGAGCTTGACAAGAAGTTCGCATCCGAGGCTGCAAAGGCAGGTCTTAAGAACCTCAAGGGCCACAGAAGTGTTGGCGGTATGCGTGCTTCTATTTACAATGCAATGCCTATCGAGGGCGTTGAAAAGCTTGTTGAATTCATGAAGGAATTTGCGGCTAACAATCCCAAGGAGAACTAAAATGAATATTAAACTTATGAATAAAATTGCCAAGGTCGGCACAGATGTGTTCGGCGCTGGCTACACCGTTTCTGATGCTGTAGAGGCTCCTGATGCTATCATGGTGCGTTCTGCAAAGCTTCATGAAATGCCGATAAACCCCGAGCTTCTCGCTATCGCCCGTTGCGGCGCAGGTGTTAATAATATCCCCGTTGACAAGTGTGCTGAAGCAGGCGTTGTAGTATTCAACACCCCCGGTGCAAACGCAAATGCGGTTAAGGAGCTTGCTATTTGTGCGCTTCTTCTCGCATCCCGTGATGTTATCGGCGGTATCGAATGGGCACTTACCATTGAAGATAAAGAGAACATCGCTAAAGAGGTTGAGGCAGGCAAGGGTGCTTTCGCAGGTAACGAGCTTTCCGGTAAGACGATCGGCGTTATCGGTCTCGGTGCTATCGGCGGCATGGTTGCAAACGCAGCAAAGTCGCTCGGCATGAAGGTTATCGGCTATGACCCGTTCCTTTCTGTAATGGGTGCGCTTCACCTTTCCAGAGACGTTAAACTCGTTGACAGCTACGAAGAGATTTTCAAGTCCTGTGACTTTATTTCTCTCCACGTTCCTGCAACCAAGGATACAAAGGGCTTTATCAATGCTAAAGCATTTGACGTAATGAAGGACGGTGTTAAGATTATCAATCTTGCACGTGCAGAGCTTGTTAACCCCGATGATATGAAGGCTGCTATTGACAGTGGCAAGGTTGCGAAGTATGTTGTAGACTTCCCCTCGACAGAGCTTGTCGGCTACAAGAACACAATTTCCATTCCTCACCTCGGTGCTTCCACCGCAGAGAGCGAGGATAACTGTGCAGTTATGGCTGCTCACGAGCTTGTTGACTTCCTTGAAAATGGCAACATCGTAAACTCGGTTAACTTCCCGACAGTTTCTGTTCCTCATTCGGGCGGTACAAGAATTTGTATCACTCACAAGAACGTTCCCGGTATTCTTGCACAGATTACAACCGCACTTGGCGAAAACGGTGTAAATATTGAGAACATGGGCAACGGCTCCAAGGGCGAGTATGCGTATACAATCGTTGACACCACCGCAACAGTTACTGCGGCAGTTACCGATAAGTTTAACGCAATCGCAGACGTTATCAGAGTAAGAGTAATATAAGATATTAATAACATAAAAACCGCAAGGCAAAATGCCTTGCGGTTTTTATGTTATTCTGTAAAAGCTTTCAGCATGATCAGGGCAGTTCCTATTATGGATGAAATTATCCATAGCGTATTGGTCAGCCCGTTTGACCAGGAAAGAATCATGCCTATCAGCACAAACGGAAGGTATAGCATAAGTGCAAGAACAACTGCAAAAATTATACCCATACCAATCATTTTAATTGTGAAAAAGCGGTTATAAGATACATCGTTCGGCCAACCGCAGCGTGGGCATTTGTCAAGCCATGCATCATGTTCGGTTCCGCAATGCTTACAGTTTACGGTTTTTTTAAGTAATCCCATATATTTCCTCTTTCTATTTCGTACTTCCGGTACGGTATCCGTAGATATCGTACGTTACTATTTCACCGTTACTTTGTATTTCACTGTGACCGGTAGAGTAACCGTAAATGTCATAGTGATTTATTCGTGAGCCATCCACAACGGATGTGCCGGCGCTGTAACCGTAGATGTCCTTGTGCGAGATGTTTCCGCGTCCGTCATACTCGCTTGTGCCTATAGTGTAACCATGATTATCTCTGTGCACGGCTTTGCCGTCTTTATATTCTGTAGTACCTGTGTTATAGCCGTAAATATTTGTGTTGTTATAGGTAACAGCCGCCGAGGTTCCGCCACCGCAACCGAGTATGAGCAAAAGGACAATAATCCATCCGGGATTTTCGAGTCCCCATTTTGCCACGGCGATTCCGGCAAAGAACAGGAGTATTACTGCTAAAACTGTAATAATGATTGAAACTGTGAACTTGGTTTTTGCTTTTTTTAAGGCTTTTGCAGATTTTAAAATCGGTAAAACAGATTTATCGCCGTATTTTGCCGCTTTTTCGTAGTATTCGACTGCGAGAGCATGGTTCTTGGGTATGCCGTCACCGCTGTCATATAAAAGCCCCAAAAGCTTGTATGCTTCAACAACGCCTGCCTTTTCAGCCTTCTTCGCCCATTCTAACGCTTTTGTCATATCCTTGGCAGTGCCTCTGCCTGTCATATAGCACTTTGTCAAAAATGGGAGAGCAAAAACGTTTCCGTTTTCGGCAGCTTTTTTGTACCATTTGAAGCTTTCGTAATAATTTTGTGTAACGCCTTCTCCGGCACCGTACATGAGAGCAACAATATACTGTGCGTCGGCATCGTCTAAAAGTGCTGCACGTTTATAGTATTCAAACGCTTTCGCTTTATTGCTGGCAACACCCGAACCCGATAAATATGCATTTCCCAGATTTGAAATTGCCTCTACGTGGTCTTCTTCGGCAGCCATTTTAAAGAGTCGCACTGCTTCGGCGGTATCTTCTTTTATGCCATCTCCCATGTAGTATTTTGTTCCCAGATAATATGCGGCGTTTGCGTTGTTTTGTGCAATGGCTTTTTTTAACCATTCAACACCTTTTTCGGTATTTTTTGCTACGTGTGTTCCTTCAAAATAGAATGCGCCAACATAGTACATGCAATTTGCATTTCCTGAATTTGCACCTTCGTTGAACCAATAGAACGCTTTTTGTTCGCTTTGGCAAACACCCGAGCCGGAAAGGTAGCATACGCCGAGAAGATATTGACCGTGTGAATTACCTTGCATTGCCGCTTTTTCTAACCACCGTGCAGCTTCTGTATAGTTTTTAGTTGTGCCTTCGCCTAAAAAATAATCAGTTCCAACTTCAACCTGCGCATCGGCATCACCGCTTTGCGCGGCTTTTAAAAGTTCTTCAAAAGTTAACTCATCTGACATTTGGTAGCTCCTTATTTAGTAATGATTACCGTAGAAGTTGCTCCGTCCCAATCTACAGTGGCACCAAGCTTTTCAGCGATAAATCTTACGGGTGTATAGGTTCGGTCAGATCTGATAAACGGAGGGGAATCAAGTGTGTTTTCAACACCGTTTACATACGCCGTAGAATTGCCAATGTATAACACGATAATCGTTGTGTCATTTTGGATAGTCACTCTTTGAGATGCACTGTCCCAAGCAACAGAAGCTCCTAATTTTTCAGCAACAAAACGGGCAGGAAGCATGGTTCTGTTCTTTTCGATTATCGGGGGAACATCGGTGAATGCAGCTTCACCGAAAACTGTTGCATTCTTTGAGCCTATTCGCATGATAATTCGATTGTCTTTGGGGGCAAGTGCGGCGATATCACGTGTTTCCTGCAAATTACATGTTTGGCAATTTCTCATTTCGATACCGGTTATGCCGACACCGGCGGGGGCGGCAACCAACCAATCGCTGAAGGTGTGTGCAGTTTTTGCAATAACCTCATTAGCCATAACGGTGCCGCAGGTTTTACACTTTGTAACCTTTGAGCCTTCTGCTACGCAAGTAGCCGCAGTAATAGCAGGATTGTCGGCAACGTGTGCAGTTTTTGCAATAACCTCATTAGCCATAACGGTGCCGCAGTTTTTACACTTTGTAACCTTTGAGCCTTCTGCTATGCAAGTAGCCGCAGTAATAGCAGGAGTGTGGGCAACGTGTGCAGTTTTTGCAATAACCTCGTTAGCCATAACGGTGCCGCAGGTTTTACACTTTGTAACCTTTGAGCCGTCTGCTACGCAAGTAGCCGCAGTAACAATGGGAGTGTCGGCAACGTGTGCAGTTTTTGCAATAACCTCATTAGCCATAACGGTGCCGCAGTTTTTACACTTTGTTACTTTTGAGCCGTCTGCTATGCAAGTAGCCGCAGTAATAGCAGGTGTGCCGGCTACGTGTGTAGCTTTGGGAATTGTTTCGGTGTACGAGTGCTTGCATATGCTGCACGAAAAGGTTTTGATTCCCGTAGCAGAGCATGTAGCGGCTTTCGTTACTACAGATGTGTACGTATGTGTATTAAGCTTCGCCAGTGTTTCACCACCGCTTAATAATTCGTTGCAGTCTGCACAGTATATTGCGGATTTCGTACCTGAAGCTGCACAGGTAGGTGCTACTTCGGCAACTGTTTTTGTTTTAGCATGACGGCAGTAAGAATATTTTATATTAGTGCCGAGAGGATCAAAGCAGTTTTTAGCGGTTGGGTTTGCGGTATACCAAAGGTCATAGTCGGGGTTAGTTGCTTTTCCGTACATAACACCGAAATGAAGGTGTGGGCCTGTGCTAGAACCGCTATTGCCGCTACGTGCGACAATGTCACCACGTTTAACGGTTTGGTTGCAGTGAACCAGTATTTTATCCAAATGCTCATAAATGGTAGAGATACCGAGTTCGCTATGATAAATTATCAAGTAAACCCCGCGGGCTTTGCTTTCATACGTGTCCATAACTATACCGTCGGCGGCAACATATACGTCAGTTCCTACATTTGCGGAAATGTCAATACCCGAATGATAGCGTAGACCGCTTTCACGCAGTTCACCAAATCCACTGGTTACGTATGTATTTGCTATTGGCCATAGCAACTCATAAGTGCGTTCTTTATATCCACGTGAGGTAAGCTCGCTTAACATTTTTGAGCGTGAAGCGGGGCCAAACATGCCGTCAACCTCAAGGGAAAAATGCTTTTGATAGTTTATTACAGCATTGTAGGTAGCGGGACCGAATGAACCGTCAACGGTGAGACCCGCATTCATGACAATATTTAATGCTTCCTGTAACCATTTTACTTGGTTTCCGGTGTGACCTTGCATAAGCGGAATAGAAGGAGTTTCGCCGTACTTCCAAGGGCCGAGGTTGGTATTATTTTCCGCAGAAAAAGCGGTGACACAGCATATACTGAAAAAAACGCAGAAAACCAAAAGAACTACAAGTTTTTTCATGATTTAGATCCTTTCAATTTTAATAACCAAACGGTTATTAAAATTATAATACAGATTACAAAACATGTCAAGTTGTATAATCATACGGTTATAAAATTAAAAAGCGGACACACTCTTTGATATAATGTTTACATATTGTATTTTAGAGTGGTGGTGAGGTATTTGAAACCTAATTATTATCGCAGATTGCGTGACCTGCGAGAGGATCATGATATGACGCAGCAGCAGGTGGCTGATTATCTTGGTATCAAGCAACCTCAGTATTTCAGATATGAATCTGGAATGAGAGCGATCCACCCGGAAGCTTTGAAAAAATTAGCAAAACTATATAATACGTCGGTTGACTATATTTTAGGGCAAACCGATGAGAAAAAGCCATATAAGCCTAAGGACTGAACTGCAAGGAAAATCCCTTGCAGTTTTTTAATACAGTAATCCCTTGGTATCACGTATGGGCATGATTCGAGAGTGATTCTTTCTGTAAACCGAGGGTGAGCAACCGACAGCTTTGCTGAAGCAATTTGAAAAATGCTGAACGTTTGAAAAGCTGAGAGCCTCTGCAATAAGTGCAACAGGAGCATCGGAGGTTTCAAGTATTTCCTTTGCATAGCCTATTTTTTGTTGCATTACGTAATCCATCAGCGGCATGCCGTATTCCTTCATAAAACTTTTCGAAAGATGTGAGCCGCTGTAATTAACCTTGTCCGCAAGCCGTTGAATACTGATGTCAAGTGCAATATTTTTGTCGCAGTAGTCCTTAGCAAACTCCACAAAAGTCCATTCCTGCTTGAGTTTTTTTCTCTCAAGAGCATTTGTATAATCGTTGCGTCGCTTGTCGGTAGTTGCGGCAAGTACCATGCCGAACATATATGCAGCAATTCTTTCATAGCCTTCCTGCCTCGGCTCACCAAGCTTAATATGTAGCAGAATACGGTTCATTTCTTCAAACGTATCGAAGTATTCTTCACCGTGAGCAACAAGCACGCCCTCTGTAATTCCGAGCATTGCAAAAAAGCTATTCATCAGCGTTCCTGCGACATGTAGCCAGTATGAAGCGTAGGGCTCATTTTCATCAGGATAGTAGCTATGCGGATGCAAACGGTTGATTATGTAAACATTGCCTGCTTCTATAGGGGTTTTTTTACCATCGCATTCAATAGTACCTTTGCCGGAGTAAATGTACGCAAAATCATATATGTAAGAAAAATCGGCGGCATCTGGTTCTCTTATCAGGTGGGAATCAGTTCTCGGACTGTGAGCGGCGGCGGCCTGAACGAAAAAGGCATCACGCGCACAAACGGATACCGTATCCTCGTGAATAAACCTTGAAACATCGGCTCCTACATTGCTTTTGGCACTTACTCTGCGTTGTAAAGTTTGAGTTTTAGCAGTTTTCATAGCTACTCCTTTCAAAACTATCTCTTGAAATAATTTTAACATTAAGGAAAAAAGTTTTCAATACACTTGGCAAGTTATACCTTGAAAATATAAATTTATGTTTTATACCACCGCTTGAAAAAATCTGCAAAGCCTTGATATTAAAGGGATTGCAGATTTTGCGACTAATTTCGATTAATACAAATCTGCATTTTTAAGCAGTCATTTTTTAGATAAAAATTTTGCAAAAAAACGAGTTTATATCCATACGGTTATTTAAAGTTTTATATGCAAAAAAACATAGGACGATATTATTTCGCTAAATTCACTTTATTTTAATATTGTAAAATCTTTGCAGATATTATACAATATAATAGAACTACTTTCTTGGAGTATACAATGGAAAAATCAAAAGTATATTTTACATCAATGCGTGCAAAGGTTGGCGACAGTTTGCTTAATAAACTTACTCGTCTTATCAAGAAAGCAGGCATAGGCAATATCGACTTTGACGGCAAATACGTTGCAGTAAAGATCCATTTCGGCGAACCCGGCAACCTTGCATATCTTCGTCCGAATTATGCAAAAACCGTTTGCGACGTTGTAAAGGAACTTGGCGGCAAGCCGTTTCTCACCGACTGTAATACGCTTTACGTGGGCGGCAGAAAGAATGCTCTCGACCATCTCGACAGTGCATATACAAACGGCTATAACCCGTTCCAGACGGGTGTGCATACGATAATTGCCGACGGTATCAAGGGCACCGACGAGGTGCTTATCCCCGTTGAGGGCGGCACATACGTTAAAGAAGCAAAAATCGGCAGAGCACTTATGGATGCCGATATAATCATTTCAATGAACCATTTCAAGGGGCACGAGTGTGCAGGATTTGGCGGTGCACTTAAAAATCTCGGTATGGGTGGCGGCAGCCGTGCCGGTAAGATGGAAATGCACAGTGCAGGCAAGCCGTTTGTTACGCCCGAACTCTGCATTGGCTGCGGTGCATGCTCACGCGTTTGCGCACACGATGCCCCCACCTTTACAGATGGCAAGGCTTATATCGACCACGATAAATGTGTTGGCTGCGGCAGATGTATCGGTGTATGTCCCAAGGATGCAGTAGAAGCTTCCATGGACGAAAAGGGCGAGATACTCAACGCAAAGATTGCCGAGTATACAAAGGCGGTTATTAACGAAAGACCCCAGTTCCATATCAGCTTTGTTATTGACGTTTCGCCAAACTGCGACTGCCACGGCGAAAACGACGTGCCGATCGTTCCCGATATCGGTATGTTTGCTTCGTTTGACCCCGTTGCACTTGACACCGCATGTGCAGAAGCGGTGCTTAAAGCTCCGATTATGGCTGGCTCAATTCTTGATGAGGTTGAGCATATTCACGGTGACCATTTTACCGACGTTGCTCCCTCCACGGCATGGAAAACCCAGCTTACCCATGCAGAGAAAATCGGCATAGGCACAATGGAGTATGAGCTTGTAGAAGTTAAATAATAAAAAAAGACTTGCGAGTTTTTCGCAAGTCTTTTTTACATCTATTTAAGGGATTGACTGTACATCCAATCAACAAGTCCGTTGTAGTTGCCGACAATTCCGAAGATATTATGAGTGAGTCCGGGGAACTCAATATATTCAACGTCTTTTGCACCGAGATTTTGCAGTTCTTTATATAGAGCACGTAAGCGGATATGGAAACTGTAATTATCCGCATCTCCGCAGAACATGCGAAGCGGCGTGTCTGCAAGCGCTTGCAGATTCTGATATCCGTCAAGCTTCATGGAGCCTGCACACATAACTCCCGCCGCAAAGGTATTGGGATGCTCGTCTATCATATACGAAACCATAATCGAGCCGTAGGAATGGCCTGAAAGGTACATTCTGTCCGTGTCAATATTTATATGCTTTGTTAGATAATCAATCAGACTGTATACGGAGTCACGCACGTCACGGTAGTGCGGCCAATCCATACCGCTTGGGCAGCGAGGGACAAGGTAAACCGTATCCTCGGCATATTTGCTGTAATGGATATTTGTAAAAAGTGAACCGCCGCTAAGTGAACTTGTTGGTTTTGATTCTCCGCCAAGTCCATGGAAAAATACTACAAGTACATATTCTTTATCTGCGGAATATGACGCAGGAACGTAGATGTTAAAGCCGATATCGTGATTTTTGGCATTGAAGTTTATAGTGCTGTATTGACCGAGAGTGACATAATTCCATACGCAACCATCGTGATAGGTGTTATTAACAGCACAAAAAGACGGCTTATTACCGCTTTTCATTTTTTTGATAAAAAGGAGAATGTCGTAGATTGTTATGTCGCCGCTTGAATCCATGTCGGCTTTCTCGTTTTTTGAATTGCTTATGCACAACTTGCATATAGCGTCTACATCAGCGATTGTAAAAAGACTGTCGCCGTCAACATCGCCGAGCGTGGGCGGTACGTTTGCAAAAACGCACAGGGAGAGGGAAAAAACAATAATTGATGTGCAAATAATCAGAAACGCTTTTTTCATAAAAACTCCTCCGTTTATTGTCTCTGATATGCAATTCGTTTCGAACCGTCCTCCATATAAACGATGCCGCAGCGTACAAAACCGTTGCGTTCGATGGCTTTTTGCATTGGCAGATTATCATGATGCGTGTCCACACGGAGGTTTTTTGTTTCCGCAAGGCAAAACTCAACGCATCTGTCAAACATACGTTTGATAACGCCGTCACTTGCCACACGGTGAATCGTGCCGTACGGAAGTTCGTTTTGCCATGCACCGTCTTCGATATACGCATATGTCGGCTCAACACGCTGCATAAACATGAACACACCGTGAACCTCACCGTTTTCGGTTACAACATAGCTTTCTCCACGTGCAATATCCTGCTCGACAAGTGAGCGTACAGGGTAGCCGTTGACCCATTGTGTGGGGTTGCCGCTTGCATCCATAAACTGCTTTGCAAGGGCATATATATTCATAACCCTGTCAAGGTCGGCAGTGGTAGTTTTTCTTATTTCAATCATTTTAATTTGATCAACGACTCGGTGTTAACGTCTTTGAGGTCGTTTTTACTGTCCTTCATATTCATTTGATAGAAAACATTGCCGTTTGTATCACTCTTGGTTATCGAAAGAATGGTTGCACTTTCAAGCCCGAATGTGTATCTTTCGGAGAAACCGTCCTTACGTGAAAAGTCAAAGGTAAAAATGTTTTCGTTTGTACCTCTTGCCTGCGTGAAAGAGAGCGAGTAGTCGGCAATTCCGCCGCCGTATTCAACGGTTTCACCGCTTGTAAGAGCGTTAATAATTCCTACAAGCTCCTTAAGGGAAGTATATCCCGAATACTCGGCAAACGGAACTGTAGATGAGGGGGAAGTGATAAAAGAATTTTCTGCGTTGTTTGAGATTTGCAAAGTTCCGTTTTTGAAAACAGTGGTAGACATTATCGCACCATTTTCCTGTGTCTGTACCCACCAGTTCCCGTTTTGATAAATCGCTACGTAGTCGGTTACGTGCTTTGCTTTATCGGAGCTTACGGTAACGGTATAACTTTGGTAAAACTCTTCGGGAAACGAAATATCAACAAGTGCTGCGGCATATTCGTCACGGGGCAAAGCTTCAATATGTTCAACCGTGCCTGTTTCGGGGGCGATATTTGCCGCAGGAGGAGCAGGTGGAACTTCTTCTTTATTTCCCAAAAAGTCTGTAAGAAAACTTGGTATATTTATAACACCGAGGTGATACATACCTATAAGCGCAAGCGTAGCGAAAAGCAGTACCGCAATAACCATAAACATGATACCACGGGCACTGTAAAAGGTTGTTTCGCTTTGGTTATGCTTGTTTTTCACTGCTTTTTGTCCTCTTTTGCTTTTGGATCGTCACCCATTACGTCATATTCCACAAAAGCGTGTCTTCCGTACTTGGGTGTGGGTATGCCCACATCGTCAAACGTTTCAACAGGCGGTTTAACACCGTCATCTTCGTTGTAAACACCTGAATGTGAACGCCACTTGGGGCTGCCCATGATTTTGAACGAAATAAAGAATACAACAAGTGCTACTGCGAGCATGAGTGCACCGCCCTGCCATGCACTTCTTGTCAGCATAACGGATGAAATGCCGAGGAGGGCACAGATTGCATAGAGAATACGAACACTCTGCTTTTGACCGAATCCCATATCAATCAGTCTGTGATGCAGATGACCGCGGTCGGGCGCAAAGGGGCTCTTGCCGTGGAGAAGTCTGCGGACTATGGCAAATGCAGTATCAAAAAGCGGCAGACCGAAAATAGAAAGCGGGATAAAGAACGCAAGGAGCATGTCGGTTTTGAATACACCCACAACCGAAAGGATCGAAAGCGTATAACCGAGGAACAATGCACCCGTGTCGCCCATAAAAATCTTTGCAGGATTTGCGTTAAACGGGAAAAATCCAAGGCATGAGCCTATAAGGATAGCGGTAATAACGCAGTGTGCGGAATTACTGCCCGAAAGGAGCATAACAAGGAACAGGGAAGCTGAGCTGATTGCGGAAACACCGCAAGCAAGTCCGTCAAGCCCGTCGATAAAGTTTACTGCGTTGGTAAGACCTACGATCCAGAGCACAGTAATGGGCCCAGCCCATGCACCAAACGGGATATAGGAGCCGCCGAGACCGATAAAGTCTATGGTGATTCCCTGAGATACGGCGAAAATCGCAACGGCTATTTGCACCGCAAGCTTTATAAACGCATTTATACGGTAAATATCGTCAAGTATGCCTATAAGCACAAGCACGCTTCCGCCGATAAGTATTGTCATAAGCTCACGGCTGGGCGTGCAAAAACTTAACGTTGTAACCGTAAATGCAGTGAATATGGCAAGACCGCCGATGCGGGGAACAGGGCGGTGATGCATTCTTCTGTTATCTGTGGGAATGTCAATAGCTTTGATTTTTATTGCCAATACACGGACTATGGGAGTCATCGCAAAGGCAAGGAGTGCCGCACACAGGACAGCACAAAAGCTATAGATAAACTGACTCATTTGATTACTCCTTTGCTACTTAAAGGGAGGTAAAGCCTACCTTGCGCCTTACCTTTGAGAGAGTCTTACGAGCATAGTAAGACGCTTCCTCCGCACCTTTTTTCATAACGGTTTCAAGGTATGCCTTGTCTGCCATAAGACGTGCAAATTCCTCACGTACGGATGCAAGACCGTCAGCACACGCTTCGCCAACGGCACTCTTGAAGTCGCCGTAGCCCTTACCGTCAAATTCCTTTTCGATTTCCTCAAAGGATTTGCCTGTAAAGCATGAGTAAATAGTCATAAGATTGTTTATGCCGTCCTTGCCCTCTGCGAAACGGACACAGGTGTCAGAGTCGGTAACGGCACGCTTGAATTTACGCATAATATCGTCCTTGGAGTCGAGGATGTATACAACGGCATTTGCATTCTCATCGGATTTCGACATTTTCTTTGCAGGCTCGGCAAGTGACATGATTTTAGCACCGCTTTTTGCCATATAGCCGTCAGGCACGGTAAAGGTATCGCCGTAAACACCGTTGAATCTTGTAGCAATATCGCGTGCAAGCTCAAGATGCTGCTTTTGGTCAACGCCAACGGGAACGAGGTCGGTCTGGTAAAGCAGAATATCTGCCGCCATGAGTGTGGGATATGTGAAAAGACCTGCATTAACGTTGTCTGCATGCTTTGCACTCTTGTCCTTGAACTGTGTCATGCGGGAAAGCTCGCCGAACATTGTGTAGCAGTTGAGGATCCAGCCGAGCTCGGCATGTCCTGACACGTGCGACTGAACGTAGAGAGTGTTCTTATCAGGGTCAAGACCGCAGGCAATGTAAAGCGCAAGCGTTTCATAGGTGCGGCGGCGAAGCTCTGCAGGCACCTGACGCACGGTTATGGCATGCATGTCTACAACGCAGTAGAAGCATTTGTAAAGGTCGGAGAAATCCGAAAAATTGCGGATAGCGCCGAGATAGTTACCAATAGTGAGGTTTCCCGAGGGTTGAACGCCGGAGAAAACCACTTTCTTATCGTTTAACATTAGAAGTCACCTTTCAGTTATTGGCAAGAAATTCTTTAGAATACTCGCCGAGAATCTTCACACCTTTGATGATATCGTCATCTGACGGAGTGGAATAGTTTAATCTAAATGATGAGGATATGCCGTTTTCGTCTGCCAGAAAAGCAGAACCCGGTACAATAGCCACCTTGTGCTGCAAAAGTCCTTTGACAAAGGGGGCACTGTCGATAGAGCGGGGCAGAGTACACCAGATAAACAAGCCGCCTTTCGGACGTGTAAAGGTTATCTCGCTCGGAAGCTCTCTTTCAAGACATTCAAGCATAAGTGAACACTTTTTACGGTAGATTGCACGTATCATCATAATGTGACTTTCAAGGTCACATTCCGTGATATATTTGTGGCAAAGCATCTGGAAAAAGATGTTTGTATGCACGTCTTCGCCTTGCTTTGCAACTGCCATTTTCGACGTTATCGCTTGCGGCGCTACCACGTATCCTATACGCATACCGGCGGAAAGGATTTTAGAAAGCGAGGAGCAGTAGATAACAATGCCGCTGTCGTCCATTGACTTTATTGTGGGAACGTCCTCGCCGTCAAAGCGAAGCTCGCCGTATGGGTTGTCCTCAATAATGATAACACCGTGCTTTTTGCAAAGCTCATACACTTTCTTTCTTCGTTCAAGAGGTGTGGTTATGCCCATCGGATTCTGGAAAGTAGGGATAATGTAAAGCAGCTTTACGTTCGGTGTATTTATGAGCTTTTCTTCAAGCAGTTCGGGGATAATGCCGTTTTCATCGCAAGATACACCAACAGTATAAGCACCGTTTGAGCGGAATGAATTGAGTGCACCGATAAAGCTTGGTTCTTCGCATAAAACCGTATCGCCCTCGTTGCAAAAAACCTTGCATGCAAGCTCAATGCCTTGCTGACCGCCCGAAACGATAATAGTTTCGTCAAAGTCACGGCCGATGTTGAATTTTGCTTTAACTCGGTTTTTAAGCACCTCACGAAGCGGTGTATACCCTTCGGTTATGCTGTATTGGAGTGCCGAAGTCGCTTGATTTTCGAAAATATCGGCAGAGAGCCTTTTAAGCTCGTCTACGGGGAATGATTCGGGAGAGGGATTTCCTCCGCCGAAAGAAATTACCGAGGGGTCTGTGAGGTTTTTGAAAATTTCACGGATAACAGACGGTTTCAGATTTGCAAGCTTGTGCGAAAAATTGTAATTCATTTTATCAGTCTTCTACGGGAATCTTGAAAATGAGCTTTTTAGAAGCGGTAGAGTTGAGCTTTGCAGACGGACGGTGAGCATCTCTTGGCTCAAGGAAAGCGAAGTGACCTGTCTTAAGGGGAATGAGTGTCATGCATGCGTCTGCTTTCGGTACAGGGTAGCTTATGTCCTTTTCTTCGTTGTATTCAGCATCTTCCATCTCGTCGATGTGGAGGTAACCCATGGTTTCATCGCCTTCGATAAGATACTGGAGGTCGATGTACTTCTTGTGAGTTTCCCATCTTGCTGCATCGGGTTCCTTGGGCGTGAATGCATTTACAACAACACGAACACCCTCTGCGATATCGTATTTGCCAACTTCAAGAGCATGGATGTCGGTGCTTGCAAGGTAGTCGCAAACAACTTTAAGCTTCTTGTTGTAGGGGATATAAAGGTTAAGATTATCAATTCTGTCAACTATCATAATTAAGTCCTCCTGCGGCAATGCCGCAAATAAATTTACATACATATTCATTATACTATTATTAATAATTAATTGCAATAATATAGAAGAAAAAATTGCAATTATATCCGTGTGGCAGTGGGGTGTAAATTATTGTTCAGGAAAACGATGTCAGAACCTTTTTTTAAAAATTATTGTTTGTAGCCATGGCTACTTATTAAGTATTTTACAGTTTTTCTTTGGTTCTTTCTTTTTAAGAAAGAACGCCTTCGTTTCCCTCTGAACATTGGTTTCTCTATGAAAAATAAAAAGCTTTGCAACCGCAAAGCTTTTTGTTAAAACCTATTCAAAAAAATCCATATTGCCGTGTAAAACGTCCATAGTGATTCCGACCGCTTCACGTGCCATATAATGTATGAGCAAAGCATCCTTATATTGCGATGCTATTCCGCTGACCTCTCTGCCTGAAATCTTTTCGGAGATCCTTACGGCACGGTAAACGTGGAAGTTGTTTGACAGCACTCCAAACGCTGCATCTTCGGGCATAAGTTCAAGACTGTAGCGTATATTTTCGTTTGTATCAGTTGACTTGCTTTCACAGATAAGCCGTGACGGCTCAATTCCTCTTTTTACAAGCTCACGGTACATACATTCAGCTTCGCTTACAGGCTCGTCTGCACCTTGCCCACCCGAAAGGATTGCAACGGTGTCGGGATTTTCATTAAGATACTTTTCGGCTGCATCAATTCTCCAATAAAGCGGCTTTGACGGAACTCCGTTCCGGTTTACCTTTGCACCGAGGACTACTATGTAATCAAGATTGCTTTCGCCGTCTTCACCCATGTGAGAAATAATCATTCCCTCAATAAAGCAAAAATAAGACATCACTACCGTGAGTATAATAACGCACACTCTGAAAAGCCATTTCGGTACAGGCAGTCTGCCATACTTAAAAGTAAGCAAGGCAAATAGAACGCAAATCGCACCGCCAACCGCCCAGCACCATAGCAGTGAGTGAAAATTAACGCCGATAAACAGAGCCTCAATGAAAAAATAGCCGAGGAAAAGGGCACCGATGATAAGCCATGCCCAAGCTTTTTTACTGTTTTTGAATTTCATTTTTATTCCTTTACAGATAAAAAATAAGGCAGAC
The DNA here is from genome assembly GCA_045538895.1 of Eubacteriales bacterium. Classification (GTDB taxonomy): domain Bacteria; phylum Bacillota; class Clostridia; order Oscillospirales; family CAG-272; genus UMGS902. The sequence continues at coordinate 39,194 of JAZQEH010000098.1, forward strand.
TCATGTCTGCCTGTATTTTTGCAAATATGTTTCTTAGATTGCACGCTCAACCTTGCCACTGCGGAGACAACGGGAACAAACATAAACGGTTTTAGGTGTTCCGTTTACAACAGCCTTAACTTTTCTGATGTTGGGCTTCCAAGTTCTGTTGGTCTTGCGGTTAGAGTGAGAAACATTGTGACCGAAGGTCACACCCTTGTTGCATACGCTGCACTTTGCCATGTGAATTGCACCTCCCAAATAAGCGGTAATTTATATTATTAATAATTAACAACTTTGCGGACAACCGATATTATAGCATATGATTTTTGAAAATGCAAGAGGAAATTACAATTTTTTTAAAAAAGAATTTCTTTGAGCAGTGGCTCAAGCTTTTCCCAGAATTTATCGGCTATAATTTGCATACCTTTGTCGCTTGGATGGTTGAATCTGCCGTGTGTGTCCTCACGTGTTCCGATGCCGTCAAGCGACACCCATATGTCACCGTATTTTTCAGCAACCTCCATCTTTTCTTCGTCAAGCTTCGGCCTTACGTAAAAGCCCTCACCGTGAAGTATTTTTGCTTTTCCGCTTTTGTTTAAGAAGTTACGCATTTCTTCATACGCACTTCTGAATGTCCTTTTGGGATTCTCCATGCCGTCATATTCTTTCGGCGTGTTGGCACCGTAAAACATGATGATTATATCCGCATTGAAATCGGCGGCTTCGCTATGATGGTCGTTGGGGGATGCTCCGTTAAACAAATTAGCCTCATAGCTTCCTACCTGTGCTATTGCCCACGCCGCATTTTTGTCATACTCACGTATTTTTGAAAGCAGCAAATGAACGTAGTCATGCTCAATGTCCGACGCCGCCATTCCGCAATCATTAAGCCAACCCATTGCAGGGCGTGGGGAATGCTTTGTTATAGAGTTGCCTGCAAACAGAATCCTGATACCGCTGTTTTCGTGAATAAAAACGCTTTTCTTTACCTGACCTGTTGCGGGAACGTCGTTTTTTTGCAAATCCTTCATATGATTTCTCCAATCAGATGCTCACCGTCTGTAGCGGTGAGCTTTACGTCACGGAAAACACTCTGCAGCATGCAGTCGCTTTTGACTCTAACTTCGATGAAAGATGCGGTGTGACCGCACCACATTCCGTCAACCTTTTGTTCAAAAAGCACTCTTTGCACGCCTCGATGTGCTATCTCTTCGTTAAGTATCTCTTTTGTAATCTCTTTGCAGACCGCTATCAGCTTTTGAGAGCGTGCCTGCTTTATCTCCTCGGCAACCTGACCGCTCATAGTGGCGGCAACCGTGCCGTCACGCTTTGAGTATTTAAAAATATGTGCCTGCAGGAATCTTGCTTTTTTTACAAACTCAACCGTTTTTTCAAAGTCGTCTTCACTCTCTGTAGGAAAACCGACGATAAAATCGGTGGTAAGCTGAACATCGGGAATGGCGGAGCGTATTCTTTCGATGCACTCAAGTGCCATATCAGCGTTGTATTTTCTTTTCATTGCGGCAAGTGTTTTGGAGCAGCCGCTTTGCATTGATAAATGAAAATGCGGAGTAAGTTTTTTTAGCTTTGCGATTCTCTCAACGAAAGCAGGACGCATAAGTGTCGGCTCAAGCGAGCCAAGACGTATTCTTTCGATACCGTCTATTTTGTCGGCTTCGCAAAGCAGATCCGCAAGGCTTTCGCCCGTGTCAACGCCGAAAGAAGCCGTTTCGATGCCTGTCAGCACAACTTCTTTTATGCCGTTTGCGGCAAGAATCTGCATTTCCTCGATAGTATCCGCAATCGACTTTGAGCGTACCTTTCCTCTCGCATCGGGAATCTTGCAGTACGCACAACGGTTTTCGCAGCCATCCTCGATTTTTATATACGCACGTGTGCGTGGAGCGTGATGAATCTGCATTTTTTCAAAGGTAGCACCGTCAAGCGAGGAAACCTCTGTTCTTTTTACTTCCTTGCCTTCCAAAAGTGAAATTGCACGGTCAACTATCTTTAATTTGTCAAGCGTTCCGCTGATGTAGTCCACCGCTTCGATTTTTGCAACTTCTTCGGGTGCAACCTGCGAATAGCAACCGCAAACAAGGATTTTTGCATCAGGAGCCCCCTTTGCAAGCCTTCTTATGAGCTGGCGGCATTTTCTGTCGCCCTCTGCCGTAACGGTGCAGGTGTTTACGACATACACATCGGCAATGCCGCTTTTAACTGCTATAAATCCTCTGCGCTCTGCTTCTTCAAGTATAGCTTCGCTTTCGTATTGGCTAACCTTGCATCCAAGCGTATACGCGCTTATCGTGTATGCCATGCCATCACCTCCATACCGTTAAATTCTATCATAAATTTTAAGCCGTGTAAATAACAAAAATTACTTGCGACAATGTATTATGTGTGGTATAATTAACAAAGTCTTTGAAAAGGAGGTACATTATGCGTGAACTTGTAATTGGCAAGAACGATGCAGGCCAGCGTCTTGATAAGTTTCTTACAAAATCACTTTACGGTATGCCCGTATCGCTCATGTACCGTCTTATCAGGCAAAAAAAGATTAAGGTCAATCGCAAAAGGGCAGAGAATAATCAGATGCTCTGCGAGGGCGATACCTTGCAGCTTTTTATAGCAGAGGAATTTTTTGAGAGCGGCGAGAAAAGCGGCACTGCCGAGGCGCTTTCAAGAGTTCGTGTAAACCTTGATATCGTCTATGAGGATAACAACATAATGCTTTTGTCAAAGCACCCCGGTGTGCTTGTGCATGATGATAAAGAGGGGCAGAATAATACGCTGCTTTTCCATGCAAAGGCGTATCTTTTTCAAAAGGGCGAGTACGAGCCAGATAAGGAACAGTCGTTTGCACCTGCACTTTGTAACCGTATCGACCGTAACACGGGCGGCATCGTAATTCTTGCAAAAAATGCTGAAGCACTCCGTGTGATGAATGAAAAGATCCGTGACGGTGAAACGTCAAAGTTTTATCTTTGTGCAGTTCACGGAATCATGCGGCGCAAGAGCGACACGCTTCACGCATGGCTTAAAAAAGACTCAAAAACCAACACCGTAAAGATTTATGAGGCATCAAACAAGCCACGTGATGCAAAAAGTATCGGCACAAAGTATAAGGTTATTGCCGAAAAGGACGGAAACTCGCTGCTTGAGGTTGAACTTCTCACGGGCAGAACTCACCAGATACGTGCACAGTTTTCGTATATAGGGCACCCCTTGCTCGGTGACGGCAAATACGGTGTAAACCGTGATGACCGCAAAAACGGTTATAAATATCAGGCACTCTATTCATACCGCTTGCGTTTCGACTTTGCCGATACAAGCGGACCGCTCGGATACCTTTGCGGCAAGGAATTTTCTATACCGAAAAGTGCGGTATGGTTCACGGAAAACTTTAAATAAGAAAGGAATATATTTTTATGGTACAGATTGAAATGGAAAATGGCGGAATTATCAAGGTTGAACTTGATAAGGAAGCGGCACCCGTAACAGCGGCAAATTTCGAGAACCTTGTTAAAAAGGGCTTTTATGACGGACTTATTTTCCACCGTGTTATAAGCGGCTTTATGATTCAGGGCGGCGACCCCACAGGCACTGGCTGTGGCGGAAGCGGCGAGAACATTGTAGGTGAGTTTGCAATGAACGGCTATCAGAACCCCATCAGCCATGTCAGAGGCGTTATTTCCATGGCTCGCTCCCAGCATCCCGACTCTGCATCCTCGCAGTTTTTTATCATGCACGCCGATGCACTTTATCTTGACGGTCAGTATGCCGCATTCGGTAGAGTTGTTGAGGGTATGGACGTTGTAGACGAAATTGCAGACGTTGCAACAGACTATAACGACCGTCCACGCATTGATATGGTAATGAAAAAGGTTACCTGGATAGACTAAGGCACTTAAGAGAAAATCAGCACACAACCGTGTGCGGATTTTTGCTTGCAATGGGAGAGGTATTTTGGTATAATTTAAATATATAGCTTGCTAAATTAGTTCAATATTTTATGCTTTGATAATGTGTATGAAAGAGGAGAATAAATTGTTTAAAAGAAAAAGAAACGATAAATGTTATACATATTTTTCTATCCGTGGAGAATTCAGTCCGGATATTATTACTGATATGTTGAATTTAAAACCTTTTAAAACACGGAAACTCGGAGATTTGTTGCCTAATGGGAAACCGTCTATAACGGCATACTGGAATTATGGTAAATGTGAAGAATATGATATTCTAACAGAAAAACAAATGTTAAAAACAATTTCCGACCTTGTTCCTAAAATAGAGGTTTTAAAACAAATTAAAGAAAAATTTGATGTTGAGTTTTATTTGGAAGTCGTTCCTGAAATATATTCATATAACAGTCATCCGTGCTTGGCACCGAGTTTAGATGTAATTGATTTTTGTCACAAAACAAGAACAAACATAGATATTGATTTGTATGTATATGGATGATTTTAAGTCAAAACTCAATATGAGATTATAAAGAATGTCGAAAGTTGGCGAAAGGATGTGATTTTATGAAAAAGAAAATCATAATATTGTTAGCTGTTGTGATAGTGGTTATTTCAGCTTTATTTACTTATTTTTATAACTATGCTGGTAGTTTGGTTTCACAGGATGTAAAAAATGTTGATAGTATAGTAATATCAATGCATCCCTATGATACAAATAAAATTATTGTAGAAGATAAGAAGGAAATTAACAAAATATTTAACATATTGTTGCAGACAACTGATATTACTAATGACAGACATCCGTCACATCTGGAGTCTATGCAACACGATCCCAAATTTATAATAGATATTAAATACAATGATGGGAAGATAGACAATCTTTTTGCATCACCACGCACAAATCATATTGGCAGATTTTTAAACAGTAAAGGAAGATCGGAAGATCCTGGTTACAGAACAGGCAAAAATCAAATGATATGGGATTATGTTTTAAATTGATTTTTAGCTCTAACTTAACACGAACTTGACACCCGAAAGGTTTGCATCTAAACCTTATGCCTCGCAATTAAGAAATGTCGAATGTTGTCGAAAGGAGATGTGAATGTATTGAAGAGAGAGAATTTTCATTTACACCTGAAAACATTAAATGAAGTAAAGGTGTTTGATGTTGAAATGCAATTTAATAAAGATGCAGAGCATGATAAATTTTCAATGCTTATGGACGGAAAAAAGATTGAATTGACTGGAAATACAGAAAGTATTTTTGTAGAACTGTCAAAGACGTTGAATGAAAAGTATAAAATACATTCATGTTATACTTGCAGATTTGGGAACTTTTGCCCAACTGGCGACAAAGATAATGAAATCTTTTGCGTCAATGATTTTGAACCGAAATGCAAAGCAGATTTGTACTTTGTGACAGAGGATAGTGCAGAACGAAAAAAGAGAAGTCGCACTTTGTTTGATATCTGTGAAGATTATCAACCTTGTAGTGATGACTATTATACATACAAATAATTTTTCAATCCTGTCAGGGTGTGAATTATATGGCTGTCGAACAATGTCGAAAGGAAAAAGTGAAATGAAATATGGAGTAAAAGTTATTCATACAATGTAGGGTTCGGCGGTTTCCGACGAACCGTTTTCGGCACATCCTAAAGGCTGTGCCCTACAATAATTGCGGTACTTGAACAAAACAACAATCATTATAAAGTGAAAAGAAGAAAGTATTTGTGACAAAGGCTCCCTCTCGTAGGGAGGCAGAAAAGTATCATTATGGCTATATCTGAAATTGAAAAACCCCCGTTTAACGGGGGTTTTGTTCATTTACCTGTTTCGTATCTGCCTGCGAAGAGAATATCGCCGCTTGTGTTGTCACGGATTGCAAAATAGAACGGGCGGTCAGCCGTAAACACTATCGGGTCAGGCTGGCTTATCATCACCGATGTGCATTTAGCTAAAATTGCCGTAACTGCGGCAGCCTCGGTACCTTTTTCATCAACGTCGATGTAGGTCTTCTGCAAAACGTCGCTTACAAAGAGATTGCCGCTGAGTTTTTCAAGATCCATCATTTTGCCGAGATTTGCCTTGCCTGCATCAAAAGCATCCATCATACCGAGTGCTTTAAGTATATCGGTAAGACCTACCGAATATTCAATGCGGAACTTCGGTATTGCTAAAGCAACACGTTTGTTTTCAAAGGTTGCCGAGTTCAAAAACTCCTCAACATTAACGTCGTCACCAAGCATAATGTACATGCTGAAGCTATAATCCATGTCATCTACGTAGAGTTCATCGCTTGCATAACGGCTATAGTCGAGCTTGATAGCTTTCACACCGTCTTTTTCACAGTAATCGAGATACTCGGTTTTATGCATAAAGTCGAGCGTTAAAACTGTGCCGTCAACGTTATTGAAGTCCATTTTGTCTGTGAGGTTTTTAGAAAATTCTTCCTCCCAAGCCGCTTTAAAATAAACTGCATTTACGAGTGCGGTTGCAAAATTTCTGTGCTCCTCACTTAAAATAGTGGGGATTTTTTCTTTTGTCTTTTCGTTAACCCATGCGTTTACTTCTTCAACAGAGTTCTTGCTCTCAACTTCACGCACCTCTGCGGAGTAGAACTTTTCCATAGCTTCACGGTAACCCATGAGGAATTCGCCCTTGCCGCCGAATTCGGTTTGGTTTATCCAGAGCGAGTTGGCGGTTTCAAGTGACATTACACCTGCGTATGTTGCATATCTTGCAAGCAGTTTTTCTACCTCTGCATTGTAGCTGTCGAGGTCGGTAATGCCTACAGCTTCGAGAATCTGCGACTTTGTATCACCGTCTGCACCGTTTGCAAGGAGAGCAAGACACATTTTAGCAGAGTATGGCGAAATCATGCGGTTCCCGTCTGCGGCGGTGAGCTTCATAAGACTATCCGTAAACGAAAGACTGCCGTCCACTTCGGGCAAGGGAAGTCTTTCGGTGGCTTCTGTATCTTTTGTGGTAACTTCTTCACCTGACGGGTAAAAAGATACGTCATCGGGTGTGCAAGCCGTAAGACAAAGCATCGAGAGCAGAATTAATGCAAGCAGTTTAGTTTTCATTTTGTTTCTCCTTTTTTGCCGCCGCTTTCTTCTTTTTGTGCTTGAAAGTGCAAACGGCAACTATTGCGATTACACCGGCGATTGCGATGTAAGGAGCAAGAATAATAAGTGTGAACAATGCACCCTCAAGGAACTCTGCAAACATTTCTCCGGAGTCCTTCAAGGTTTCAACAAGTCTGTCGCCAAAGGTCTTGGGGGCAGGGGATGTAAACTTTGTAACCTCGTTCAAATCAAGGTAAAATGTTGAGTATTTAACGTCGTTATCAATGGTGGTCTGTGTGTTTGTGAGAGCCTCAATTTGATACTGAACGTCGCAAAGGCGAGCCTCAATTTCAAGCATTTCCGAAACGTTTTCTGCCTTTTCGAGCATCGCAAACAAACGCTCCTCCTGAATACGGTAGGATTTCAGGCGGTTTTCGTTGTCATAGTAGCGTTCGGTGAGGTTTTCAACCGAATTCTGTATGCTTGCCACGTTGTAGCTTTCGGAAATTCCCGAAAGGAAGGCGTCATAGTTCTCCTGCGGAATACGTACAGTCATGCTGAGATTGCGGTAGCCGCCACGGTTAACTCCGTTAAGATTGTACGCATTTTCGGAAATGATGATGCCGCCGAGTGACTTTATTGTAGCATGCAGAGCATCGGTAGCCGTGTCAAATTCCTCGGTTTCAAGCACAACACGGGAGGTGTAAATGAGCTTTTCTTCTTTGAACGCAATGTCAGTACTCACGGTGCTGCCGGTGGCACTGCCAAATTCAATAGCACCGCCGTCCATCAGCATATCGTCTGCCATGGGGATGCTGGGTGTCATAACCGAGCCGTTGGTAGAGGATGAATAGAAATAGTCGCCCCGTGTGGTTTCCATCTCTTTCATTTCTTCCATTACCGTTTTGCTCGCACCGCATGCGGAAAAGAGCATACAAACAACAAGTAAAAGTGACAATACAGAAAGCTTTTTCATGACAATCTCTCCTTTATTTCTTGAAGATAAGGAACTTTGAGAGAACGTAGTTTGCGATTACAACAAATACCGCAATGCCGATCTTTACAAGCCAATCGTTGAAGTGAAGTACGTCAACGAGAAGTGCAAAGCCTCCGATTTCAAAGAGTCCCGAAAGCGCTCTTGCACCGAAGAATGTCAAAAACTCACGTAAAATATGTTCGCCGTTTTCATGCTTGAATACTATAAATTTGTTAGCGAAAAAGGCGAATATAACCGATACTGCCCATGCAACGGTGTTGGCAAAACTTAAGTTTATTTCCAAGAAGCAAAAGGTGAGCAGTGCGTAGGTGAGCCAGTTTGATAATGTGGTAAGACCGCCCACAAATACGTAGACTATAATCTCACGGTATTTTTTAAAAAGTTCTCCTAATTTTCCCATTTGCCTGTTTGTCGATATTAAATCGAAAAATCCTCACATTTCTTTAATTTTTTGTTCAAATTCCTCAAAAGAGGAGATTATATTGAGTGCATCGAGTAATGCGTTGGCTGTCATTTTGCTTGGCAGACCGTAAAGTGAAGCGAGTCTGTCACGCTTTTCGGAGCTGTTTTCACCGCCCGAAAGACCGTGAATATAAAAGTCACGCTTGGTTATTGGGGTACGCTTTTCTTCGGCTGCACTCTCGTATTTTTTAAAAAGCTCACGCAGGACGTCTGCATCAATTCCCTCAACGCCGAGCGTACCCTCTTTTGAGCCTGTACGCTTGCGTTTTTCTTTGCCTTCAATTTGCGGAATATAGAGGTTTATCACCTTTTCAGGCGGTAAAAAGCTCTTGATATATGAGCGGATTACCTTGCCTGCACCGTCACTGTCGCAAAGCAGAATAACACCGTTCATGCACAGTTTTTTAATGAGTGCCTTTTTTTCCTCACTGTTGAAAATTCCAAAGCCGCCGGTTGTGATTATTTTTGCATCAAGAATTGAGTCGAGCTTGATTTTATCGTATTTCCCTTCGACGATAACGGGCAGGGAAAGCTTTATTTTCTCCGTCATGCTCTGCCCCCCCTTGCGGCTTCGCATACGAGCGATTTCAGTCGGTCATAGTTTGTCGTTTCGCTTTTTATTTTGAGGTCGGCGTCACGGCATAGCGAAAGTACGTGGCTGATTTTTTTCAGCGTGGTACTCTTTGCCGCATTTGCATAGATTGATGCACGGTATTCGTTCATTTTAAGCCGCTTTGCAACGTCGGTGTAGGGGATTCCGCCGTCAAGAGCCGCCTTGACCTTGTACAGGTCGATGTATGTGCTGTATATGCCTGCAAAAGCTATTGCCGGACGGATGTGCTTTTGCTCCATCAGGTGCAAAATACCAAGTGCCGCATCGGTTTTGCCTGCAAGCACCGCATTTGAAAGGGCAAAGGGTTCAAGCTCACGTGTTTCGCAGCAGATGTTTTTTATATCCTCTTTTGTAACAGTGTCACGTCCGTTTGCGTGCAGATATGCACACAGCTTTTCTATCTCGCCCGCCATTGTCATCATGTCCGACGAGCATTGCTCGATAAGCAGATAAACCGCATCGGTTTCAATGCCTAAAGAATCCTTTTCAAAGTGCTTTGCAGCCCAGTTTGCAAGTTCTCTTTGAGTAGCTTTGGGCAGATACGCACATTTTGCTACGGCAGAGAGCTTTTTGTATATCGGAGATGGCTTGGTGATTTTTGCCCCCTTTGCCGTACCATAGTCAAGTGCCCCGTTTGCAACGTTCATAACGATTACTGCATGGTCATACTCGTTTGCTGCGGCAAAAAAGTCAAGTAGGGCTTCGGTTTCCGCAGCCTTAAGCTCCGAAAAATTAAACTCGGTAAGTTCGATTATTTTTTTGTCATCGAAAATAGGAGGTGTCGCCAGAGCATCGAGCATCGAGTCGTCAGAGAGGTTTTTGGGAGAAAAAACGGCATGGTTAAAAAGAGCATACGGTGAATCTCCAAGTATACTCTCACGGATTTTTGAAGCGTAAAAACGCTTTAAATAATCCTCCTCACCGAACAGAACATAAACTCCGTTTGGCGTCTTATATTCTTTTTTGATGTCAATTTCAGCCATTTTATCCCACAATGCTTATAGTAATAATAGTTTTTTCGGCAAGAACGCCGTTCATTTCTACAAGGTATTCGGCTTTCATGCTGCCGCCGTTATAGTTTAATGTGTTTTCAAGCGAAAGCGTGTTAACGCAGAGTTCAATAGGGAAGTACGGTGTTTCATAAACGCAGAGATGACGTCTGCCCTCTTCAAATACAAGTGCTGTTGAAACGTTTCCCTCACGCAGTATGCTGACGAGAGAGGGAGTTTTTTTGTCGAAAAACACCTTGGTTTTTGAGCCTTCAAGTCCTGTGATTTCGGACTCCTCGTATTCGATTTCTATTCGGGAGCCCTTTTCGGCAACGGTGCAGTCGGTAGTCAGCGTGGTGGTTTCGCCCGCTTCGCTGTCTGCGTCATTGTCATTAAATGAGTTTCCGCCGTTTTCTTCAAATTGTATAACTTTAGAAATTATTCTTGCCTTTGCAAATCTTTTTTTAATGCTTTTCATGGTTGTCCTTTGATATTGATTTTATAATACAATTCTATCATTAATTGCAGGTAATGTCAAATGAAATAAATTAATGTTTATGGTTGTAATAAAGGCTCCCTCAGACGAGGGAGCTGTCAGCGGAACGCTGACTGAGGGAGGGAAAAAGTAACAATTAGAAATGTTCCCTCCTTCCGTCACCTTACGGTGCCACCTTCCTCGTCTGAGGAAGGCTTGTTAATGTAAACAATAATTTACCTTACACAAAAAATGATATCGGCAATGCCGATATCATTTTACAATTTCCATATAGATTCTGCGGCGGAGAACGTTTGCTTCGGTTATACGCACACGGAGAGTCTGTCCGAGCTTGTACTGCTCACGTCCGCAACCGAGAGTGAGCGTTTCTTCACGGAACTTGAATCCGTCACCGAGCACTTCAATAGGAACAAGTCCCTCACAGGTATTTTCAAGTTCGCAGAAAAGGCCGAATGAAGTAACCGAGCTTATCACTGCATCGAACTCGTTTCCAACCTCGTTTTGCATGAAAATAACCTTGTACAAATCCTCGATATCACGTTCTGCTGCCATTGCTTTAAGCTCGTTTTCACTTGATGCGGCGGCACTTTCTGCGGCAAACTTCGTATATCTTTTTATTGCCGCCTCTTCACCATGCTCCATTGCATATTTTAATATGCGATGTACCGACAGATCGGGATAACGTCTTATTGGGGAAGTGAAGTGGCAGTAATAAGAAAGTCCGAGACCGAAATGGTCGTCACGCACCTCGCTGTACTTGGCTTTCATCTGGGCACGGAGAGTGAGCCTTGAAATCACGTTTTCCATGCCACGCTCTGCCGCTTCTGCAAGTATAGGCTCAAATGCTGCCGTCGAGAGTTTTTTCGCTCTTAAAGATAAGGTTGAAAGTCCTGCGTTTTTCACAAAAGTCTTGTATGCGGTCAGCTTTTCCTCGCTTGGTGCTTCGTGTACACGGAATACCGAGGGAATCCCTCTTGCACACATGTAGCGTGCAACCGCCTCGTTTGCGGTCAGCATGAACTGCTCAATCATCTTCTCGGCATCGCCACGCTCACGCTTTATAATGTCAAGCGGCATGCCGTTTTCATCGATCACAAATCTTGCCTCTGCACTTTCAAGTTCAAGCACGCCACGCATCTTTGCCCGCTTTGCAAGCACCTCGTAAAGCGGATACATCGTTGTCAGGGTTTTGTAAACGTCCTTGTACTTTCTGTAGAACTTTGACTTTGATTTGTTCTTGAAAAGGTCGTTTACCTCACTGTAGACACCACGTACACGTGAACGTATGATGGCATTTTTAATGCGGCAAGCCGTGATTTCGCCGTCTTTGTTCAAATCAATAAAGGCAGAGAGCGTATATTTGTCGGTATCTGCGTTGAGCGAGCAGACTCCGTTTGAAAGGCAAACGGGGAGCATGGGGACAACTTTGTCGATGAAATACACGCTTGTACCTCTTGCAAAGGCTTCCTTATCCGTGGGTGTGCCGTAGCGAACGTAGTGCGAAACATCGGCGATGTGAACGCCTAAAGTGTAGCCGGTTTCGGTGACGTCAAGTGAAATCGCATCGTCAAGGTCTTTTGCATCTGCACCGTCTATTGTGAAGATGGCTTTGTCACGCAAATCGAGTCTGCCGTCGGCACAAATCGGTTCTTCTGCGGCTTTTTCTGCACATCTTAGTGCCTCGGTGGGAAATTCTGTGCGTATTCCATGCTCAAACAGTACCGACTCATAGTTTGCTCCGAGTGAAAGAGTCTTACCGAGGTCACGTATTATCTCACCCTTCGGTGGACGAGGACCTCTGCCGTAGTCAAGCAGGCGGACTTCAACCTTGTTGCCGATTTCAATATCCATGATATCGTCAATCTCCGCTTCAAGCATGAGTCTTGGATTGTCGGGTATAACACGGTATGGCGAAAAGTTACGCCCAAGCAGATGTCCGTCTAAAATGAGAGTTCCGCAGAACTGCTTTACTCCGCGTTCAATTATTCTTACAACCTGCCCCTCGGCATGAAATTCTCCGCCTGTGTTCTTGAGAGCACGCTTTTTTACGTTTATTTCAACTCTGTCACCGTCAAATGCCCCCTCGGTGAACCTTGCGGGAATGAATATGTCATCGGGCAGCTTATACCGCTCGTCAGCAGTTACAAATCCAAATCCACGCTCACTTGCACTGAACGTACCCTCTATTAAGACACTGTCGCTGTACGTGCTTCTGAGAGAGTCATATGACGGGGGAGAGGAGCGTTTCTTTCTTGAATTTCTTGCAAATCTTTTTGCCGCCTTGCTTTTTGCAAACGGCGTTTTTTTATTTTTTCTCATTATAATCCTTAAAACAAAAAATATCCGCTTTTAGTATAAACCAAAAGCGGATAATAAAAACCTATTGATTAATTTTCGTCAGCAGTGGTAACAACAACTTCTGCGGTAGTAACAACTGCTTCCTCGGTAGCAACAGCCTCGGTAGTAACAACTGCTTCGGTAGTTGCAACGTCTGCGGTGGTTTCAGCAGGCTCTGCAGTAGTTTCAGCAGCAGTAGTGGTTGTTGCATCGTCACCGTTAACAATGTTGATATTGCTCTGGCTGAAGTGACCGTCGCAAATGAAAGCAACAACTACGAGAACAACAAAAACGATAGCGATAACGGTAGTAGCCTTGGAGAGAACCTTGTCAATAGTCTTGCCTTTGGTTTTGCCGAAGAAAGTATCAGCACCGCCGGAAATGCTTCCGGAAAGACCTTTCTGCTTGCCCTGCTGCATAATAACAGCAACGATAAGGAAAAGCGAACAAAGAAGAATCAAAATACCAAGAACCCATTCAATAGCATGCATAAGTAATCTATCCTCCGATAATTTATACAAATTTTTAAAAACAAGTTTTTGCAATGCGGATTTCATTGTATCACAATAAAACAAAAAAATCAATACAATTTTCAAAAATAAATAAAATTTTGATTTTTTGCGAAAATATTGCACAAAACTAATAGTTTTTTGGTATTGTGTAACAAAGGTGTTTGTGTTAAACTATAGACGATATAATTTATTCTTAAGGAGGAAAATCATGGCAGTTCGTTTTCAAAATCCTATTCTTGAAAAGGGTGCAGACCCTTTCGTAGTTCTTTTTGAGGATAAATACTACTATGTTTATTCTTGTGCAGACCGTTCTATTCAGGTAAGCTCTGCGGATAATATCAATCTGCTGACACGTGAGGGTGTTACCGTATTTGTTCCCGAAGAGGGCACCGAATACTGCAGAGAGCTCTGGGCACCCGAGATCCATTACATTAACGGCGATTGGTATTTGTACGTTGCGGCAGACGGCGGTAAAAACGTTGACCACCGCATGTACGTTCTCAAGTCCAAGAACGGCCGTCCCGACGGTGAATATGAAATGATTGGCAAGATTACCTCTCCCGATGACCACTGGGCTATCGACGGCACCGTTATTCAGTACAACGGCGAGCTTTATTTCTCATGGTCCGGCTGGGAGGGCGACGAGAACGTTGCACAGAACATATATATTGCAAAAATGAAGTCACCTACCGAAATCGAGGGTGAGCGTGTGCTTATTTCCAAGCCCGAATATGAGTGGGAAAAGCGTGCATGCGGCTACTCTCTTGGCACAGATAAGTTCCGCCCCTATATCAATGAGGGACCGCAGATCCTTTATAAGGATAACACCGTTCATATCGTATATTCCGCTTCGGGCAGCTGGAGCGAGTTCTACTGCCTTGGTATTCTCACCTTCCGTGGCGGCGACATTCTTGACCCCAAGAACTGGGTAAAGAAGCCCGAGCTTGTTTTTGAGCAGAGCGAGGGTACACACGGTACAGGTCACTGCTCCTTTACAACCACCAAGGATGGCAAGACCGATGTTATCGTTTATCACGCAATGCGTACACCTAACGGCGGCTGGGGTGCAAGAGGCGTAAGAGCACAGACTTTTTCCTGGGACGGCGATATGCCCGTGTTCGGTAAGGCAGCAGGTCTTGACGAGTGGATTGAAATATCCGAGTAAAATTTAAAGAAGGTATATAAAATGAAATACATACTTGAAAATGACAAGCTCAAAGTGGGTGTTGTTACACGTGGCGCAGAGCTTGTAAGCATTTATTCTAAAGTTACCGAAAAGGAGTATATGTGGCAGCCCGGTGCTGAAATCTGGAACACCCACTCCATCCTCCTTTTCCCCAATCCCGGCAGAATTGCACACGACCGTACAATTATCGGCGGCAAGGTATATCCCGCAACTATGCACGGTTTTGCTAAAGACATGGAGTTTGCGTGTGCAGATGCTACTACCGAAAAGGTTGTGCTTGAACTTGCTTCCAATGAAGACACAAAGTTCTTCCTTCCTTATGAATTTGTGTTCCGTGTAATCTTTGAGCTTTGCGGAGATGTGCTTGAGCAGCGCTTTGAGGTTGTGAACAAGGATACAAAGGATGTTTATTTCTGCCTTGGTGCACACCCCGGCTTCTACTGTCCTATTGAGCTTGGCGAAAGCGGCGATGACTACGTGCTTCGCTTTGATCCTCCGCAGAACTTCAACCGTACCGAAACCGAAGCAGGCACACGTCTGCTCACAGGCAAAAAGGCACCTGTTGAACTTGAAAACGGTACCGATATGTTTGTAGGCGAAAAGTTCTTTAATGATGATCCCAAGCTTTTCAGCGACATTACTGCCGATACAATCACACTTCTCTCCAAGAAGTCCGGCAGATTTGTTGAAATGGGTATCAAGGGCTTCCCGTACATGTGTCTTTGGGGTGTACCCGATAAGATGCAGATACTCAGCATTGAGCCTTGGTGCGGCACAAGCGACCTCACCGATACCGACCACGTTTGGGAAACCAAACTCGGCATTGAAAAAGCCGAGGTTGGCGGCACGTGGACACGTACACTCACATTCAGAGTTGGATAAAACAAAAAGAGCCGAAAGGCTCTTTTTTGTTTGTCTTATTTCAATTTTTCCCATTCTGCTTCCTTGAAGCCGACTAATACAAAGTCAGCCCCGATGATGAGAGGTCTTTTCACCAGCATACCGTTGGTGGAAAGGAGGGCGATCATTTCTTCTTCGCTCATTTCGGGCAGCTTGTCCTTCAGCTGCAAGTCGGAGGCCAAGCGGTCTTAGG
>JAZQEH010000099.1:0-7798 GCA_045538895.1 Eubacteriales bacterium
CCGCGTTAGCGGTGGAGGGATACGTAAAAAGCAGTGTTTACAATGGTTTTGGAACGTATCCCCCAGTCGTGGCAAGCACGACAGCCCCCTTTAGGCAAGGGGGCCTTAATAATATAAACAATAATTTTCTTTACATAAAAAAGGACAACCGTACGGTCATCCTTTTCGTAAATATTCAAAAAACGCTTTTCGCACTGCATCTTCATCGGTGGGGTCTGCATCAAGCTCGATGAAGTTCACCGCCTCGTTTATGCTTGTAACACGGTGAGCATCCGAGTCAACCAGTACGAGGGCATTTTTTGCCTCGGCATACTTTTCTTTATACTCTGCCACGTTCGCACTATCGTTGAATTCAACGGCGGTAAAGCCCGGCTCGGGCGGAATATCACCGAGAACTGCGATAATTCCGTTAGAGGTGCGGTCAATGTGGGCAGGAAAAACAAATGCACCATGTTCCCTTGCGAGTGCAACGCCCTCGTCAAGTGAAAGTGTAGTTGAAGTGATAAGCAGAATCTCCTCTGTACCTGTCACCTCATCGTCCTCATTCATATAATACTGTCCGCCGAACATTGCAACGTCATTCTTGAACGGCATCATGTAATTGTCCTTTACAGTATGCCAGAACTCGATAGCCTTATCGTATTCCTCAAAAAGACATACGATATGCACGCTTTCTGCGGTTTCAAGCTCAAGTCCTGCAATCGGCACAACGCCGTATGCACGGCAAGCAGCAAAAAATGCAGGTAGATTGCCGCATGAATTATGGTCGGTGAGTGCGGCTATATTCAGTCCGTTGAGTGCCGCAATACCTGCCATTGTAACGGGAGTCATATCATCGTCTGCACATGGCGAAAGGCAGGAATGCATATGTAGGTCATAGTAGAATTTTGGCATATGTTTTCCTCCTTTCAATTTTTGACGGGCGATTAATAATCGCCCCTACTTTGGACTAGCCTACTTATTGTCACGCTCGAATATATAATCTAACGAAACATTATAATAATCCGCCAACTTAACTAAATGTTCTAAAGGAATATTTTGATACCCTCTTTCATATCTCGAATATACAGTTTGGGAAATTCCTAGTATTTCCGCAACATCTTTTTGAAGCAAATCATGGTCTTCACGCAAATCACGCAATCTTTTTAAATACATATTTTTCTCCTTAGTACTTCTTGGTACTATTGACAATACACCAAAATTATGCTATTATGTCATTATAGTACTTATGAGTACTACGAAAGGAGATTATCATGAGGTTTTTAGAAGATTTATACTATGGGAATATTCAACCAAACGATTTACCACCATACAATTCCGAAAAATGCCAAACTGCTCTTCGCATTTTTGCAGAATGTGAAGAAGAATTAAACAAACTTCTTTCAGGAAAAGAAAGAGAACTCTTTTTAAAGCTTGTGAACGCACACGAAGTTTTGATTTTAGATTCAAGTGCAGGAAATTTCGCAAAAGGATGTCGCTTTGCTATAGAATTATTAAGAGATTGTTTTAATGAAGAATGGTAATTACCCTATCAACTTTGCAAGTTCTGTGCAATTTTCGTATATGCCGTTTTTGCTGAGGAGGAGGTTTACTTCCTGCTCGGCGGCACGAGCGATTACGTCTTCGCCAATCTCTGCCCCCTCGCAGACAACGATTGCAGCAACGTCACGGAGCATTGCAACGGCTACAATATTGACATTGGACATTATAGTAAACCATGCACTGTCACCCGGTGCTTTGCCCATTACCCAACTGAGCAGGTCGCCTGCATATCCGCAGGTCACTTCCCTTGTTTCGTCAGGCATGGAAAGCACCTTTAAATCAAGTTTTTCTGCTAATTCTTTTACTGTCATTTCTTATCCTCCGGAGGATTGTAGGTATCGTGTACTATTTTACCAAGATGGTCATATATCGAATGAATCTGGCGACGCATTTCAATAATGCAATCATCCTCGCTTGCCTCGCCACGTACAATGTCCTCAGCAAGAGCCGCACACGTAGGTGCACCGCATGAGCCACAGTCAATCTGCGGGAAGCACTTGGTAATCGTCTGAATCTTCTGCATCTTGTTCATAGCCTCTGCCCTGTCGCTGTCAAGCTTTAACACAGGGTTATACTCAACCTCTGCATCCCAGAGCAGCGAATCGGTATCATCGGTTTCGATGCGTGTTTTTGTCACAGGAAGATAGCGGCGCATAATGTGAAGTCTTGCACGTGCGATATACGGGTTTTCAACGTTCAATGCACCGCCTACGCAACCGCCGTTACAAGAATTAAGCTCAATAAACTCAAGACCTGCGAAGTTCTCTTTTTCAATTTCATCAAGCACCTTGATAACGTTTTCGATTCCGTCTGCCGCAAGATACTTATCATTGAGGAGTGCCGAGCTTTCGCCGCCTGTACCTGCCCAGCTTACACCTATTCTGCCTGTCTTTGAGTCGGTTTCGGGGAACTTTATTTTGTTCATCGCACCGACAAGTTTAAAATAGATATCACGGATTGCAAGCACACCGTCAACCTTGCTTTTTTCTGTTCCGAGAGGATTACGCACATAGCTTACCTTTGCGGGGCAAGGCGATATAAAGAGTGCGCAGATATCCTCCTCACGAAGCTCGGGATGTTTTTTCATAGCCTCCTCTTTTGCCATGCGTGCGGCAACCTCAACAGGAGGCAATATGGGAAGAACGTTGTCAAGCAGATACGGGAAACGCACACTGATAAGACGCACTACCGACGGGCATGCAGAGCTTATCACAGGCTTTGGAATATCATCACGCTTCAGATACTCTCTTGTGAACTCCGATACTATTTCTGCCGCACGGGCAACCTCAAAAACATCGTCAAAGCCGCAATCAATAAGCCCTGACACAACATAATCAAGGTCGTCAAGACGGTCAAACTGACCATACAAAGCCGGTGCAGGCAACGCAATTTTCCATTTATAATCTTTAAAATCTTCAAGACGGTCATACTGTGCGGTTTTCGCCTGATGCGGGCAAACTCTGATACATTCGCCGCAATCTATGCACCTCTCCGCACGGATAACCGCATGTCCGTTTCGTATTCGTATAGCCTCGGTAGGGCAACGCTTAAGGCAATATGTACATCCCTTGCACTTATCAACGTCAAGCAACACCGAGTGATTGATTTTTTCAGTCATTTCAAACTCCTTCCGCCGTAAACGGCGCAAACAGTATTAGGTATTAACACGCATTGTAATGGTTGTTCCCTCTCCGATAACAGTATCTATTTTCATGTCATCCGTATGCTTTTTCATATTGGGAAGTCCCATGCCGGCACCAAAGCCGAGAGAACGGATATTATCGGGAGCGGTTGAGAATCCCTCCTGCATTGCCTTTGCAACATCGGGAATACCGGGACCTTTATCGGCAAGAACTATTTCTATGTAATCGGGATAAACAATAATATCGGCAGCACCGCCGTCAGCATGAATAACCATGTTGATTTCGCCCTCATACATTGCAATCGCAACACGGCGAATGATGTCGGGATCGTAACCGAGCTGACGCAACGCCTTTTTAGCCTGCACAGATGCGTTTCCGGCAGAGGTAAAGTCCTCACCGTTTACGTCATAATGTAGTTTCAATGGTGTTGACATTTCACCCCTCCTTTAACCGTGAAGCGAACCGCCTACAAGTCCGCTTGCATAAAGCTTGCCGCACGCAGGATACATTCTCTCATCGCTGGCAAGCACAACTATGCCGTTATCCTTTGCAAAATCAATGATATCCACGGTGGGATTTTTGCCACGTACAAACACAACGCAACGCATATCCATCATAGCGGCAGTGCGTACAACCTGCAAATTTACAAGTCCGGTGAGCAGTACCGCCTGATCCTTTACAAAAGCAAGCACGTCGCTCATCATATCGCTGCCGCAAGCGGCATGAACTTCGTTCTCCAGAAGCTCCTCTCCGCAAAGCACTTTTGCATCAAGAAGTTTAACAATTTCAGTCATTTTCATAGGATAATATTCCTTTCAAAAGGTATACTTATATTATACAACACTTTTTGGTATTTTTCTACATTATCTTCCGATAAACACAATTTCGCTAAGAGCGGCATATTCACTGCCCTCGGCTGTGGTTACAACCACCTTTATATGCTCAACAAGTTCGCCGTTCGGAAGATTTGCAAGTGATGCAACGGCTATTTTACCTGCATACTGAATCAATCCGCAATCGCTGAAAACATACTTGCCGTTAACGATAACGTCCACTCTCTCCGGCACATAATCGTCATGGGTAGAAGTGTAGATCAAAGCAGCACCGACGGACGTGGGCTTATCAAATTTCACCTCAACGCTTCCGCCGTTTTCCATTGAGAATATGCGGTTAATTCCGCTTTGTATAACACCGTCAAACACGTTGTCAACCGATGAATTAAACGAGAACTCGGCACTTTCACCGTTTCCACTGTAAGTAAAACCGTCTGTTATTTTCTTATATCCCATAACTCCGGAGGGCAAGGGACGGCGTGTTTCGCTGGGGCCGTCAACCATAAGTGTGCCGTCATCGTTAATGATCAAGCGGTCAATAGCAAGGCTTCTGCCCTTGTCGGTGTTAGGCGGCACGGTATGAACGTGGTACACAACGTATATCTCGCTACCGTCGGGCGAACGCAGTATGTTGCAGTGACCGGGGCCTGTAACGGTGGTACCGTTGCCCTTGAGTATGCATGCATTATCGTTCTTTTCAAAGAATTTAAGCGGGCTATCGCTTGTGGCGTAACCTACGGAATAATGCTCGGAAACGTAATAATTTGCACTATAAAGCAGGTAGTACGTGCCGTTTCCCTTGAATACAACCGGTCCCTCGTTCCAGAGTACCGAGCCGCTTTTAAGCTCCCACTCCTGCTCGGGTGTGGAGATAAGCACAGGTTCACCGATGATTCCCGAAAAGTCGGGGTAAAGCTCTACTCCCCACGTCTGGCTTGTACGCTTACCGTTTACATAATTCGTGGAATTATCCTTTGAATAATACATATAAATTCTGCCGTCATCGTCAAAGAAAAGACTGCCGTCGATAACACTGTAATCAGGAGCAAAGAACGGCTGGTCAAAAAGCGGCTTGAACTTGCCGTAGGGTGTATCACACACGGCAATTTCGATAGAGTGACGTCCCTCGGCATTTGCCGCAGAGAAAATAAAATAAAACTTACCGTTGTACTCATACATTTCAGGTGCCCAGCCCTTTTGGGTTGCCCATGATGTATCCGAAAGCTTTAAAATAGGCTCGCTTTGAGTTTCCCAATTAACAAGGTCAAACGATTTGCGAACGGTGAATTTACTGCCGCCTGTCGAATAAAGATAATATGCTCCGCCATGTTCAAGTATGAACGGGTCGGCGGCACTGCCGGTAATTTTATTCTGATAAGTGTATCCTGCGGGGTTAGAATTGTTTTCAAGTTCAATCATAACATCCTCCTGCACAGTTTCCTCTTTTTCGCCGCAACCGATAAATGCCACGGTCAAAAGCATAGCCAAAACCAATATGAATACTCTTTTCATGCATTTCTCCTAAAACTGTAAATCGTTGAATGCCACAAGCGGCATCTGTTTTGAAAGTGTAAGTGTGTGCTTTTCAAAGTCGCCATTTCCGTTAAGCCGCAGACACTCAACGGTATACGTATCGCCCGAAAGCTGCTTTTTTGCCGTTGTATATTCCTCAAGCGTATAAATACGATTTCCGTTAAATGACACTATTATGTCGCCGATTTCAAAAACATCGTTTTTGACGGCATCGTAGCAGGAAACCATCGGACCGTACTGGGCGGTACCGTTTTCAACATTATTTATAAAAGCATCAACCACGTCTTCATAAAGTTCTGCGTATTCGTCCTGCGGCTTTGCCAGATCAAAGTACATTTTTGCAACACGGCGGGCATCGTTGATACAATCAATCGAAAGCAGTGCGGTAAACTTTATCCAGAGTTGCCCTGCACTGTCCCCCTCTGCCGGCATACAGAGATTATAAAACTCTTCAAGCTGCTCAGCATAGGCAACGTTCTGGTCACCGACAATGCCTACCATTTTATCGTATGCTCTCTCGTATTTGTTGAACGCTTCATCCACGAGGTTATTTATAATCTGGGCATCGGTTTGCCACGTTGCCATGTTAAGCGGTATCTGTGGCAGGAAAACAAGCGTTTTATTAAAAAAGTCGTTTAAAAACTCCTCATTTTCTATAGGCAATAAAAGCTCATTAGTGCCGCAAGCATATATTTTCAAGGTTTCGTCAAGAAAAATCCTGTAGCAGTCGATAACCGTAAGTTTGTCATCGACAGAAATCGGATTTTCGCCTGAAAGAAGAAACTCAATATATGCGATATTGTCAAGCCAATCCTCCTTGAATATCGCAACCTCATCGTAAAGTGCCTTCAAATCGGCATACTTGAACGGTGAAGCGGTTATTTCTTTGACGATGGCTTCATCCACGGCACCGAAATCCGTATCAACGTTATTGATCGAGTGCTTGCACAGTGCAAGATTATTTTTCAAACTGCGGTAATCGTTTTCGCCTGTGTTAAGATAACGCACCGCACTGTCAAGTGCATCGCTTGCCTGCTCGGCAATTATGTTTATATTTGCAAGATAATCACCCGACAATGCGACTACTTCGTACGCAATATTTTTATCGTAAGCGGTTGAAGGATACTGTCCTGAATCTTTCAGCAAAGCAAAAGCTCCCAAAGCAACTGCTGCGGTAAGTATCAATGCACAAACAGCTGTGACAATTCTCTTGGTATTACTGAAAAAGTGCGGTTTTGAGGAAAGAAAGGTCCTGAGTTTTTCAACAAAAGCATCAAAAAACTGCGTATTTGCCTCTATTCCGTTAAGATATCGGAGTTTTGCGATTGAAGCAGGCAAACTCTCGGGAAAAACAAAGTCACGCAGTAAAATCGGAATGACGTTTTTGTTGTGTTTAAGTGCGTGCTCAATCTCACAGCGTACCCAATCCGCCTCGTCAGCACATCGGTCGAGTGCGTTTGGCGAAAGTACAATTACAAAATCACGGCACTCCTCGATAACAGAGTACAGCTTAGTATTGAACTGTCCTGAACGCAGCGACTCTACATCGAAAAATACATTGTATCCGTTTTCAACAAGGCTATCACGTATAAGCCTTGCAGTATGCTCACCGCCGCTACGGCGATATGAAATAAACACATCGTAACGCACGTCATCACCTCTTTTATTTACATTATATATTAAAACATGCCATAAGGCAAGAGAAAATAGTATGTAGCTAAACAAAAAAGCCCATGCGACTTGCATGGGCTTTTAAGGTTTTGATTAGCTGAAGAGGTTGATTGTCTGTGAATCAAGTTCGCCGAGATTTGCTCCACTCTTAAGGAGTACTTCCGGCTCAAGGCTTGTTGCGATTACGTTTGCACTTTCAAACGCAACAAGAGTTGCTTTGGGCTGTTCGTATTTAATCATTATACCGATACCTCCTTTAATTATTTAGCACCGAGCCACTTAAGGCTATTGTTTACATTGAATACGCATACGTCGCCGTTGATGATCACGCCGTTTATCACAACGTAAGGCATTGCGAGTACGTTGCTGCCGAAGTATTCAGCAGGAATGTTGTTTACAACAACGTTGAACTTACCGCTGTTGCTTGTGAATGCATCAGCATCCGCACTTGCTACGTGGCCCTTCTGTACGCTGTTTGCATTGTAAACGTAGATACCGAAGCTTTCAATCTCAAACTCGGTGTAATGCTCAAACTCTGCATTGAATGCGATAGCACCGGTTCTCTCTGCTGCATCT
>JAZQEH010000100.1:0-19050 GCA_045538895.1 Eubacteriales bacterium
GCCGAGATTCCCGAATTGTGCTTTGGCTATTGTCAGAAGCTTGAAGAGATAGATTTGCCAAGCGGTGTTACCGTGATAGGGAAGGAAGCGTTCATTTCCTGTGGCACGCTTACAGAGCTTGCTTTGCCCAATGCCCTTACCTCAATAGGTGAGAGTGCGTTTGCATATTGCAAAGGCATTACATCACTTACTATCCCTGAAAAAGTTGGTAATATAGGCAAGGGAGCATTCAGAGTTTGCACGGGTATCAGTGAGTTTGCTGTATCAGCCGAAAACAAGAGCTTTAAAGCGGTTGACGGAGTTTTGTTTGATACCGCAATGACGGCACTTGTGTGTTATCCCGCCGGCAAAAGCGGCACGGAATACACAATACCGTCCACCGTTGAAACGGTTTATGGAGATGCATTTGCCGAAAATGCAAGATTGACAAAAATTGAGCTTCCTCCCAAAACTGTTACGATAGGGCAAATGGCATTTTACAAGTGTCCTATAACCTCCATTGAGATTCCTGCAAGCACCAAATACGTTGAGTCCTACGCTTTTAGAAACTGTGACTTGCTTGAAAGCATTACGGTATATTCGTTTGACACCGAGTATGAATACAATGCAATTGCCGGCTGCTCGGAATCGCTGGTTGTCACATGCCACAAGGGTTCAACAACCGACACCTACGCACTTGAAAACGGGCATACGGTTCAGTATCTCGGCTGCGATATTGACGGCGACGGTGCTACTACCATAACTGACGTTATTACCATGCTGCATGCACTGCTTAACAACGAGTATATTGAAGCAGCGGACATAAATGAAAACGGCAAACTCGAACTGTTAGACCTGCTGCGAATATTCAAATTAGCTGTTGTGTAAACTATTGTTTATGTGGGTAAAATGGAACCCACAAACCGGTAGGGGATGGCCCCCTGGACATCCCGTTTTGCCTTTGTTCATGCGGGACGTCGAAGGCGCCGTCCCCTACCACGGTTGATGCGTTGCCATTACCATAAACAATAATTTATGTTACGGCTACGCAGAATGAACCTTTGCGAAAGTCCTCGACGTGTTTTACCAAAACCGATGCGTTTCACGCATCGAGGCGAGGACATATAGCGTGGAACAAAAGTTAAACAGCTTGCAGGTAGTCAGACACGCGATAAACAATAATTTACCTTGCTTTTTGCTATCATTTGTTGTATAATTATCACATCAAATTTCCGAGAGGGCAAACAATGAGAGCAAGAAAGAGAAAACACGGTGCAGAGCGACTTGCTGCAGCCGCAGAGGTTTTGTGCTATGACAAAGCCGCTATATATGAAAATCCGCAGAGTCCGTTTGACTCAGAAAGACCGCTTTGCCTTGAAATAGGTTGCGGCAAGGGCAAATTCTCCTGCGAAATGGCAATGGCACATCAAAATGCCAACTTCTACGCTATGGAAAAGGTAGAGGACGTTATGGTTTGTGCGGTTGAAAAAGCCATGGCTATGGACGGCGGTGCCCCAAAGAATCTCCGTTTTATAATCGGCGATGCAAAGGAGCTTACCGAGTGGTTTGCACCGGGAACCTTTTCCTGCATATTCCTTAATTTCAGCGACCCATGGCCGAAAAAGGGCTATTATAAACGCCGTCTTACATACCGCGCATTCCTTGAAATTTATAAGTCCTTGCTTAAGGATGACGGAATATTGCGACTCAAAACCGACAATGTCGGACTTTTCGACTTCTCGCTTGAGGAGTTTGAAGCCGCAGGTATGGAGGTTGTTAAAATGAGCCGTGATCTGCATGCATCGGAGTATAATGACGGCAACGTAATGACCGAGTATGAAACTAATTTTTCATCGCAGGGTATGCCTATCAACTTCGCTGAAGTGAAAATAAAAAAATGACTTTCGAAAGAAAGTCATTTTTTGTTTTGCTTAACTTATTTTGCTTCTTCGTCAGCACGCTTTTTCTGGAGCTTTGCAAACACACGGAGTGCAACAAAAACAGAAAGTGCGATAATAAGGAAGTCGATAATTGTCTGGATAAAATTACCGTAGGTGAGAGCATGCTCTGCCTTTGTTACAGCGCCTGTAACCTCGTCGATAACCGCAGGAGAAAAAACGTGCTTCATATCACTTACGTTAAGACCGCCCATTACAAGACCGAGGAGGGGCATGATGATGTCGTTTACAAGCGAGGTAACGATCTTGTTGAACGCACCGCCGACAACAACGCCGACAGCCATATCAACGATATTGCCCTTCATAATAAACGCCTTGAAATCTTCAGAAAACTTTCCCATTTTAAGTATCCTTTCCGACAAAAACTGTCAATAAAATACATGTATATTATATATTTACTGCCGCTATTTGTCAATAAAGATTTTATATTTGAAAAGTATTGCTTTTACACTATAAATGTGATTAAATAAAGTCATAAGAATACTTCCGAGGTGCATGATGCGTTTTGTAGCACATTCAAGAGGGCAATCGGTGGACATGACAAAGGGTAACCCCTATCTCATGATTCTGCGGTTTGCGTTGCCCGTCTTTTTGAGTCAGGTTTTTCAACAGTTATATAATACAGCCGATGCTTTTGTTGTAAGCGAGTTTTTAGGAACGGAGGCTCTTGCGGCGGTAAGCTCATCGGGAAATCTGATCTTTTTGATGATCAGTTTTTTTGAGGGCTTGGCAATCGGTGCAGGTATCGTTATTTCAAGGTATTTTGGCGCAATGCAGAAGGACCGTGTTCTGCACGCTATACATACAGATATTGCCATGGGTATAGTAAGCGGTCTTATTTTAACGGTGGTTGGAGTTGCATTTACGCCTACTTTCCTTGAGTGGATGAACACCGATAAGGACGTGCTTCCGCTTGCGATAGAGTATTTCCGCTATTACTTTTTCGGTGCGCTTGCGATGGTTATGTACAACATTTGCAGGGGTATCATGAATGCGCTCGGTGACAGCCGCCGTCCGCTTTATTATTTGATTTTCTCATCGGTGCTTAATGTCGTGCTTGACGTTCTGTTTGTCGGCGTGTTCCGTTTCGGTGTAAAGGCGGCGGCTATCGCAACGGTTATCTCACAGGCGGCGAGTGTTTTCCTTTGCTTGCGGTATCTTTGCAAGCGTGGATCTGAATACCGTGTGGAGCTTAAGAAAATACGTTTTCACGCAGAAATATTGCGTGAAATTGTACGCTACGGATTTCCGTCAGGCGTGCAGAACTCAGTTATCGGACTTGCTAACGTGGTTTTGCAATCACAGGTCAACAGCTTTGGTAAGCTTGCAATGGCGGCATTTGGAACTCAGGCTAAAATCGAGGGCTTTGCCTTTATGCCGATTACAGGCTTCAATCTGGCACTTACTACGTTTATCGGTCAGAACCTCGGTGCAAAGCAATATGAGCGTGCCAAAAAGGGTGCAAGATTCGGCATCGCTTCGGCGGTGGTACTTGCAGAGCTTATCGGCATATTTTACTATATTTTCTCACCAAATCTTATGGCACTTTTCGACGATACTCCAAGGGTTATTGAGCTTGGCGTTATGCATGCACGTACAACCTCGCTATTCTATTTTTTGCTTGCCTTTTCGCACTCGGTGGCGGCGGTTTGCCGTGGGGCGGGCAAAGCGTTTGTGCCGATGAGCGTAATGCTTGGTGTATGGTGCGTATTGCGACTGATCTACGTAATAAGCGTGATGCACTTTGTCGGAGAGATAGGATATATCTATATGGCATATCCCATAACATGGATAATAAGCTCGGTCATTTATCTGCTTTATTACTGCCTGTCAGACTGGGTACACGGATTTGAAAGGAAAGGGGCATTTTAATGGATAGACATGACGAAAAAACAGTTCCGAAGTATGAGCCGGGTAACAGGACTTTGAAAAGGCTTGATAACTTCTGGTATTATAATAAATGGAAAGTAATAATCGGTGTATTCTTTGCGGTGGTGCTGATTGTCTGCTCGCTTCAGATGTGTTCAAACAGTGAGCATGATATTACCGTAATGTACGCAGGCCCGTATAAGTTCGGGCAGACCGACAAGCTCAATTTTAAGAGTGCGTTTGCCGAGATCTCTCCCGATTTCAACGGTGACGGGCAGAGCAAGGTTGCGTTTGTAGACCTGTATATTCTTTCCGATGAAGAAATTGCTGCCGAAAAGCAGAAAATTGAGGACGAGAACGGCGTTGCCGTTGTTAATTACGAGGTTTTTGCGGCAAACTACAAGGCGTTTTCACAGCATATGTGGGCGGGTGACACGGTTATCTGCCTGCTTACCCCCGAACTCTATAAAAGCGTTTACGTCGAGGATGAAAACGGTGAGGAGCAATCAGGCTTTATGCCCCTTTCGGAGGTGCTTGGATATACACCTGAGGGTGCTTATGACGAGCATAGTATCCGCATAAAGGATACTCCGTTCGGTCAGTATTTCCCGATTTTCAAGGGACTTGATGACGACACTTTGCTGTGCGTGAGAGAGATGAGCCCGCTTGCGAATATGTGGAACAAAAAGAAAACAGAGGAGTATCACGCATATTGCCTCGACGTTGTCAGAGCGATGTTTGAATTTAAAGCAAAGTAAATTATTGTTTAGGGTAATACGGATGCCAATGGTATTCTGTAGGGCGGGGGCTTGTTACCGCCGCCGATACGACGTTTAATCACGGTTTACGGCGGGAGATAAACCCCCCGCCCTACATTGTTTGCTCGTCGCCGTTACCTTGAAAAACATTTAAAACAAGCTAAAATGCGTTACAATACATATATACCACCTTTTACGCATAACATTAAAGCGGACAAACTGTTTTAATGGGAGAAAAACATGACAGAAAAAAGGGCTTACATATATGCCGCTTTTGCGGTACTGCTTATACTCATTTCGGCTGCGATACCGGTTGCAGTCATTTTTATGCCGTCTTCGGCACTTTCAGCCCCGGAACCGCCATTGCATTTTGCAAACCCCTCCATTCCCACCGAGCCTCTGCCAAACGGCATAGAGGAAATGCGTGGTCTTTGGATTGCTACGGTGAACAACATAAACTTTCCTTCTAAAAAAGGGTTAACCTCGGCAAAACTTGCAGCCGAGCTTGATGGTATTGTTGCCTTTGCAAAGGAAAACGGATTCAATACCATTCTGTTTCAGGTTCGTCCTGCGGCTGATGCGCTCTACAAATCAAAGTTGTTCCCTGCATCGGAGTTTGTTTCGGGTAAGCGTGGAAAGGCGGCAGACGGCGGCTTTGACTGCCTTGAGTATCTTATAAAAGCCGCACATGACGAGAATATAAAGGTGCATGCATGGGTAAATCCGCTACGTGTAACGGCGGGCAATACCACTTATCCGCAAACCGACAAATCGGTGCTTGACACGACATATTATGCCTATCAGAACCAAGATGCAATAACTGCATATGCCGACGGCAAGCTCTATTACGATGCAGGCGTGCCGTTTGTTCGTGAGCTTGTTGCAAGCGGCGTGCGTGAAATTTGCGAGGGCTATGACGTTGACGGCATCGTTTTTGACGATTATTTTTACCCATATCCCGTTGACGGCAAGCGATTTAACGATGACAAAACCTATGCCGAATACGGTGGTGGCAGGAGCCTTGCCGATTTTCGCCGCCAAAGCATAAATATGCTCATCGAGCAATGCTACAATGCAGTAAAAGCGGTTGATGATGGCATATTGTTCGGTGTTTCGCCCTTCGGCATCTGGAAAAACGGCGGTGAAGGCAGCGATACACGTGGACTTGAGGCGTACGAAACCATATACTGCGATGCGCTTGCGTGGGCAAAGGGCGGATACGTTGATTACATAGCACCGCAGGTCTACTGGAGCTTTGATACTGCCGCAGCTCCGTTTGACACGGTTGCAAAATGGTGGGATGAGGCACTTAAGAACACGGGCGTTACACTCTACATCAACCACGGTGTTTACCGCTATGCCGACGGTGGTATGGTAAGCGGCGAGCTTACCGCACAAATGGAGTTTTCGAGAGCGCTCGACACGTATCGGGGAAGCATGTTTTACGGCTATGCGGCACTCAAAAACAACTCAAACGGTGTGTGCGATGAAGCAAAAACCGTTTTCGGCGGAAGAATTATATACTTTACCCAAAATTATTGACAGTTTACGCTACATGTAGTAAAATAAATGTGTATATGTACAAAATATAGGAGGGAAAAGAATGAAAAAATATTTCATTTGTTTGTTGATTCTTTCGGCGATGTTGGTTTTGTTCACCGCTAATACGGCTGCGGCGTGCGACCATAACTGGAGAATAGATTACGCAAGCTGTGTTGAGGCTTCCTGTACCGAGGGCGGCAAAAACGTTTACGTCTGCTCACGCTGCTCGGAAACCAAAACCGAAAAAACCGAGCCGCACGGTCATGACTTTGTGAAGATTTCAGGCGAATATGCAACCTGCGAAACCGATAGTACCGTGGTTGAAAAATGCTCGGTTTGCGACAAGGAGCAGAAGAATACCGCAAAGGCGTTCGGTCATAGCTATAAGGAAACAAAGCGTGTAGAGCCTACCTGCTCAAAAGAGGGCAAAGTTACCTACAAGTGCGAAACCTGCGGCGGCGAAAAGGTTGAAACTCTCAAAGCCGTTTCCCACGATTTTTCAAAATTCATCAGTTCATCGGCAACCTGTACTGCAAAAGGACAGTCTACCTATCAGTGCTCCATGTGCTCCGAGCTTACGCTCAAGTCTGTTTCGTCACTCGGCCACGATTTTAAGGTAACGGGCGGCCCTACCTGTACCGAAAGAGGAAAATACACACGTACCTGCACCCGTTGCGGTTATGTGAAGAATGACACCTCATATACCAAGGCACTCGGCCATGATGTGCCTAAGGATTTCGATGACTGGAAAGTAATTACAAGAGCAACGTGTGAAACCGAAGGAAAGCTCCGTGCAAAATGCGAGCGTTGCAAGGCTTACATTTACGAGGAAGTTGAAAAACTCGACCACGAATACGGTACAAGCAAGTATATTACAAGAGTTCCTACAAAATCGGCCACAGGCAGATACGTAAAGATTTGTGAAAGTTGCGGTGATACCGTTGAGGGTAACATTTCAAAGGGACTTACCGACCTTTCAAGTTATTTTGTGCCGCCCGTTGTGGCTTCACTCGATTCGGACGTGGTTGTACGCGGTACTGAGGTTACCCTTTCCTGCGACCTCGACGATGTTATAATTTATTACGCACTCGACGGCAAGAGTCCCCTTACGTCAAAATACCGTGAGGAATACGAGGAACCGCTTGTCATAACCGATACCACCTATATCAAGGCGTTTGCGGTTTATGATGATGAGGATATTGAGATTCCTCCCTCGGAGATAAGCACATATTCCTACTATATAGACGAAAGCGAGCCTTGGGTGTATTTTGTGCAGGATGCGTTTGAGGGCGGATATATGCCGCTTGAAAAGAACGAAAAGTTCCGTCCCGATGACAAGGCAACAAGATACGAGGTAATTTCGGCTCTCGACAATCTCATGCTCTCATGGGCTGATGATGCAGACGCCATATTCACCGACGTTGACAAAAAATATGAAAAGGTTGTAAAGAAGTTTGTTGGTGCAAAACTGCTTAACGGCTACGAGGATCTTACGTTCCGAGGAAACGCAAATATCAAGCGTAGCGAGCTTTGCAAGGTTTTAGCACTTGCACTCGGTCTTGAGGTTAAGGAGTACGTTAAGGCGGATTTCCCCGATGTTGCTACAACACACTGGGCATCGAGTTACATAGCGGCTCTTGCTGAGAAGGGATACCTTGCGGGCGATACCGCAGGCAATTTCCGTCCCGAGGATAACATCACCCGTGCAGAGCTTGCGGTAGTGCTCAACCGTGTTGCGGAGATTGATAACAGCGACGGCGTTGACATTCCCGACGTTGACGAAGATCACTGGGCATACAAATACATCTGCTCCGCAGTATCAAAGCTTAAATAAACGAAAAAGGCATGCAAATCTCTTTGCATGCCTTTTTAGAGGAACCCGATAACCTCCTTTTTGAAAACGTTTGAAAATTTTTACAAAAACTATTGACAAAGTGATTTTTTGGTGGTATGCTTATGGCGAGTTAGCAGAGGCTAATTCGATTTTTCAGCAGACATCAGGGAGATTTGCAATGAACTTAATTACCGCAGAAGAAGGAAAAGAATATATTATTCAGCGGATTGAGACTGACGATGAGGAGCTTGATGCGTTTCTGTTTTCGCTCGGTTGCTACAGTGGTGAGCCTATTACGGTTGTTTCTCGCCGTAAGGGTACTATGGTAGTTTCCATCAAGGATGGCAGATACAGTATCGACAATCAGCTTGCTGAAGCCATCATCGTTTAAAAAACAAAGCTAATCTGCTGATTAGTTTTTTACCCCGAAGTTAGCGAGGGCTAACTGATTAAAACCGACAAGAATTTTTTGATATATCATCAAGGAGGAATCCCAATGAGAATTGCTTTGGCAGGCAATCCTAACAGCGGTAAAACCACAATGTACAATGCCTTGACCGGCCGTAATGAAAAGGTAGGCAACTGGGCAGGCGTTACCGTTGAGGCAAAGACCGCACCCATTAAGAAGAGTTATTGCAACTACACAACAGACGTAATTGCGGTTGACCTCCCCGGTGCATATTCTATGTCACCGTTTACCTCGGAGGAGAGCATTACAAGTGCCTATATTCAGAACGAGCATCCCGATGCTATTATCAATATCGTTGATGCTACCAATTTAAGCCGTAGCCTCTTTTTCACCACACAGCTTTTAGAGCTTGGTATTCCCGTTGTAGTAGCCTTGAACAAAGCTGATGTCAACGAGAAAAAGGAAACAAAGATTGATGAGCAGGCACTTTCCGAAAAACTCGGTTGCCCTGTTATTGACACGGTTTCTCTTTCGGGCGAGGGGCTTGACAAGGTTGTTGCTGCCGCAATAGAGCTTGTCGGCAGCGGACAGAAAGCACCTTACGTTCAGGGTGACATCGACCTCACTGATAAAAAGGCGGTAGAGGCAGAGGACAGAAAGCGTTTTGCATTTGTAAACAGAATTGTAAAGGCGGTTGAAACCCGTAAGGTTCTCACTAAAGACAAGAACATCGGCGACAAGATTGACGAGGTCATCACTAACAAGTGGGTAGGTATTCCGCTTTTCGCACTTGTAATGTACGGCGTATTCTGGGTATCGCAGGCAGGCCCTGCGGTATGGCTTGCAGACTGGCTGGTAGGCTTGCTTGAGGGCTTCCAAGGCTATATTGGTGAGCTTTTCAGCGACGCAAATCCGCTTCTTTACGCACTTCTCATTGACGGTGTTATCGGCGGTGCTATTGCCGTTATCGGCTTCTTGCCGCTTGTTATGGTAATGTACTTCCTTATCGCACTCCTTGAGGACTGCGGCTACATGGCACGTGCATCCGTAGTGCTTGACCCCATTTTCAAAAAGGTCGGCCTTTCGGGTAAGAGCGTAATCCCCTTTGTAATCACCACAGGCTGTGCGGTTCCCGGTGTAATGGCTTCACGTACAATCAGAAACGAGCGTGAACGCAGAGCAACCGCAATGCTTGCACCCTTTATGCCCTGCGGTGCAAAGCTTCCCGTAATCGCACTTTTTGCAGGTGCATTCTTTGACGATGCTTCTTGGGTAGGCCCCACAATGTACCTTGCAGGTATCGTTCTCATCTTCCTTTGTGCACTTCTTGTTAATAAGGTTACCGCATACAAGGCAAGAAAGTCTTATTTCATCATCGAGCTTCCCGAGTACAAGGTACCGTCACTCTGGGGTGCATTCAAGTCAATGTGCCAGCGCGGCTGGTCGTACATAGTAAAGGCGGCTACCATTATACTTCTCTGCAACACTGCAGTACAGATTATGCAGTCCTTCACCTGGTCATTTACAGCAGTTGAAGAGGGTGCCGCACACACATCAATCCTTGCATCCATCGCAGGTCCCTTTGCATACGTGCTTGTACCCGTTGTAGGTATTGTTTCATGGCAGCTTGCGGCGGCAGCGGTTACCGGCTTTATCGCAAAGGAAAACGTTGTAGGTACTCTCGCAGTTTGCTTCGGTATTTCCAACTTCTTTAACCTTGACGAGCTTGAAATGCTTGAGGGTGCAGGTGCAGACGTTCAGGCGGTAATGGGTATTACAAGCGTTGCGGCACTCGCATATCTTATGTTCAACCTCTTTTCTCCTCCTTGCTTTGCGGCAATCGGTGCAATGAATGCAGAGATGAAGAGTGCAAAGTGGCTTTTTGCAGGTATCGGCTTGCAGCTTGCAGTGGGCTTTACCGTAGGCTTCGCTGTATATCAGATCGGTACACTTATCACCACAGGCGCACTCGGTGCAGGTTTTGTGGGAGGTCTTATTGCAGTAATTGCTATGGCAGTGATTATAGCGGCTATTTCGG
This sequence comes from Eubacteriales bacterium, assembly GCA_045538895.1. Taxonomy (GTDB): domain Bacteria; phylum Bacillota; class Clostridia; order Oscillospirales; family CAG-272; genus UMGS902. The sequence continues at coordinate 10,388 of JAZQEH010000100.1, forward strand.
TACATTCGCAGAATAAGCTTAAGGCTGAATACGCACTTAAAAAATAAAAGAATTTACGGAGGTGCTTCATATGTTTGAGAATATTATAATTATAGCGGTTCTGGTACTTATTGTTGCACTTGCCGGCGGCTACGTCTACAAGGCTAAAAAAAGCGGCAAGAAATGCATAGGTTGTCCCGACTGCTCTTCATGTTCTTCTTGCTCATCCTGTAGTTGTAATAAAAAATGAATAAAGGCTTGCCGAAAGGCAAGCCTTATGTTTTTATTTAGCAGCCGCAGCCGTTGTTGTAGCCGCCGTAGTTTGTGCCGCAGCCGTTGCCGTTACCGCAGCAGAAGAGGATAATGAGCGCAAGGATGATGATCCATGTGCAGTTGTTATCAAAAAGACCGCAAAGGCAGTTGTTATTCATAGGTTTCTCCTTTCGGGGTGGCTTTCAAGCCCCCTCGATAGCAGAATATGTTTTTGATTCAGAAGTGTTACTGCATAATTCGTTTTAAAACGGCATAAATTGTTTTAAGGAAGGTGAGTTTATGCTTGTTGAAAGACGCTATAACAGAGAGAATGCACTTGAATATGCACGCAGGTGGGCTTTTGAACGCAATCCGCTCTTCTATAATTATACGGGGCAGGGCGGAGATTGTACAAACTTTGTTTCGCAATGCCTGCTTGCAGGGAGCTGCCAGATGAATTTTACACCGGTTTTCGGGTGGTTTTATCTCGACTCGGAAACACGTACCGCATCATGGACGGGAGTGGAGTTTTTTTATAATTTTATCACGGGCAACAGCGGAGTAGGGCCATACGGTGAGGAGGTCACCGACAGAGAAATTGAGGTTGGTGACGTAGTGCAGCTCGCCAATGAGAGCGGCGACTATTATCATACGCTTTTTGTGAGCGGCTTCGGTGAGGATGGCGGTATTCTGGTTGCCGCACATTCCGACGATGCTCTCGACCGCCCGCTTTCGAGCTATAATTATGCCACGGCACGGTTTATACATATCGTAGGCGTGAGGTTTGAAATTGAGTTCACCTCAAATGCATGCTTTGAAGCATTGATTTCGGGAGAACGGATAGTGACGTAGATTAAAGTTTAGGGTAACGACGTCAGAACCTTTTAAGGAAAGGTTCCGACACCTCCAAACCTTTTTGTAAAAAAATATTGTCTGTAGCCACGGCTACTTATTAAATATTTTACAGTTTTTCTTTGGTTCTTTCTTCTTAAGAAAGAACTCCTTCGTTACTCCCATAAACATTAATTTACCAAAAAGAGCATGCAAATTTTCATTTGCATGCTCTTTTATCTTAAAACAGTTCAATCAAATCTTTTCTTGCGCCGGTGAGGTTAACTACGTTTTCGCCGTCGGCATAAATCATATCCTCGATACGGCAACCGTATTTACCTGCAATGTAGATACCCGGCTCAACGGTAATGATATGTCCCGACTTGAAGAAGTCACAGGATTTCGGTGAGAATCTCGGCTCCTCGTGTATTTCAAGACCGACACCGTGTCCAAGACCGTGACCGAAGCATCCGTGATATCCTGCATCCTCGATGATATCACGTGCGATTTTGTCAACTGCCGCACACTTCATGCCAACCTTTGCACCCTCGATAGCCTTTGTCTGTGCAGTGAGAACCGTGTTGTAGAGTTTTTTCATATCATCGTCAGCCTTACCGAGCACAACGGTTCTTGTCATGTCGGAGTGATAGCCGTCAACAACACAGCCGTAGTCCATGGTGAAAAAGCCTTTTTCGAGCTTCACGTTTCTCGGCACACCGTGAGGGAGCGAGGAGGCACTGCCCGAAACTGCGATGGTGTCAAAGCTCTTTTCCTCGGCACCGTTTTTACGCATAAAGAATTCAAGCTCAACCGCAACGTCAAGCTCTGTCATTTCGGGAGTCATAACCTTTAAAATATGCTCAAATGCGGCATCGGTAATCTTTTGTGCCGCAAGAATTTTTTCAACTTCGCCTTTGTCCTTATAGCGGCGCATTTCTTCAATAATTCCACGTGAGGTCACAAACTCTGCCGCAATGTCTTTCTTGAGTGCTTCAAGTGCACAATAAGTAACTCTGTCCTCCTCAAAGGCGACGGTTTTAACGTTTTCTTTTTTGAAAAGGTCGGCAATGTATTCACGCATACTCTTGGGTGCAACAACCGTAAAGCCCTCGGGCGAGAGAGTCTCTGCCGCTTCGATATAGCGGAAGTCGGTAACGATGTGCGCAGACTGCTTTGTAACTACAACGTAGCCGTCGGTATAGCGAAAGCCGCCGATATAGTACTGGTTAAGCTCGTCTGTCAGGATTATGGCATCTGCAAATGCCGAGATTTTTTCTCTTAAGGTTTCTGCTCTTGTCATGTTATTTCTCCGTTTATATTAATTTTTTATAATAGTTTTTCATTGCCAGTGCATCCTCACTCTGGGTGCCTGCCGATTCGCATATTATGCGTGGGCAGAGTCTTTCATGTGCGATTGCTTCCATAAGCGGCTCAAAGCATGGGCCGTATGCGGTGTCGGCAAAAGTGAGGTGACGCTTTTCGCCCTTGTCCGTCCACTCGATTTTGGAAAAATGGCAGTGCATGTATCTCGCTTTTTCATCACCGAGCGTTTCTGCCACACGGTCAAAAACTCTTCGGTAATCGTCGGCATTCGTAAATACGTTGCCGCAGTCACGTGCGTTCAGATGCCCGAAGTCAACAACGGGCGCAAGCCGTGAGTCCATTTTGCAAAGCTCGATTACCTCTTCAAGTGTGCCGAGCTGATTCTGCTTGCCCATGGTTTCGATGCCGAATGTAATGTCGGTGTCGCCAAGGCGGTCAAGCGTTTTGTAAAGAGTGTCGGCGGAGAGGTACATTGCCTCCTGCCTTGATATCTTTGCGGCAGAGCCGCAGTGGATAACTATTGTGTCGGCATCAAGCAGGTCAGCCGCCCATATGCTTTTTTCGATGTAATCAATGCTTTTTAAACGCTTTTCTTCATCTACGCCCGAAAGGGATATGAAGTAGGGTGCATGAAGCGACATTAAAATGCCATGCTCATGTGCGGCGGCACCGATTTCCATGAGAGCGGCGGCAGAGGCGGCAATGCCGTTGCCGGCTTCGTATTCGTATGCGTCAAGTCCTGCGGATTTCAGCCATTTTGGAGCTTGCTTTGTGCTTTTATGCCCCAAGGCATAAAAGCTTTCACTGTTTCCGCCCGGACCAAAGGTTGCAAATTCAGTTTTTTTCATTGTGTTTCTTTCTGTATGCCCACATAAAAGGTTTTTCTACTGCACGCTTGAAGCGGTGGAACATATCACGCTTGTCGTTAATCGGCGGCACGATAAAGCAGGGGATTTTCAGCCGTCTTGCCGACCAGCAGTCGGTGAGAAGCTGGTCGCCGAGTACCGCACAGTCGCTTATGTTGACTCCGAGGTCGCTTGCGGCTTTTATGTAGCACTTGCGTGACGGCTTGCCTGCATCGGCATATGCAACAAGCTTCATCTGTGCATTATATGTGTTGATTCGCTCGTAGTTGTTGTTGGATACAAGTGCGATTTTTATACCGCTGCTTTGTATTTTTTCAACCCATTCAAGCACCTTTTCACTTGGTGTTGCATGCTCATACGGGGAGAGGGTGTTGTCTACGTCGCAAAGCAGAGCCTTTATGTTTCTTTTTGTTAAAAACTCGACCGTGATATCGCTGAATGTGTCAAAAACATAGTCGGGTACAATCGTTTTAGGCATGTTTACTCCTGAAATAATGATATAGGAATAGTATAGCACAGTTTTTGAAAATCAACAAGGTATATTGGTTGATTTCCGCCGCAGAATGTGGCGGAAATCCTCATTAATTCTTCATTCTTCATTATTCATTAAAAAAGGAGGCTTTGCAGCCTCCTTTGATTTTAATAGCAAACCTTGCCGGGATTGAGAATATTCTTTTTGTCAAATGCGGCTTTGATGCCCTGCATGAGTGCAATCTGTTCTTCGCCGTACTGTTTCCACATGTACGATTTCTTTGCATGACCGATTCCATGCTCGCCCGAAACAAGACCGCCAAGCTCCTCTGCCTTTTTGTACATAAGGTCAAAGCAGTGTGCAAGTGTCTTTTCCCATGTTTCTGCATCAAGGTCATCACGGCAGATATAAACGTGCAGATTTCCGTCGCCTGCGTGACCGAAGCTTGGGATTCTTACGCCTGTTTCCTCTGCAATCTGGTGAGTGTACTTGATAAATGCGTCTACATGGCTACGGGGAACAACAACGTCGCACTCGTCCATTTCGGTGGTAGAAGCCTTGATAGCCTCAAGGAACGCACTGCGTGCCGACCAGACCGACTTTTTACGTTCGTCTGTGTCAACGATGTATGCATCAAGCGCACCAATTTCAAGACAGAGGTCAGCAACCGTCTGCATATCGCTCTGCACCTGATGCTCGGTGTTGCCGTCAAAGGTGAGCAGAATATAAGCATCGTTTTTCTTGTCGGGGAACTTCTTTCCGAGATAGCTTTCGGAGAAGAGAATAGTGTCACGTGACATATATTCGATTGCGGTGGGGATAACCTTTGAACGGATGATTTTCGGTACCGACTCGATAGCGGTTTTCATATCGGGGAACGGAACAAGCAAGCTTACCGAGAATTTCGGAAGCGGCATAAGCTTAAGCACAGCCTCGGTGATAATTGCAAGTGTACCCTCGGAGCCGATGATAAGGTCTTTAAGCGAGTAGCCCGAGCTGTTTTTAACAACCTTTGAGCCAAGCTGCATGATTTCTCCGTTCGGCATAACAACGGTGAGCGCACGCACGTAGTCACGTGTTACGCCGTACTTAACCGCACGCATACCGCCTGCATTTGTGGAGATGTTGCCGCCGATAGTAGCCGACTTTTCGCCGGGGTCCGGCGGATAGAGGAAGTCATGCTCCTCGGCAAATGCCGCAAGCTCCATAAGAAGAACTCCGGGCTGAACCGTAACGGTGAGGTTATCCTCGTCAAGCTCCAGAATCTTATTCATCTGTGTGGTTTCAAGCATAATACCGCCTTCAACGGGTACGGCACTGCCTACAAGACCTGTGCCGCTGCCTCTTACGGTAACGGGGATGGTACGCTCGTATGCGTGCTTCATGATTGCCGAGATCTCCTCGGTTGAGTGTACTCTTACAAGCACATCGGGCATATGGCTGATGCCGCCAAGCTCGTCATGGCTGTAGTCGGGGGAGATTTCTTCGCCGTAGATAACTCTCGAATCGCCAACTATTTTGCGGAGAACGGCAAGGTCATTTTCATTTATAACATTATACATCTGCTCTGTCCTCCTTGATTTTTTCTATAAGCATGGGAACTATTTCGTTTAGGTCGCCAACGATACCGTAGTGTGCAACGTCAAAAATGGGGGCATTTTTATCCGAGTTTACGGCAATTATGCAATCGGAGGATTTCATACCTGCGGCAAACTGAACGGCACCCGATATGCCAAGGCAGATGATGAGCTTCGGCTTAACGGTACGTCCCGAAAGACCGATCTGATGCTTTGCATCAAAGATGTTTTCTTCAGCAAGCGGACGTGTGCATGCCATAACACCCCCGAGTGCATCGCAAAGCTCTTTTGCCATTGCACGCTGTGCCTCGCCTTTGGCACCTCTGCCCACTGCAACGATGATGTCAGCCTCGGAAATGTCGATATCCTTGGGCTTTTCGGTTTTTTCAATGATTTCGATGTTGCTCTCAAGTGCCTTTTTGTCGATGCTCATGAGAACGATTTCTCCGCTTTCGGTGTCACAGGGCTTCGGCTCTGTAAATACCTTGTATCTTACCGTGCAGAACTGCGGACGGTTGGATGGAGAAATAATCTGTGCCATGATGTTGCCGCCGAAAGCGGGACGAATCTGCACAAGGTCGGTATTGTCCTTCATCTCAAGCACGGTACAGTCGGCAGTAAGACCTGCTTTGCAACGTGCGGCAACTCTCGGTGCAAGCTGTCTGCCGAGGTTGGTAGCACCCACCATGATTGATGAGGGCTTGATTTTGTCAATGAAATCATAGAAAGCTGCGGTGTAAGGCTCAATTCTGAAGTCGCAAAGTGCCTCGTCCTCGTATACAAATACCTTGTCAACGCCGTAGCGGAGAAGCTTTTTTGCGCTTCTTTCGGCATCCTTGCCGATGATAAGTGCGTATACGGGGTGGTTTATTTTTGCGGCAAGATCTTTAGCCTTGCCGATGAGCTCGTATGTAACACGGTGAATGGTTTCGCCCTCGTGGTCAACGTAAACGCAGATGCCTCTCCAAAGGGACTTATCAACCGTTTCCTTTACTTCTTCTTCAACGTATTCGACAACACCCGCCGGTCCTTTTTTAACGCAAAGCTTACACATCTTACAAGCGGATGAAATATCAAGCTTTGCACCGTCATAGGAAATTGCGCCGAAAGGACAAATCTTTACAAGCGCCGACGCATTTTCGGCATTGACGAGATTCTGATTAACTTTAAGCTGTCCCATTACAATGCCTCCTTTATATCAGTTTGCGGCTCTTAAGCACGTCGAAAATGCCTTCAGCCTGCGCTTTTGAATCGCCCGTGATAGAATGCTTTTCGGTGTTCTTTTCGGGCGGGAATATGCGTTCAACCTGTGTTGCCGAGCCGTTAAGACCGTAGTGGTTTGCATCCTGATCCTCAAAGTCGGCAAACGAAATGAATTTTACCATGTCATCGGTGACGGTTTTCTGCACCTTGTATGAGGGCAGACGGGGTGAGTTGATATCACCGTCAACAGAAATAAGGCAGGGGAGCTTTACCGATTCCTTGACAACGATATTGTCAAGAGATGCGGTAACAAATACATTGCCGTCCTTTATCTCGTCAACCGAGAGAACGTTGGCAACACAAGGAATGCCGAGGTATTCGGACAGCTCTGCACCAACCTGTGCGGTGTCGCCGTCGGTAGTCTGCTTGCCGCAGATAATGAGGTCAAAATCGCCGCATTTGCGTACGCCCTGGGAGAGGGTGTATGCGGTAGCAAGCACGTCTGCGCCTGCAAACTTGCGGTCGGAAAGCACGGTTCCGCATTTCGCACCCATGCAGATGGATTCGGTTATGATGGATTTAGCCTGCGGAGGACCCATGGTTATTGTCTGAACCTCACCGCCGTATTTTTCAGTTAAAGACAGTGCCGCTTCAAGACCGTAAAGGTCATAGGGATTCATTTTGCTGGCAACGCCGTCACGCTTAAGAACACCTGTTACAGGATCCACTTCAACGTTGCTTGAGCCGGGAACCTGTTTTATACAAACAAGAATATTCAAAAGTCGCACCTCCTCTATATGTTAATTTATACATTACTTAATAAGTATAGCAGAAAATAAATCCGGTTTCAATAACTTTTCGCACATTTTTTGTGAAAGTTACACAGATTGTTATAAAAATAACGTTATATTTTTGGCAATCATGCAGAATAAACTAATTCCTCGTGCAAAATTCCGAAAAATGAACAATAGGTATAAAAAAAGCATGCTATTGCATGCTTTTTATATGAACATCTCGGTTGAAAGATATCGGTCGCCCGTGTCGGGGAGGAGAACAACGATTGTTTTGCCTGCGTTTTCCTCACGCTTTGCAAGGGCTATTGCCGCCTGAAGTGCGGCACCCGAGGAAATACCTGCGAGTATACCCTCTGCTTTTCCGAGTTCTCTGCCACGCTCGAGTGCTTCACTGTCGGCAACTGTGATGATTTCATCGTAAACCTCGGTGTTCAGCACCTCGGGGATAAAGCCGGCGCCGATGCCCTGAAGTCCGTGAGCACCTTTTTCCTTGCCTGAAAGCACTGCACTTGTTGCAGGCTCAACGGCAACGATCTTCACATCGCTTTTTTTGCTCTTGAGGTATTCGCCAACACCTGTTATTGTGCCGCCCGTGCCGACTCCTGCTACAAAAATGTCAACCTCGCCGTCGGTATCTTCATAGATTTCGGGGCCTGTTGTAAGAAAATGTGCGGCGGCATTTGCGGGGTTTTCAAACTGACCGGGGATAAAGCTGTTTGGGATTTCCTTTGCAAGCTCTTTTGCACGTGCAATGGCGCCTGCCATACCCTCACTGCCCTTAGTCAGAACAAGCTCTGCACCGAAAGCCCCCATAAGTATTATACGTTCTTTCGACATCGAGTCGGGCATTACGATGATTGTGCGGTAGCCACGGGCTGCACCTACCGAGGCAAGACCTATTCCCGTGTTTCCGCTTGTCGGCTCGATAATTACCGAGTCTTTGTTGATAATTCCTTTTTGCTCGGCATCGTCAAGCATAGCTTTTGCGACACGGTCCTTGGCACTGCCGCCGGGGTTGAACATCTCAAGTTTTGCAACGATTTTTGCCTTTGCACCGTGGATTTTTTCAATATGAGTAAGGCGAAGCAACGGCGTTTTGCCGATAAGTTGCTCTGCCGAAGTATAAATTCTGGACATAGATAACACCTCCGCAAATAATTATAACAGTATCAATTTTTCTTGTCAAGGACGTGAAAATATGGTATAATGATAAATATGATAAATTAATGTTTTCCTCACTTGAAAATGCAAGCATTTTCAAGTGGTTGCAAAACCGTTCACTCGCGTCTCGCTCACCGCTCGCGGTTTTCAAGGAGTAAAAAAGCCGGGGAACCCGTCTTTTTTACAAATTTTTAGGCTTCCCCCT
>JAZQEH010000101.1:0-8769 GCA_045538895.1 Eubacteriales bacterium
GATGAAGGTTCTGCCTTCTACACGAGCCACGTCGTTAACAGCAGTTCTGTGAAGGTAACAACCGGGGAGCTTTTCCTGATTGAGTTTGAACATTTCGCCGGTAGCGCAAGCTTCAGCACGAAGTACTTCTGCCTGTTCTTCGGAACCGTCAATCCAAACAATTTTGTCAGGCTGAGTCATAGCAGCCATTTCGTCAATCCACTTGTTGACATGAATGTTTTTGGTCATTGGTTTAATCTCCTGAAATATATATTATTTTTTGTATTTTTGTCTGAAAAACAATTTTTCCCTAATAATAATGTATCATGAATTTGTCAAATTTGCAATAGAAAATAATAAAAAAACAAATTTTTAACAATACATCAAAAAAATCATCACATAAGCCTTCTTTTTTATACAAAAACGCGAGGATTTCCTCGCGTTTTTGTCAGTATTTCAATATATTGTAACGCTGATTTAAAATATGCCACAATATTGGGGACTCGTATTCAAGCGACATGACATTAACTCCGTACAAGTTGTATTCATCAACAAGGTCAAGTTTTTTTGAAATCGAGCGAGCATCTTCGTAGTGTACGATGTGCTGATTTCCGCTTTTTCCTGTTTCTCTGAAAGTTATAGCAGGTGTCTGTGAGGAATCGTCGAAACTTGTAGAGGCTGTTGCGAAGCTTGCAAATTTAATACCGTCGGAGGAGCTGATTGTCCGCTTTATATAGTCGCTGTTTGTCATGGTATAGTCTGTTCCGAATGTAGGAATACCTAGTAGAAGCTTTTTATTTATACTTTTTAGCAAATCGTGTTCCAACGCTTCTTTTGCTTTGTCATACGGTGCGGCTGATGATAAATTATCATCGTAGATATAATTCCAAAGCGAAAGTATGTCTGCTATATCGGCAATATTTTCCTCCGAGGAATCAAATGCTACAAACGGTAATAATGTGCTTAAACAGCACATGTTGTTTTCTTTGCAGATGTCGGTAAGAGCGAGCAGCATATCTGTGAAAGCGTATTTGTCTTTATCGCTTATTCCTGAGAAGTTCAATTCAATTCCCGCATATCCGCTTGATTTTGCAATTTTTACGGCTTCATTTATAAAGAATTCTGTATCGCTTGGTGAGGATAGAATATTTTCCATGCATGTGTTTTTGTATTTATCTTGCTTTGTGTTACATTCTATGGAGAGAATGGGCATGCTGCGATATTTTTTTGCAAGCAAAGCAAATTCGGAAATCAAAGGAGAAACTGCTATCTTGTTATTATTCAAATGTGCGGCATTCTGTACTAAAAGAAGTGTAATATACGGCAAATATTTTTCAATGCTGCGAGACGTTGCAGAACCCGTGTAGGCGGCAACTGCAATTTGCCTTGCGTTACTTTTGTCATACATCAGGTTTAAAGTTTGTGACGGGAGCGGTTTTTTATCAAGGATGTTGGGGTTGTTTTGCAGCAGAGAAAGTACGCTTATGTTGTTTTCTTTTGCGATGCTTTGCAAGGTATCGCCGCCTCTTACAATGCAGGTTTTGCAAGGATGGCTGATAATTAAAGCCTGCCCGGATATAAGTTTTTTGGATGGATCCCAAAAATTGTCTGTAATAATGCGGCTTTCGGGGACACCGTACTGTTTTGAAATAGAATATACGGTGTCTTCGGGCGTAACAATATGGATTATCATTTTTTCACCTCGGTATATGTTTTCTAACAGTATATGCAAAAAGAACTACGGAATTCTTCGTATTTTGGAGAATTTAAATTAAAAAAATGACAATAATACTATCAGTTCACATTTGGGAGGAAGATATGAGTAAAGTCAGTATATTAAAGGTATGCGGCAGAGAGGTGCTGGATTCCAGAGGAAATCCTACGGTTGAAGCTTCGGTGATGTTGAGTGATGGTTCGGTAGGGATGGCGAGTGTACCGTCGGGGGCATCGACAGGAAAATATGAGGCGCACGAATTGCGTGATGTTTCGGGAATGCGTTACAGAGGGAAGGGCGTGCTTGATGCGGTTTGCAACATCAATAAAAAGATTTCGCCTGCACTTATCGGCGTGTCAGTGTTTGAACAGTTTGAAATAGACAGAATAATGCGTGAACTTGACGGCACTGATAACAAGTCGAAGCTTGGTGCTAACGCAATATTGGCGGTATCAATGGCGTGTGCAAGGGCGGCGGCAAATTCATACCACATGCCGCTTTTCAAGTATATAGGCGGAGTATCTGCAAGGCATATGCCGATACCGATGATGAATATTTTAAACGGTGGAGCACATGCGTCCAACAATGTTGATATACAGGAGTTTATGGTAGTTCCTGTAATGGCGGGGTGCTTTTCGGAAGCATTGCGTATAGGTGCTGAAATTTATCACGAGCTTGGGGATATTATTAAAAAGAAAGGCTTGAATACGGCAGTCGGAGATGAGGGCGGATATGCTCCCGACCTTGGCGGTGATGAAGACGCAATCAAACTCATATGTGAAGCCATTGACGGTGCCGGATATGATACGGATACAGTAAAAATTGCATTGGACGCTGCAAGCAGCGAGTGGTTTGATGAAGGAATTTATAAGTTTCCCAAAAGAGGCGTAAATATGAGCAGCGAGCAGTTAATTGAATATTGGAAAGGTTTGATAAGTAAATATCCGATCTGCTCGATTGAGGACGGCTTGGAGGAGAGCGATTTTTCAGGGTGGGCAAGGCTTACACAGGCAATAGGAGATAAAGTGATGCTTGTCGGAGATGACTTGTTCGTGACTAATACGAAACGTCTTGAACAGGGAATAAAGTGCGGCGCCGCAAATGCAATTTTGATAAAACCGAATCAGATAGGCACAGTAAGCGAAACTATAGATGTAATCGTAAGTGCGAAATCGCACGGATATAAATATATTCTTTCTCATCGTTCGGGAGAAACCGAGGATACCACTATTGCGGATCTGGCAGTAGGAACAAACACACCGTTTATTAAATCAGGGGCGCCGTGCAGAAGTGAGAGAGTTGCAAAATATAACAGATTGTTGAGAATAGAGGGCTCGCTCAATTACGGAGCACGTTTCGGTATATAAACTGTTAAAAAATACCGCCGTCAATTGGCGGCGGTATTTTTTAACAAAAAGGTGTTGACAAACTTAAAACAATGTGATATTATATTTAAGTGCTGAAAACGCCCCTGTAGCTCAGCCGGTAGAGCACATGACTTTTAATCATGGTGTCCGGAGTTCGATTCTCCGCAGGAGCACCAACGGGACTGCTACGGCAGTCCCGTTTTCTTTTTCAGTAAGTTTTAACTATAGAGGTGCTTATATGAAGCTTGGTATAGTTGGTTTGCCTAACGTTGGCAAAAGTACGCTTTTTAATGCTCTGACAAATGCAGGTGCGCAGTCTGCAAACTATCCTTTCTGCACGATTGATCCCAATGTTGGTATCGTTACAGTACCGGACAAGCGTCTGGACGTACTTGCAGAAATGTATAATCCTGAAAAGTATACTCCTGCTATTATTGAATTCGTTGATATTGCGGGTCTTGTTCGCGGTGCTTCAAAGGGAGAAGGACTTGGAAACAAGTTTCTTTCACACATACGTGAGGTTGATGCGATTGTACATGTTGTAAGATGCTTTGAAAATGAAAATATTATTCACGTTGACGGCAACGTTGACCCTATCCGTGACGTTGAAACTATTAATCTTGAACTAATATTCTCGGATATAGAGATTCTTGATCGCCGTATTGACCGTGTTAAAAAGGCAATGAAGGGCGACAAATCGCTTGCGGCTGAAGTTGAACTCCTTGAAAGAATCAAAGGTGTGCTTGAAGAGGGAAAGTGTGCAAGAACCATAGAACTTTCCGACGATGAGCGAGAAATGCTCGGTGATACGCAGTTGCTCACTATAAAGCCTGTTATTTACGTTGCAAATATCAGCGAGGACGAGCTTGGTGGCGACCTTTCCGGCAATGAAGGCTTCCAAAAACTCAAGGCATTTGCTGAGAGCGAGCATTCCGAAATCCTTACAGTATGTGCGGGAATTGAGGCTGAAATTTCCGAACTTGAGGGCGATGAAAAGAAAGCATTCCTTAATGATCTCGGTATTGAGGAAAGCGGCCTTGACCGTCTTATTTCTGCAAGCTATAAGCTTCTCGGTCTTATAAGTTATCTTACCGCAGGACCTCAGGAGGTTCGTGCATGGACTATTACAAAGGGAACTAAGGCTCCTCAGGCAGCAGGAAAGATTCACAGCGACTTTGAGAGAGGCTTTATCCGTGCCGAAGTTGTTGCATTTGATGACCTTGTAAAAGAGGGAAGCATGGCAGCAGCAAAGGAAAAAGGACTTGTACGTAGCGAAGGCAAAGAGTATGTAGTTGCTGACGGCGACATTGTTCTGTTTAGATTTAACGTATAATAAAAAGTCTGCCTATGGCAGACTTCAGAGTGCTGACAAACACGTCAGACCGCAAGTAAGAATAAAAGCAAGGCTAATAAATAGAAATAATTTTTCACTTTGCGTAAAAACAAAATGCGGCAAGGGCTTTTTCAAGCCCTTGCCGTTACTTGCTTTTTTGGATTTTTGTCTCTGCCGTACACATGTACGCCGACGAAACAAAAATCCAAAAATCAGCCTGCGTTTATCAACCTCTGGTCAGCCTGATGACAAAGTCATCAGGCTGAAGTCTGCCTATGGCAGACTTTTTTATATTAACTTTGCGATACTTGCAACAATAAAACAAATCAGCATTCCCAGAATAGTTGGCATGATTACGGAAAGGGCGGTCCATTTCAGGCTGCCTGTTTCTTTTTTTATAGTGAGCATTGTAGTAGAGCACGGCCAATGAAATAAGGAAAAAATCATAGTGCATAGTGCAGTTACTAAAGTCCAACCGTTTTCTGCGAATAATTGCTTTGTTTCTGCCAGTGAGTTGAATTCGGTGAGTGAGCCTTCTGCAAGATACATCATTATTATCAATGGAAATACAAGCTCATTTGCAGGAAAACCGAGTATAAATGACATAAGTATAACACCGTCAAGTCCTAAAAGGGATGTAAACGGATCTAAAAACTCGGAGCATATTTGTAATATAGAAGTATTGCCTACCGTAATATTTGCAAGCAACCATATTATCAGCCCTGCAGGAGCGGCTACCGAAATGGCTCTACTGAGTACAAACAGAGTTCGGTCGAATATCGAGCGAACGATTATTTTTCCAAGTTGCGGTTTTCGGTAAGGCGGCAGTTCAAGTGCAAATGACGAGGGAATCCCTTTTAAAACGGTGCATGATAGTATTTTGGAGCAGAGAAACGTCATGCCAATGCCTAAAAGGATCACGAGCGTTAAGATTAATGCTGAAAGAACAGATGATGCAAAATATCCGTCTGCAATGAAAAACATTGATATCAATGCTATGAGCGTTGGAAATTTGCCATTGCAAGGAACTAATGAGTTGGTTATTATTGCTATTAGCCTTTCACGTGGGGAGTCGATTATTCTGCATCCTATAACTCCTGCGGCGTTGCAGCCAAATCCCATGCACATTGTCAGTGCTTGCTTTCCGCAAGCATGGCAACATTTAAACGGTTTATCGAGATTGTAGGCAATTCTTGGTAGATAACCGATGTCTTCCAGTAGCGTGAAAAGAGGGAAGAATATTGCCATCGGAGGTAGCATTACCGCAACGACCCACGTTAAAACCTTGTAAATTCCGTCAATTAAAACCGAGAGAAGCCATGGCGGTGCATTTATCATAACGAGAAACGCAGATAAATATCCGCCTAACTTATCAAACAATGAGGAAAGCAGTGATGACGGATAGTTTGCCCCTGAAACAGTCAGCCAGAAAACAAATGCCAGCAGGACTATCATTGCAGGGTAACCAAGCCATTTTCCCGTTAGTAACTTGTCGATTTTTCTATCAGAAGAAGCGTAGCCCTTTTCTTTTAAAACCACTTGCTTTGAAATGATTTCTGCTTCCTTGAACAGCGAGGATGTCACTATGTCTTTTATATCGGCTTGATTGATTCCGCTTTGCTTAAGTGACTTGAGAGCCGCTTCAATCGAGTTTACTATAACTTCGTTTGCAAGGATATTGGTGCCGTAGCAGCAGTTGATTTCATTTATCAGCGAATCGTCATAGTCAAGCAGTTTCAACGCGATCCAACGACTGTTAATTCTTTGCTCATATTGTGATATAATTGCATCTTCAACGGTTCTTATAGCTTCCTCGATAGGGACGGGATATTTGACTTTTATAGCCTTTGTAGGCATGGTTGTAATTTCATCGAGTTTTTTTGTCAGTGCCGCAAGAGTTTTCTTTTTTTGAGCTATTGTACCAACTACTGGCACATTCAGCAAATCCGAAAGCTTTTTTAAATCGACCGAAATCCCTTTTCTTTTTGCTTCATCAAGCAAATTGATGCAAACAATCGTTTTGGGGGAGATTTCTATTATCTGTAAAACCAGATTCAAATTGCGTTCAAGACACGTCGCATCGCATACGACAACAGTTGCATCGGGATTACCAAAGCATATAAAGTTTCGTGCAACTTCTTCCTCGGCAGATTGAGCCATAAGCGAGTATGTACCGGGAATGTCCACAAGAATATAGGAGTTCTTTGCACTTTTACAATATCCCCACGCATTTGCAACTGTTTTTCCCGGCCAGTTGCCGGTATGTTGGTTCATGCCTGTCAGTGCATTGAAGATGGTACTTTTGCCGACGTTAGGATTGCCTGCTATGGCAATAACTTTGTCAGTGCTTGAATGCTTGATTATTCTAAGCCCCGTATCAATCGCACCGTGTCCCACTGATTTGTTGGTCAGTCCCATTTGCACACCTTGATGTTTCTTGAATCGTCGTTGCGTAATGCGATAACAGCACTGCGTATCAAGAAAGCTTTTGGATCGCCGCAAGGGCTTTTGCCAACACATTCAATTTTTGTACCTTCTATTAAACCGATATCGAGCAGACGGCGGCGAATCGGGGATTTTACAGAGAGGGAAGTGATGCACGCTTTTTCCCCCGGCTTCATATCGGACAGATTCATTGTTATACCTCAAAAAAATAGCATTAGGGAGTATACCCCTAATGCTATTATATTTATGACGTTGTGAAATAGTGATACGAATATTACAGTTTCTTTACCATTAATATTTCATTTAGCATAGTGCCGTCTTTGAGGCATAGTGCATTGGGTTTTTCGCCAACTTTGACAAACCCTGCTTTTTCATATAATCTGATGGCACGTTCGTTTTTATTTATTACTTCAAGCTCAAGCTGCTTTATGCCTTGTTCGGTAGCAATATGTATCAATTCTTTTAACAACAACTTACCAATTCCAAGTCCCCAATAATCTTTACAGATCGCTATGCCAATCCCCGCACGATGCTTCGTACGCATCTGCGAATAGCGGTTTAGATTGCAATTACCTATAATCTTGCCGTCAATTTCACAAGCAATCATTAAATCATTGCTTGAATTTGAAATATTGTCTAAAAACTTTTGCTCGCTTTCAATCGGTATATTTGCTTCTTCAGGTTCACGTGTCAAAAAATCCGTTTCGGAGCATGTTGTTTTGAGGTATTCAAGCATTTGCTCGGCATCTTCTTTTGTAGGACTGCGAAAAATTGCAACAGTACCATTCTTAAGAATAACACTTTTCTTTTGAAATATCATAAAAGATTACGCTCCTTTGAAACTGTTCAATATTAAATCTGTACTATTTTAAAACGTCACGGTAGTCAATTTTAATCAGAGGATCATTGCCGATTTTGGTTGCCGCCTGAAATGCGATGCGGCCGATAAATCCCACGTAGTTAATTGTCATATCGTTATTAATAGCAAGAATAGTGTCTGCTTCTTTTTGTGTTGGTTTTGTGCCGTCACAGAAAGTAAAGCCTTCATTTTCTGCATCCTGCAGAAAACGTTTTCCGATTTCTGCGGTTGCAAGATAAATATAGATTCTGCCGGTATGTGCGGATAATAAAGATTTGATGCTCATAGTATACACTCCGTTTTTTGTTATTCCATAAAGGGGCGTATATAACAAAAAACACCCATCGTTACGATAGATGCAGTTAAAACTATTGTTTGCACCATCGTTCAAGCATTGGCACCTTACGCTATACGCAGGTTGTCGGCGGTCATAGGGCTTGTCCCTCACGCACTCTTTATGGTTTAAATAATTATAACCGGTAGATTGCGAATTGTCAATAGTATTTTTAGTATATATAAAGCAAAAAGAGTGTCGGGAAACCGACACTCTTTTAATGTTAGAAAATTACTTTCTAGGGTTGGAAATAGCTGCCTGAGCTGCTGCGAGTCTTGCGATCGGCACACGGAAAGGTGAGCAAGATACATAGTCAAGACCAATCTTGTGGCAGAATTCTACAGACGTGGGGTCACCACCGTGCTCGCCGCAGATACCAACGTGGAGGTTAGCATTTACAGGCTTGCCAAGGGTGATAGCCATGTTCATGAGCTTACCAACACCGGTCTGGTCGAGACGAGCAAAAGGATCGTTCTCGAAGATCTTTGTGTCGTAGTAAGCGTCAAGGAACTTACCTGCGTCGTCACGGCTGAAACCGTAGGTCATCTGAGTAAGGTCGTTTGTACCGAAGCAGAAGAAGTCTGCGTTAGCAGCGATCTCATCAGCTGTGAGGCAAGCTCTGGGGATCTCGATCATTGTACCAACCTCGTACTCAAGAGCCATACCTGCAGCAGCGATCTCAGCGTCAGCTGTTTCAACAACAACCTTCTTAACGTACTTGAGCTCCTTGATCTCGCC
>JAZQEH010000102.1:0-7502 GCA_045538895.1 Eubacteriales bacterium
CCCCCAGTCGCCGTTCGGCGACAGCCCCCTTTAGGCAAGGGGGCCTCTACTCCCATAAACATTAATTTATCTCGCTTTATACTGCGTAAGATAGGGGTATCTTTCGGGGTTTTCGACAAACTTGCCAAGACCTATTGCGCAGCTCTGCATCGGCTTATCCGCCATGGTTACACGGATACCCGTAATCTGCGTAAGCAGACTTGCAAGTCCGCGCAGGTTTGCACTGCCGCCTGTGAGCAGTATGCCACGGTCATAAATATCCGCACAAAGCTCGGGCGGAGTCTTTTCAAGCACCTGACGTATGCAGTCAAGTATCTGCTCGATCTGGTCACTCATAGCCTCACGCACCTCGCCCGACGTCACATGCAGCATTGCAGGCAGACCGCTTGCAAGGTTCTTGCCACGCACCTCAAGCGAGCCATTGTCAGCCTGCGGATGCACGCTGCCGATCCTAAGCTTGAGTATCTCGGCGGTTTTCGGGCTGATGGAAACGTTATAGCGGCGTTTAATGTATATCATTATCGCCTCGTCAAGGCGGTTGCCAGCCACACGAATAGAGTTTGAAACAACTATTGCGCCAAGGCTGACGGTTGCAACCTCGGTCGTACCTCCGCCGATATCAATGATAAAGCTGCCACGGGGAGCGCCGATTTTAATACCTGCGCCGAGTGCTGCGGCAACAGGCTTTTCAATAAGCGTAACGCTGCGTGCGCCTGCATTCATCGCCGCATCCTCAAACGCACGGCGGTCAACACCCGTAACTCCGTGAGGCACGCACATCGCAACCTTGGGACGGCTGAGTATCATCGAACCAGCAGTTTTCTGCATAAACTTACGAAGCATGGAAACCGTAACGTCAAAATCCGCAATTACGCCGTCCTTTATCGGACGGAACGCAATCTGTTCGCCCGAGGTTTTGCCAACCATAAGATTTGCCGCATCGCCAACCTCAAGCACGTTCATAGTGCGGCTGTTGACCGCCGCAACCGACGGCTCCTGAAGCACTATGCCACGTGAAGCACCGTAAATCAGCGTGTTCGACGTGCCGAGGTCTATTCCGAGATTTTTTGAAACCTTAACCTTGGGAAAATCAAACTTCATAATTATTCACCCTGTATCAAATCAAAATATGATATTCCGAGTGCCTTAAGCAATCGGCTTACGGTTTTGGGCGAAAGCCCCATAACCGAGAAAAAGTCACCCTCTATATATTTAACAAAGGTTGCGCCTATGCCCTGAATTGCATATGCACCTGCCTTGTCAAGCGGCTCTCCCGTTGCAACGTAGCTTGCAGCATCCGCAGGAGAAATCACACCCATGCAAACGGTGGATTTGTCCGCCGAGGAAATCGACCGCTCACCGTAAATCACGCACGTGCCCGTGCAGACTGTATGCTCCCTGCCCGAAAGGATATCGAGCATGCGGAGCGCATCCTGCCCGTCACGGGGCTTGCCGAGCGGCACGTTGCCAACGTACACAAGCGTGTCCGCCGCAATAATCACGGTGTCATTATCAAAACTGCCCTCACGGACAAGTTTTGCTTTAAGTGCATGCGCCTTGCGTGTGGCAAGAAGCTCGCCTGCACTCTCCATGTCTGTATCGGAACCAATATTCTCATCGGCTTCTGCCGTGCAAACGGTAAAAGGAAGCCGCATCATCTCAAGTATTTCCTTGCGCCTTGGCGATGCCGAGGCAAGATAAAGCTTTAACATTCGGTTTTCATTCTCCGTATATCCAAATCAAAATCAGGAAGTGTGCGTTTCTTTGCAAAATCTACTATTTTCAGCATCATACTGCTATCCTCATCGGTGAAAATAAAGTGCTGACCGCTCTCAACTTTGCGGTCGAGCATGTAGGTATGCACACTGTTGAAAACAATACTGCGGTGAGGCTCCTCACGCAGAATCGGGAAGCATGCACCCACACGGTCACATAGCTTTGCCGCATCACGGTCACACTTCTTGCATGAAGATACTTCCTTTGCAACGCACTTTTCAAGCAGCATAAGCGGAAGGCGGCCGTAAACGATACTGCGTACACTGCCGCCGATATCACGTACCATAGGCACGGAAAGCTCGGGGGAAAGGATAAGCGAGTCAAATCCTGCATCCAAAGCGAGGCTTGCCGCCGCCGAATTTGTAACGTTAAGGCGGAAATCGCCGTGTATCTTCAGCCCTTTTGCAAGCGGAAGATGCCCGTAGTTGCCGACAAGCGCATCTGTGGCACCCATTTGCTTGGCTCTTTCGATATCCGCCGCAACCTTTTCCTTTTCGCTCTCGAAAATCACCGCAGGAAGTGCAATGCCCTTTACCCTCGGCTCTTTGCATTTAAGGAACTCCGCAAGCGGCAGAAATACCGTGTCAAAATATTCGTAAAAGCTACCGTCTTCGGGCAGATTCTTTGCACGCATCACAAGGGCGGTACGCTCGTCTTTGCCAACCTTTTCAAGCCTTGGAAGCTTTGGGGTGTCAAGCACCGTATGCTCACGCTCGTCAAGCGACATATAACGGCTTATCGCCTCACGGCGAAGTGCATTTATCTCGCTGACACGGATAATCAGCCCCTCATCAAGCGTTATCTCACACTTTTCAAGGACGTATGCCGTGCCGCCGAGTTTTGTTAAATTCTTTTCGAGGGCTTCCTTGGTGAGCGGTGCGTTAACCGCTTCTTCGGGAATAGCACCGTAAACCGTAACCGTACCCTTTTCACCGCTCACGGTTATTTCAAACGGCTTGCCGCAAAGCAGCTTTGCAGACATGCAGACAGGCTTTCTACGCTCTATTTTCTCAAACTCCGCAAGGGTGCGGCTACGTCTACGTGCATCGTCACTGCGTGTACCGAGCATCGCCGATGAAATGTTTTTGTCAAAATACCCTGTGGTAAAACCGTCACGGCTGAAGATTTCTTCAAGCTGTGCAAGCTCGTCAGCCGAAGCGTTGCGACGCTCATCGAGCAGACGGCGGTAAATCTTCACAACTCCGTGAACGTACTCCGCAGACTTCATTCTGCCCTCGATTTTAAGCGATGCCGCACCGCATGAAAGCAGTTCGGGGATGCGGCTTGCCATTGCAAGGTCCTTAAGACTTAACGGATAATTGCCGTTTGCATCGGGCATGCGGCAGGGTTGCGCACACATTCCACGGTTGCCGCTGCGGTTGCCTATCATCGAGCTCATAAGACACTGACCGCTATGGCTGACACAAAGTGCACCGTGAATAAACGTTTCAATCTCAATAGGCGACTTTGCACAAAGTACACTCAGATCCTCTTTTGACAGCTCTCTTGCCGCCACCATTCGCTCAAAGCCAAGTGAATAAAGCCTTTGAGCCGCCGCAAGGTTGTGTCCCGATGCTTGCGTGCTTGCGTGCAGCCGCATTGTGGGAATAGCTTTCTTTATAAGCGACGCCGCACCCATATCCGCAATAATAAGCGCATCAATTCCTGCGTTTTCAAGAAAAGCGGCATATTCGAGAACCTTTTCCATCTCACGGTCATAAATCAGCGTGTTCAGCGTGATGTAGCTCTTTACACCGTAAGCACGGCAAAGCTTTGCCGCCTGTGCAATCTCGTCACGGTCAAAATTCTTGGCAAATGCTCTTGCACCGAACGCTTCACCGCCGAAATACACCGCATCGGCACCTGCATCAATAGCCGCCTCGAGTGCCTTGAAACCGCCCGCAGGGGCAAGAAGCTCGGGGGTAATCATCGGTTTTTGAGCTTTGCCTCAAGCTCGTCAACCTTTCTCGAAAGGCGGTCGGTTTCCTCACGCAGACGCACCACGTTGCTCGAATAAAGCGTGAGTTGCGCCTCCGCCTTGTCGGCACGTGCCTTGGCTTTTTCCATCTCCGAAAGGTATTCAAGTGCGGTGAAAAGCGCCGCCTCGGTCTTTGATACCTGACGTGACTTCCACATAACGCTTCTTACTCTTTCATTAAGTGTCTGTGCAAGCGCCTTTACGCTCTCCTCACTCTCATCACTGACAATGCTGACGGGTATATCAAGCAGATTAATCGTAAACTTCTGTTTCATGTTAAAATCCTTTATAATACTTGCTTTTGTAGAAAAAATGCTTTATAATATTCTATTATACAATATATTTATAGGAATTTGTTGTTTTTTTGAAAAAAATTTTAGTTTGGAGTCCAAGGTAAATGAGTAACACCAAGAAATTTAACAGAATAGTGGTAAAAATAGGTACTTCCACGCTTACGCACGATACGGGCAAACTCAATCTTCGCCGTATCGAAACGCTTGCACGTGTCCTTTCGGATATCAAAAACGCAGGCAGCGAGGTTATCCTTGTGTCAAGCGGTGCCGTTAGTGCAGGTGTTGCTAAAATCGGCTTCCACCGTCCGACGTGTACCAAGGAAAAGCAGGCACTTGCCGCTATCGGTCAGAACGAAATTATGAAGATCTACGGCAAATTCTTCTCTATGTTCGGTCACCCCATAGCACAGCTCCTGCTCACAAAGGACGTTATTGATTCTCCCTCTCGCCGTAAAGCGGCAGAGGATACGCTTGAAACTCTGCTTTCAATGGGGTGTGTACCGATTATCAACGAAAATGACTCGGTTTCATGCTATGAAATCGACTTTGGCGGTAACGACCGTCTTTCCGCTTGCGTTGGCATGCTTGTAAAAGCGGATATCGTTATAAACCTCACCGATATCGACGGCTACTATGACAGTGACCCGAGAAAAAATCCCGATGCAAAGCTTATAAGCGTTGTTGAAAGCGTAAGTGACGAGATGATTGAAAATGCAGGCGGTGCAGGTACCGAAAGAGGTACGGGCGGCATGCAGGCAAAGCTTATTGCAGCACAGATGCTTGAGGATGCGCACATACCGATGATGATAGTTCAGGGTACCGACCCCGAAATCCTCTATGAAGTGCTGGACGGCACCGCAAGAGGTACATATTTCCAAGGCGGAAAATAAAAATTATTGTTTACATTAACAAGCCTTCCTCAGACGAGGAAGGTGGCGCCGCAAGGCGACGGAAGGAGGGACCATTCTAATTGTTACTTTTTCCCTCCCTCAGTCAGCGTTCCGCTGACAGCTCCCTCGTCTGAGGGAGCCTTTATTATTCTCATAAACATTAATTTATTCGCTTATTCCTAATTCAATTCTGATCGACTCTAACGTTTCGATATAGGTGTAATCTGTGATCTGTGCATAGTATGAATAGCCTGCATCGTCAATGCCTTGACTGTAGCTGCCATTCTGCTTAACACCGTTTACATAAAGGCTGTCAAACGGTATACGTTTGTTTGAACGGACGTTAACACCGCTTGAAGTAAAGCTTACCGCATAGATGTCATATGCGTTTGGCAGAGAAAGCTCCGCTACCTTTCCGTCCTTAAAGGTAAGCAGAATGTCATTGCTTTCGGCAGTACTGTCTGACGGCATCACATAGCCTGCATAATTTGGACGAACCGGCAGATACGTGCGTGCGGCAACCGTGCATTTGAAAATGCTTGAAATATATGCGTGACCGCTGTAGTACAGATGGATTTGCTCACCGTTAAGCTCCACACCGTTAAGCACTACGGTTTCGTTAAAATCCTTGTACGTAAGGTAGTGGATTTCGTCCGGAGAAGGACCGCCGAACGGTTCGCCGCATACTGTTGCGGTATGATATGACTCCTCGCCGCAGTAGCCTGCATTAATAAGGTCATATGACGAAAGCACGCCGAGAGTGGCTTTCTCAAGGTCTATGCCCAAACGCTCGCAGTATTCCTCGGTATTGATTTCACGGTCATTTGTTACATCGTAGTAGTAAATTTCCTGACTGAATGCACCCTCGGAGTATTGCCAACCCGTGTAATGCTTCATACGGATGAAGATTATATCGTCACGTGTGGAGGTTTCGTAGGAAATATCGTAGAGATATTGTGCCGCTTTATCGTTCATAAGCTCGACAATTATTTTCTGATACTTGTCGCCAAGCTTTTTGTTGAGAGCCTCGGCACCGGGCTTGGTTGAGTCAATGCGCGGATATTCGATTTTGTGAGTAAAGTCAAATTCGCCGCCGGAAAGTGTGTCTATTGCTGTTTTGGTAACGGAATCGCCTATAACCACTTCGGGAGTCTTGGGAGCGTCATAACCGAAAAATTCAATGGTTTTAAGCTCGCCGAGCGGAATGTATTCTCTTATGTCGAAGTCATACTGGTACTGATTCTCGCCGTTGTACATCTGACCGCCTGCAGTGCGTTTTTCACCGCCGTTTACAGAAATTTCCCAGTCATCAAGGCGTACGTTTGCATACACCGAAATCGCCGTGGAAGAAATCTTTATATTGTAAATTCCTGCGGCTTTGGGGATTGAATACTCGGTAATATTTCCGTTGTCAAGTACGATTTTTATTTCGCTCGATGTATAATCCTCGTCGGGGAAGAGAGGTACAACGTATCCAATATAGTGTGGGTGCTTCGGCTCAAGAGTTTCACGGTCGAGCGTAAAGCAGTATGTGCTTAAAACGTACCACTGACCGCTATAGTAAAGGTTAACTTCACTGTCGGTAACTTCAAGACCGTCAAAATCGTAGAAGAAATCCGACTGCTTGGCAGGAAAGAGCTTGCCCGGTGCAGGTTCGTAGATGGTGTTTTCGTCATCACCGCTTATCATAACGCTTGAGTCATCTATGTATGAACGTGCAAGCTCGTAGGTGTAAAGCACGTTTTCCTTGGCTTTTTCAAGGTCAATTTCAAAATGCAGTGCATATTCCTCTGCGGTAAGCTCCTTGTCGTTTACCGCATCATAGTAAAAGATTTTTTGCTGGTGCTTGCCCTCGGAATACTGCCAGCCTGTGTTCTCGGAAATACGGATGAAAATAATACCGTCACACACCGAGGAGGTATAGCTGAAGTTGTAAATATTGTTGGCTTCCTCGCCGTTTTTGAGTTGGTTTATAATCTTTATGTATCTTTCGGCAATTTTTTCGTTAAGTGCCACAGCCCCCGGCTTTTCGGAGTCTATTTTTGGGTATTCAACCGAATGAGGATAATCCCAGTTGTCGTAGCCGTACATGTCAACGATTTCTTTTTCGTATTTCTCGGCAGAAACAACGATAGGTATGTCAATAGGAGCAACCGCAGCGGTAGTTTCTGCGGCAGTTGTTTCTGCGGCAGTTGTTTCTGCGGTGGTTTGTGTTTCTTCGGTTGTGACAGCAGGGATTATTTCCGCATCACAAGCAGAAAATACAAGAGCTAAAGACATAACTAAAACAATCAGTTTTTTCATAGGTTTTGCTCCTTTCACATTGTATCAATTATATTATATCATACTGCATGCAAGATTTCTATAGTATTTCGGTAAATTAATGTTTTCCTCACTTGAAAATGCGAGCATTTTCAAGTGGTTGCAAAACCGTTCACTCGCGTCTCGCTCACCGCTCGCGGTTTTCAAGGAGTAAAAAAGCCGGGGAACCCGTCTTTTTTACAAATTTTTAGGCTTCCCCCTTGGGGGAAGCTGTCAGCGGAGCTGACTGATGAGGGGTAGCCG
>JAZQEH010000103.1:0-11031 GCA_045538895.1 Eubacteriales bacterium
ACAGGTATGAATGCAAGTGCCGAGGGAGCAGAAACTCTCGGACGTCATCTGTATAAGGCATCACTTTTAGAAGCAATTGACAGAGACTACAACCATCCGTCAATAGTACTTATGGTGCTCTTTAACGAAACGTGGGGAATAAAGCATGACGCACCCAAAGCGGCAGACGGCATGACCACGAATGCCTGGATGCAGTCGGTCTACTATCTGACTAAAGAAAAAGCACCTCATTTGCTTGTCGAGGATATGTCCGCATGCAATGAGGACCATATTCAGCCTACAGATATTGTTACCTTCCACGAGTACCCGAACTATTATGAGCAGGCACTTGAGCTTCATCTGCGCCATGCGAATAATGCAACAGCAGGCTCCGGATTTGAGTTCCGTGACGGCTTTTCTTATGAGGGCGAGCCGCTTCTCAACTCAGAGTACGGCGGTGTAGGATGCTTTGAGGGTGACCTTGACGTTTCGCTTTGCTTTAAGTACCAGACGGACTTGTTCCGTATGCATGAGATATTCAACGGTTATATCTATACCGAGCCTTATGACGTTGAGTATGAACGCAACGGATTATTCTCCTATGACCGACGCGCAAAGGTATTTCCGTACAGCGAAATTGCGTGGGGCGGCGATATGGCGGTCAGCGACCTCAATCAGCCTTGCTTTGTAGGTATTTACAATCAGCCTGCAGAGGAAATTGCCGCAGGCGGCAGATTCTCTGCGGATATTGTTGCAGTTAATTTCTCGGCAAGAAAGTTTGAAAACGCCATTCTTCATTGGCGTTTTGACGCTACTGACGCTTTCGGCAACTCTATTGCAACAGGACTTTCAGGAGAACTTGAAATCCCGTATTCATCATATACGGCAGAGCATTATGCCCTTGAATTTGATTTGCCCCATGAACCGTGTGTTGGTACAATAACGGTTTGGGTTGAAGAAAACGGCATAAAGATAGCAAAGAACTTTATCAATGTTATTGTAAACGGTGATATTGATGAAACCCAGTATTTTTCAAACTCCTCTGTTGCACTCCGCAAATCGTATACCGATGCTTCGGTATACGGTAGCGGATCTGTAAATCTTGAATATGCATTGCCCGAAGATTATGACATGAGCAGTGTTACATCTATGCGTATCATTGCCGAGGTGTCATCTATGAAGGAAAGCACGATGAATTATAATATTTATAATTCAGAAACATCGCAGACCGTCGAAGGCGGCGAGCGTCCGTCGGATATGACCGTGTACGTCAATGGCATTGAACTTAACACGGTATATCTCCCCGACAATCCACGTGATATGCGTGCTACTCTTACTATAAATGATGAACTCAACAGCGGTTCATCGGCAGGCAATTTCGGATATCTTGTCAATATACGTGTACCCGACGGCAAGATTGATGCGGTGCGTGAAGCGATACTTGCTGACGGCAAGATAACCGTAACTTATGAGGTAAAGGAAGATGCAGAGAACAGAAACGGCATCCGACTTTACAACAGTCAAAACGGACGCTATATGCTCAGCCCTACAGTATTGCTCAATCCTATGGACGAATACCGTAGCTATGAGAGCAATTATTCCGCCTCGGCAATACTTTCCGACGGTGATACGCTTTCTGTACGCGGCGGTAATGTCAAAGCCTCGCTTGAGGGTGGCGTATTGACGGTCAATGGACATACCGCAAATCTCGGTGACGGTGCGCATGCTGTAGAAATTCGTGCATTTGACACACGCTACACGGTTTATGCGGACGCAAATCCTACTGCAGTTATCGAATTCTACGATGAAACAGAATTTCTTTCAAACAGTGCCTCAACTACAGGAGAGGGACTTGTTATTGCACCGGAAACATATAAATGGCTTCTCGGCGATATTGACGGTGATGAAAACCTTGATATTGCAGATGTGCTTCTTTTGATTAAAGTTATTGCAAATGGCAGTGATTGTAACGCTGACATGAATGCTGACGGTAAAATCACCCTGCTCGATGTTCTTAGATTGTTAAGAGTAGTTGTAGCATAGTTAAACAATCAAAAAGGCGGTTGTATAAAACAACCGTCTTTTTGTATATAAAAAATTAAGAAGGACATTGGTCATTTTTATATAAAACTTTCCAAAAAGTATTAAGTTAAACCTTGCAGAAATAGACTGCTTTAGCTTGCCAAGTGCAATATCGAAGGGTAGGGGGCAAAATCTCCACTACTTTTGCTCCCAAGACGGGCGTGGAGTATCACGCGCAAAATCGGGAAATACAAGACAGCGATAGCCACAGCTGGACAGAGTTGGGAAACGCTGGGAAAAGCCGCTGGAATAAAAAAGGGCGCTCAAATGAAGCGGAAATCTTCAAAACGCTGGCAAGAAAAGACGCGACAGCAAAACAAAAAAATACCGTGTGGTTAGGAAAAACAAAAAAGCAGCATTTCACTCGTGAAAAACGGTATTCTCACAGAGTGTCATGCTGCTTTATTATTTTGAAAAAACTTGCAAAGCCTTATGGCACAAGGGTTTGCAGACAAAAAGTAAAAGTACGCTAATTCTATCAAAATTAGCGTGCTTATCTGTGTAAGGGTTTTAGAACCTGTACAATGAACACATTAGAAAGTTTTGGTGCATTGTACTTTAAAGGAATCATATTGTGATAAATACCGTTGAACTGGATACGTAGATATGTTAAAATATATATATCAAACAACATTGAGGTGAAACTTTGAATAAAAAAGAATGGGTGGATTCTCTGTTACAAGACTTATTTATACATAGAGTTAGAATAGAGGATGTGTTGGGTGAGTGCTTAAAGAGAGTTCCTAAAAGAACTCGGTTTTATAAATACTATTCCTTTGATTCGGATTATACGATTAATAATTTGAAGAGTGATATAATTTATTTTTCAGATCCAACCACCGTAAATGATCCTTTTGAATGTAATTGGGGCGTTTCTACCGATGCAGCTTTTAACTTTGCGATGTCTAGTATTTTTTCAATAGATCTTTGCAATGAAAAAAATTTTTCGATTAAGAATATTTGCGAATTTGCTGCTAAAAACGGCGGGAATATTTCGCAAGCGGAAATAGATCAAGTTAAAGAGGTTGCTGCAACAGTACCGGAAAAAATCCGTACATATTTCGCCCCAACTATGGGAATATCTTGTTTTAGTGAAACAAAAACGGATATTTTGATGTGGGCTCATTATGCGAACAAACATAGCGGGATTTGTGTTGAATATGACTTTTCGGAAATTTATGCGCAGGATTTGTTGTTATTTCCTGTAAACTATTCAAATCAAAGACCGCAAGCACCGCTGGAAAAGATATGGGAGTACACACAAGCAGAGGATATTGATGTAGCTCGCGAACTGGCATTTGAACTATCATATGAAGTTATGAAGAGCTTTTTAACAAAAAGCAGTAAATGGAAGTATGAGCGTGAATGGCGCATGATTATATTTGAAAACAAAGAAATCAAAAGAAAAAGAATTCTTCCGTGTGCTAAAAAAATAGTGGTAGGCAATAGTATTAGTGAAGAGCATTATCAAATAATAACACAAATTGTCAAAGAGAAAAATCTTGAGCTTGAAAAAGCTGTTTTAAGCTCTGATAAATTTGCTATAAAAACTTACAATGTGAAGCTTTAAGAAAAGATAATTAAAGAAAGTTTTTATGTACACTATGCCATACTGGAGAAAAAATAATTTTGAATAATGAAAATACCGACCAAATCTTGCATTATTGCTTTGAATGGTCGGTGTTTTGATAGGGTACATATCTTTTTTATAAACTGCGCCGTGCCAAGGTTTATATTGCGATATGAACTGTGCTTGACAAGACGGTAACGGTTTGCTATATATCACTATTTTCTTAGTGAGCTTGTTTCCGGCAGTTGTCCTTCTTTTAAAGAAGAATAGAGTAATATTTCGTGTGTGTTTTTTAACAATTCAGTATTCATGAGTATCAAAGCGACAACAGGTTTGATATCTTCGCAAGCAATACTATTCAAAATAGAATTTGGAATCATAATTTCGGGAACTAAACTGCGCATAGCATGATGCCAAGTGAAAAATCGCTCGTTTAAAAACGCAAGCGCTGCAAAGAAAATGCGGCTTGCTTGACGGGAAACAGATTTGTTTATCTTGAATTCGTATAAGTCCTTAGCTGTTGCAGCAATCCAGATTGCTGCATATTCTTCGTCATCTTTGGCTTCAGCAAGCATTTGTGCAGTATGAATTGTACCTTTATTGGTCGGGGATGAAAAAAGCAAAAAACTTATGGGGTCTGATTCTATCAAATCTTTTATATTTTTTGCGCTTGCATTATTTCGCCAGTCATAGCCGTAAAAATACCCCTCGTGTCTATAATCTACAAAGACCTCAGTAGCTGTTGTTGGTGAAGACGGTTCGTTAGAAAAGCGGTATGATTCATATTTCCAAGCAGCATAAATTTCTTCCCAAGTTAGTTTTTCTTTCATGATAGCTCCTCCTGAGACACGTAAAACTGCTCTAAAGTCCAATTATCAAAATGATAAGTGTTATCGCAGGATACATATATATCTGAATAAAGGAATGTAATAATATCCATATCATCAAAGATGTCGAATATCCATTCTCGCCAATAGTCGATATCTTCTATACCGTGTTCTTCCATTTCTGTGTACATGGCATCCATTAAAATTACAGATTCTTGCACAATAAGATATAGCGCAAGTTCTTGTATTACAGCGTGTGCGACAATTGGAATATTGTGATGTGCGGATTTTTTTAATGCTTTAATTGTTGATCTAAGGCAGCATAAAAACTCATAATCATATCGCATTAAAAACTGCTCTGGTAAAACACTTTCTAATAGGGAGGCGGGTAGCTGTCCAATATGTGTACCACGCGGGTGTGATGAAAGCGCATGTAAATCTTCTTCAATATTGTCTAGAAGAATGTCGCATCCAATAGCAAATGAGATGGCTGCGGCAATGCCGTAGTTTTCACAAATATACTCTGACCAAGCATCATGCTTTTTATATTCTTCGATATCAAATAAAATACCGCTATCATTATGCTCATCGGGAAGTGCGTGCCAATTTAAAGCTTTACATATACCTTTGATTTTATCTTTGCGAATGGAGCCACCGGATTCGTAACGCCACCACGTTTTTGTTCCTACCCCTGCTTTTGAAGCGGCTTCTTCTATGGTAAGCTCAAGTTCTTTTCTTCTTGTTTTTATTAACTCGGAAATTTGTGGAGCTTCTGTGATAGTTTTTTTATCCATAATCATCCCTCTTTTGTGACGTGTCACTACAATGTCATTATGTCACTAATTCAGGAGTTTGTCAATATATTTTTAAAAATTAATTTATGTATGATAAATATGAAATCGTACAAACGGAGATGTAAAAGATTTGTGTATTGTATTGATTTAGAGAAAATAGAAAAAGGATTTTAGAACCTATACAATGCACCCCCAGAGAAAAATGGTGGTGTGTTTGTGTGTTGTATTGATTTAGAGAAAATAGTCATTGTTTATGAGAATTGCTGCGGTATTGCTTTGGTGTAACTCCGTATTTTTGCTTAAACAGGCGAGAAAAATAGTGTGCATCCTCAAAGCCGACATCCTCTGCTATTGCCGCGATTTCCATGCTTGTTTGCTCAAGCATACTGCATGCAAGGCGCAGGCGGCGTGTGAGATGATAGTCATAAGGGGAAGAGCCGTATTCTGACTTAAAAAGCTTTATACAATAATCTATAGAGCGGAACGTGAGCGACGCTATTTCCGAATTACTGACAGTTCGGTGAATGTTTGCATCGAGAAACTCTTTTATTTTTACAGCTTCGGGTGAATGCTTTGCGTTTTTGCAGATTTGTTGCAACCCGACAAGCAGCTCCATATAGAGTCCTGCGAGTATTCGCTGACAGTCAATGTCGGATATGTCAGACGAGAGAAGATCAACAACACGCTCAAAAATATAGTATAGGGGTTCTCCGTCAAACAACCATTTGTCAATGCCGTAATCATTCAGCAGTCTGGAGGGGAGATTGCCGTGGTAGTTTATCCATATCTTGTGCAGCGGCGCTTCTTGTGATGAATAGTAGTCATGAGGAATTCCTGCCGGTAAAACATATGCCTGCCCCTTTTGCACTTTGTGCATACTGCCATTCATCAGCACATAGCCTTCTCCGTCGATGATATATTCGACAACGGTAGTGTATGACATTTTCCGTCTTACACGATAGCGTGAGTCGGGAAAAGAAATTCCGATGGCACTTGCATAAAGCGGCATGCTGCTCCCACGTGAAAGCAACCGTAGTTTTTCGTTTTTTCTGATATCGTATCCCACTTATTTTCTCCACTTTTTTGATTGTATTTTCACTGTTTTATGGCGTTTACTAATAGTATACTATATTTGTAGAGAAAATCAATAGTTTTTACGGAGGAAGTATTATGATACCGCGTCCCGAATATCCGCGTCCGCAATTTGAACGCAAAGAATGGATTAACTTAAACGGCGAATGGGAGTTTGCCATAGACCGTGCAAAGAGCGGAGAAGAAAGAAAAATGTATCTGGACGGAGATTTTCCGCTTAAAATACAGGTCCCGTTTTGCCCTGAGAGTGCGCTTTCGGGCATATGGGATACCGATTTTATGGAATGTGTCTGGTACCGCCGTACGGTTAAACTGCCGAGTGGTTGGGCGAAAAGCGGCAGACGAACCATTCTTAATATAGGGGCCTCCGATTATGAAACTAAGATATGGGTCAACGGCAAATACTTAGGCAGACATATAGGCGGATATGTAACCTTTTCATTTGATATTACAGATGCACTTGAGACAGACGAGGCAAAAATCGTTATTTCGGCAACCGACATCTGCCGTAGCGGCAACCAGCCTGTAGGAAAGCAGAGCAAGAGATATAATTCTTATGCCTGCAGTTACACACGTACTACGGGAATCTGGCAGACCGTATGGCTTGAAAATGTGCCGCACCACTATATAAATCGTGTAAAGTATCGCCCCTCGGTAGAGAATCAGAGCCTTAGTGTCGAGGCGATATGTATAAATGCATCGGGAAAGACTCTTACCGCTACCGCATATTTTAACGGTAAGGCGGTTGGCAGTGACAGTGTAAAGGTGTCATGCAATACTGCCGAGCTTAGAATTAACCTTTCCGAGCTGCATCTGTGGGATGTCGGCGACGGTAAACTCTATGACCTTGTGCTTGACCTTGACGGCGATATTGTATACTCCTATTTTGGTATGCGTTCGCTTGAATACAAAGAGGGAAAAGCGTTTATTAACGGAAGACCCGTGTTCCAGCGTCTTATACTTGACCAGGGCTTTTATCCCGACGGCATATACACCGCACCGAATGAGGATGCACTTGTCGCCGATATCACAAGGTCGATGGATATGGGCTTCAACGGTGCACGTCTGCATCAAAAGGTGTTTGAGCCGTTATTCCTTTATCATTGTGACCGACTAGGATATATAGTCTGGGGTGAGCATGCAAGCTGGGGACTTGATGTTGAAAGTCCGACTTGTTGGCAGGGATTCTTGCCCGAATGGCAGGAGATTTTGGAGCGTGACTGCAATCATCCGGCTATTATCGGTTGGTGTCCGCTTAACGAAACGCATGCTGCTATCAAGCCTGAGTTTCACATTTTCCTCAAGGCACTCAAAGATTTTACAAAGTCTTTTGACCCCGACCGTATGTTTATTGATTCATCGGGATATTGGCATTTTGACGATTCTACTGACATTTGGGATACTCATGACTACGATCAGGACCCCGCAACCTTCCGTGAACGCTATCTGCCGCTTGAAGAAGGTGCCACGGTAATTCCCAAAAACAGTCGAAAGCAGGAAGGACCCTACACATTTATGAGCGAATTCGGCGGTATCTGGTGGGATCCCGAGAATGAAAACCGCGGTTGGGGATATGGTGGAAAGAGCCTGCGCCCACAGAGTAAAGAGGAATTTATCGAGCGTTATCGCGGTCTTGTAACCGCAATGCTTGAAAATAAAGGAATAAGTGCTTTTTGTTACACACAGCTTACCGGTGTTGAGCAGGAGGTCAACGGACTTTATACTTACGACCGCAGACCGAAGTTCGATATAGAGGTGCTTCGTTCCATCAATACGCAGAAAGCTGCAATTGAAGAATAAAAAATGAGGAGGAAAATATATGCGTAAACTGTTATTATGTCTTTTTTGCATTTGCTTACTTGTGGGTGCTATTACCGTAAATGCTACAGAAAGCGGCCCTGTTGCACTGTATACATTCGATAACGGCGACCTTAGTGACTCCAGCGGAAATGGCTACACAGGCATTGCCGCAGGCGCAAAAAATCTTACATTTGCTACATCCGTGGGACGCGGCGGCGTGCTTGAACTCAACAACCACGGCTTAAAGCGTAATGCAGGTGCAAGCGGATTTCAGATCCCGACAGACGGGCTTAAGAATGCCGAAAACTTCACTCTTGTTATGGATATGTATGTTCAGACAGAGGGAACAAATCAGAACTGGTTTGATATAAGTGCGGGCTCGAATACAGCCCAAAGTCCGCATCACTATCTCGTAGGTTTGCTTGCATACAGTACGTGCGGAATAAATTCGGAGCTAAAGACAACGCTTGTAAACGGAACTTCAAGCGTGCGTATATATAAAAAATATACGTTTGACAAGGCGTATCAGTGGGCGCAGATTGCATATGTAAACGAGGGCGGTAATGCAACAATATACCTCGACGGTGAGGTGGTTGCAAGCGGCAATCAAAAGCGTACTGTTGCAGATATGCTCTCTGTAGACGGTGCAACTATCACCGTTGGTATGTCGTCATTCTGGAATGACCCCGGTCTTGATGCGAGAATTGACAATGTTGCTGTATATGACCGTGCACTTGATGCAAGCGAGCTTTCCGAGCTTGTAACAGAGGAGAGTCCTGCACTCGAAGCGTTTTTCCCCGAACTTGGAGAAAACGGACTCGTAAATGAGTACAGCCTGTTAAACAGCACAAGCCTTACCAGGGGTGACTATCTTGTCACCTATACCTCCGACAATATTGCTTATGCCGATAACGAGGCCCTTCTGGTAGAATATACAGGCACAGAGGATTACATTTTTGCATCGTGGGACGGCAGAATTGCTGCACCGGAGGATGGAAACTATACATTTTATCTCTACTCCGACAACGGTGTGCGTCTGCACATTGACGGCAAGTGTGTTATAGACTGGTGGGTAACTCAGTGGGATAAAGAGCAGCAGTCATCTACGGTTTATCTTGAAAAGGGTGTTCCGCATACATTCAAGCTTGAGTGGCTTGAGTATACGGGTGGCAGCCATGTACTACTCCGTTGGAAAAACGATAAGAATATAGGAAAAACGATTGTTCCTCCGTCCGCATTCTATCTTCCTGCAGATTTTGACAAACCGATTGCCAAGAGTATTGATGCGGCAAATGCAGAGCTCAATCGCAACAGTGCGGATTTCGGCGGAACTATCAAACTTTACGGATATAATCTTAAAAATGCAGAGAAGTTTATGCTTATCGGTGCATCGGGCGTTGATATGCAAAATGCTCCCGAGCTTTCATGTACGGAAATCACGGATACATATGCGGTGCTTTCTGTACCCGAAGACCTTATGGCAGGAAAATACCGTGTAAAGGTTTTTGGCGGCGGAAAGGTTTCGGTGTCCGAGGATTCGCTTGAAATAATAGCGGCAGATTGTGAAACCAGCCGCCCCGAGCATCCCGACCCTGCGTGGAAGAGAGAAGATTGGATCAACCTGAACGGTTATTGGGACTTTACTTTTGACAAAAATGAAGTCGGCATTGCCGAAAAGTGGTACAACGGCGAAAAGGTTTTTGATAAAAAGATAAACGTGCCCTACCCGTGGGAGTCCGAGCTTTCGGGCATTGCCGATACCGAATATAAGGGACAGGCATGGTACAGCCGCACACTTGCCGTACCCGAAGAGTGGTTAGCTGACGGCAAAGCGGTCTATGTCTGCTTTGGTGCGGTAGATGCCAAGTGCCGTGTGTTTGTCAACGGCACCGAGGTCGGCGCACATGACGGCGGCTACACACCGTTTGAGGTGGATATCACAAGCTTTGCTCATGCAGGCGACAACAATCTCACTCTCTGGGTTGAGGACAAGGCGGACTTCAAGGATGACACATATATCGCACTTGTCGGCAAGCAGGGACGTACTGCACCCGTAGGTTACACGCACACGTCGGGTATCTGGCAGACCGTGTATATGGAATGCCGCAGTAAAACTCATCTTGGCTATGCACACGCAAACGTGAGCGTTGATCTGGGCGAAAACGATGCCGACAGCGTGCAGTTTGATCTGCGTATCCTTGCAGATAAGGCGCAGACACTCACGGTAAACTATGACTTTGCAAGTTACCTTTGGGATGAGGCATTAGGCAAGGACATTTCCACAGGCTCCTCGCTTACCGCATCGCATACGGTAACTGTTGCTGCAGGTGAAAACACGGTAAAAATGCCCGTGCTCACCATTGAAAATGCGAAATGGTGGTCTCCTGAAAAGCCAAATCTGTATTACGGCACAATCACGCTTTTGGATGAAAGCGGCAATGTACTCGACAGAGTAAGTACTTATTTCGGCTTGCGTGAGGTCTATACCGAAAAATATGACGGCCGTGCATATGAGTATATTTATTTCAACGGTGAGCCGGTATTTATGTCGGGAGTGCTTGACCAGGGATTCTTCAGAGACGGTATATATACCGCTCCGAGTGAAGAAGCGTTGAAATTTGATGTGCTTGAAATGAAAAAGTTAGGCTTTAATACCATCCGCAAGCACCTTAAGATTGAGGATCCGCTCCAGTATTATTGGTGCGACAAGCTCGGTATGTTTGTATGGCAGGATATGCCCCATTCGACAGGTATGAATGCAAGTGCCGAGGGAGCAGAAACTCTCGGACGTCATCTGTATAAGGCATCACTTTTAGAAGCAATTGACAGAGACTACAACCATCCGTCAATAGTACTTATGGTGCTCTTTAACGAAACGTGGGGAATA
>JAZQEH010000104.1:0-21700 GCA_045538895.1 Eubacteriales bacterium
ACACGGGTGTAACCGAAGTCAACGTTGTGCCAGTTTGCAGAAATGATTGCACGGTAAACGCTTGAAGATGTACCCATAAAGAGTATATTTTCAAATACAGAGTCACCGCCGAGAACGAGGTGAGCACCCTGCTTTGTAATCTTAAAGCCACGGGTAGCGGCGCCGTTCTGGTCAAAGTCTGCACCGGAGAAGGTGATAGTGCCGTTCCACTCGGGAAGCACTTCTGTTCCGTCAAGGTTGTAGCCGCCGGCAGGAATAATAACCTTACCGCCGAAGTTTGCAAGTCTTGCAGCAGCCTCGGTAAGAGTTTCTACCTTGGTAGCAGCATCTACACCAACCAAAGTGTCATCGCCGTCTTCACCAACGTAAACGAAAGGAGTTTCGGCGGTGCAAGCAACTGCCTGACAAGCAGGACAGATGAGTTCATAGGTTTCAGCATCTGCTGCCTTTGTCCAAACCCAACCGCTTGCAATATGCTTTGTAGCGTCAAGCTCAAGCTCAACAGTTTCTACGGTTGCGCCACAGTCAAGACAAACAACGTTTGCGCTACCCTTTACCGAACAGGTAGAAGGAGTGATTACCTGGTTTTCGAGGTTGCCGTGTGCACATTCTGTAGAAGTGCCGCACTCGTCGCAGAACTTATCTTCGTTTTCATCAAAGTGACCGCCAAGAGTTTCTACACAGTACTGCTTGTAGGTGTAGTGGTTAACGGTAACGTTGTTGTTTGCGTCGATAAGGGACTGGAATACTGCAGCGTCTGCCATTGCTTCTGAGCTGCGCTCGTCTGCATAAACGTTCCATACTACTGTAGCAGCCTTGGAACGGTTATTGTTGAAGCCGGGAGTTTTGCCATCTGCATAGGAGATATCAGCTGCACCCTTAAGAACGAGATTTACAGTGTAAACGTAAGGATTGCCGTTTGCATCGCCTGCTGCTGCGTTTGCCGCTACTGCAGTTTCGAAGTAAGAACCGGTGCAGAATGCTTCGGTAATCAAAACTCTACCGTCAATAGTGATATCGGAAACACCGTCTGCAGCAAGAGCTGCTTTGCCTTCCTCATTAATCGAGAAAGGAGCAAGATAACCGATTGTAAGAGTATCGGTTTCGTTAATAGCACCGAGAGTCAACTTAACGTTAGCGGTGTGAGGATCATCACCGTAACGGTTACCGCCGGCAACAACACGCCATGCACCGCTGCGGAGAGTGATATCGGAATCAATCACACGGTCGGGCATGCTAACGAGGTTGTTTGCACCGGAGAGATAAACGTTCTTGTGACCTTCCGGCAAGGTAACGCCTGTATCTGCAACGAACTTGTGGTTGAGTGCAGCCCAGGTGATATCAATAGCCGATACGTCAAGTATAAGATTGGTAATTGTAATGTCACCGTTCTGATAGAAACGGTTCTTGGGGAATACGAGAGAGCCGCCTGTGATGGTGATCATACCCTCATATTCGGGAGTGTGATATTCTGCAGGAACGGTTGCAGTGTCAACAATGTGAAGAGTTACGTCATTGCCGGCATTTGCGGATGCTGCTGCATATACCATTGCATCTGCGAAGGAAGCAAATGCGGTTGCAGAGGTTGTGCCGATAGCTTCGTCAAGAGATGTAACCTTGGTGAGGTCTACGCCTGTGGTAGCAACGTAAACGTCGGTAACGTCTGCATAGTCATAATCTTCAAATACAGGTTCTGTAGCATCGCCGCAGCAGGTGAGATAGTAGGTGATAGCACCTGTATCTGCTGTAGTATCAGCGATAGCAAGACCTTCTGTGTGGTTGTCGGGATCAATATCAACAACTGCGTTGTATTCAACAACAGTGTTACATGCTGTACATACAACGTTCTTAAGACCTGTTTCTACACAGGTAGCAGGTTTGGTAACAACGTCCTCGGTTGTAGCATGTGTACAAGAGGTGTATTCACAGATAGTACATACGCCTGCATCGTCGTTTACGTGAGGCTCTGTTTCGCCCTTGGTGGATGCATCAAGGCAGAAGCAGGTCTGATAGTGACCGTTGTCACCGTCAGCTGCGTATACAGTGGTATGATCGTGATAAGCTGCAAGGTCAGCACCGTATGCACTACCTACCCAGAGGTCGTTTGCATAGATCGCAGCAAGCTCTGCAGCGGTTGCATAAACGTTACCGCAATCGGTAAATGTAATGTAGCAGTTACTCAAGCCGATTGCTTCATCATTATGAACAACGTTTACAGGCTCGGTGGAGTTAACGGTTACGTCAGTACCGACAATCTTTTCACCTGTTGCGTTGTAAAGACGTGTAAAGGTTGCATACTGTGCAACACCGACTGCTGTAGAGGAAGTACCCCTTGTGCCGCCGAGAGCACCGATAACCGCACCGAGTGCATTGGTACCTCTTTCGCAGAAGTCGGAAAGAGTAAGGGTCCATTCACCGTCAACAAGCATTGTAGGACGGAGAAGACCTATGATACCACCGAGCATAGCAACTTCCTGCTCTGCCTTGGTGATAGCGATTGTACCTTCATTGTAAAGACGCTGCAATGTAACGTTTGCATATGCAGAGTTAGCACCTACTACTGCGCCTGCGATACCGCCGGCATAGTCTGCACCGGAGGTAACGTTACCGTAGTTTGCGCAGTCGGTCATTGTAAAGGTAGTTGCATTAGCAGCGTCACGAAGTTGCATGTAACCAGCTACACCGCCGCAAACGTTGCCGGCGGAAGTAATGGTACCGTAGTTTTCACAGCCTGTAAAGGTTACAACGCTGCCTGCAGTATTCTCGGTATAAAGATGACCGAATACACCGCCGACATACTTGGAACCGCTTACGTCGCCGTAGTTTTTACAGTTTTCAACAACGATATTGCAATTTGCAACGTTACCTCTTGTTCTACCAAGAACACCGCCGACGCCTTCGCCGGTTGCAGTAACGTCTACGTGGTTAACACAGTTCTTAACCGAGGCATTTCTTGCCCAACCAACGATACCGGCAACATAGCTTGCGCCCTTAACGGTACCGTAAACGGTAAGGTTTTCAACGGTATTGCCTTCAATAGCACCGAAAAGACCAACGTAAGAAGCGGTAGAATTAATGTTAAGACCGCTTACGGTCTTGCCGTTACCGTCAAAGTTAGCCTTAAAAATAGTACCGTTCTTACCGAGAGTAGCCTGTGCCTTATCGCCCTCATACTTTGAGAGGTCGATATCTGCGGTAAGCTTGTAGTTAAGACCTGCTGCCCACTTAGTGGTATCGTTCATAAGATCGATAAGGTCAGCAGGAGTGCTTATCTCTGTGTATGTAACTTCTTCGGTATTTGTTTCCGAAGCGATGGAAATCTCAGGAAGTGCGTCTTCTTCAGCCGCACTTACGGGAACCATCATCGGGAACATTCCGAGAAGCATACAGAGAACAAGCAGTAAGCTTAAAATCTTTTTGCTCATAGAAAAAGTCCTCCTAAAAAATATATAAGTTTGCCTTATAAAGATTTGTACAAACATTATACAATTTTTCAAATTGCAAGTCAATCGTGAAATAAATGTAATTGTGCAAAATCAACAAAAGCGGTATTTTTTGTGAAAATCTCACAAAAAATACCGCTTAAAAGACGAAATACATTTCGCTTTATTTGTACATTGGCGATTTTTTGTTTCAAAAAATACAACGTTTTGTTTGATTTTTGCAACTTGCAAAGTTTTGATTTCTCTGTTTTGCATAGTTTTTGCGTTTTTTTGCACAAAAAAATATTTTTTTCACCGATTTTTTTACAAAAAATTATTAGTTTCCCATATTAAAAAGCTTTGAAAGCCCCGTTATATTGCCTGCGCCCATGGTGAGAACGATATCTCCCGTCTTCGCCTCCGAATTTATATAAGCGGCAATCTCCTCAAAGCTGCTGAAGTAAAGTGCGTTTTTGCCGATATCCGCCGCAAGCTGCTTGCTCGATACTCCAAGCGTATCGGTTTCTCTTGCCGCATATATGTCGGCAAGCACGCAGGTGTCGCAAAGGCGGAGTGCCTCGGTAAACTCCTTGTAAAGTCCCTTGGTACGTGAATAGGTGTGGGGCTGATAAACGCAGATTATCCGCTTTGCGCCCATGAGCCGCACTGTGCGGAGCGTTGCCGCAATCTCGGTCGGATGATGGGCATAGTCGTCATACACCTTTGCACCGTTAACCTCTCCCTTATACTCAAGGCGGCGGGAAGCACCCTTGAAGTTGGAAAGTCCTTTTACAATAAGGTCGCTGCCCAGCCCGCAGAGAATGCCGCATGCCGCAGCCGCAAGTGCGTTATAAACATTATGCTCGCCCGAAACCGAAAGATTTACACGCTTTTTCATGCTTCCGTGGCAAAGGTCAAACGATGCTACACCGTTTTCATAAGAGATATTCTTTGCCATTATGTCCGCCTCGTTCTTCACACCGAACGTGAGGACGCTGCCGCCAAATCCCTTTGCCATGTCCATAACGTTTTCGTCATCGGCATTCAGCACCGCACAACCGCAGCCGCGAGTCTTTTCTATATATGCACGAAACGAGCGTTTTACATGGTCAAGGTCTCTGAAATAGTCTACGTGATCAAGCTCAATGTTAAGCACCACGGCAACCGTGGGGTAAAAATCAAGGAAAGAGTCCATATATTCGCAGGACTCAAAAACAAAGTTTTCGCTGCCGCCTATGCGGTATGCACCGTCCATTGACGAAAGTGCCGCACCCGAAATAACCGTCGGGTCTGCTCTGCCTGCAAGAAAAACCTCGGTAGTCATTGACGTAGCGGTGGATTTGCCGTGCATACCTGCGAGTCCGACACGGTTTGTGTATGAACGCATGATGTAGCCAAGATAGTCCGAGCGTGAGATAACAGGCTTGCCGCACTCTCTTGCACGGACAAGCTCGGGTGTATCCTCGCTTACCGCAACGGTGTACACAAGTGCGTCATAGCCGTCAAACTGCTCTGCCGCATGCCCTTTGAAAATCTCTATTCCCTCCGCCGCAAGTTTTTCCGTAAGCGGTGAGAGTGTGCGGTCACTACCGCCAACCTTGTAGCCTTGCACGTGCGTAACGTGTGCAAGCGACGACATGGTTATTCCGCCGATACCGAGAAAATATATCGCCTTTTTCCCTTCAAGCGCACGGGCTATACCCTCTGCGCCAAGATGTGTATTGTTTACAGCCATTTTAAAACTCCAAACGTATTTATATAATTATATGAATAAAACACGTCTTCCAATCACATAATTTTACCATATCACTCTGAAAGGAAGCTCTTTATGGAAATCACAGATGTTAAAATCAGAAGAACCTTTGAAAGCGCACCGCTAAAGGCGGTTGCCTCTGTAACGTTTGACGGTCAGTTTGCGGTGCATGACATAAAGGTCATAAGCACCGAGAGCAGATTGTTCATCGTCATGCCGAGCCGCAAAAATCCGGACGGCTCCTATCGGGATATCGCCCATCCGATAAACTCGTCTTTCCGTTCCATGCTCGAAAGCGAGGTTCTGCGTGCGTATGAAAGCTACGAGGAGGCTTAATCCATATCCTCAAGCAAGCCTACCATATACTCACGAAGTGCCGCTCTGGACGCAGGTGAAAGC
Organism: Eubacteriales bacterium; assembly: GCA_045538895.1. GTDB lineage: Bacteria > Bacillota > Clostridia > Oscillospirales > CAG-272 > UMGS902. The sequence continues at coordinate 5,575 of JAZQEH010000104.1, forward strand.
TTTTTATAAAGTTCAAGCAGATAGGCAACCTCGCCGTCCGCTCCTCCGAGAAGTCTTGCCACGCTAACCCCGAAATAGTCGGCAATGCGTGCAAGCTTATCGACCGACGGTGATGAATTTCCCTTTTCAAGGTCATACAAAAAGTTGCGGTTTATTGAGCAATCGGCAAGAAGCTGTGTGATAGTAACTCCTTTTTCCTCCGCAAGCGAGCGGATAGCCGCAGCAATTTCCTTATTTTGTGGCATAGTGCCCTCCATTTTTCAAAAAAACTATTGACATACAGAAATTTCTGTGATATATTATTGATACAGATATTTCTGTGTACGTGCTTTTCCCGTTACAAGTATATCACAGATATTTCAGTATTTCAACATTTATTTAATAATGGAGACAGTTATGAATTATTTTGAAGACGGAAGTGCAAACGGCGGCTATTGTTTAAGCCGTGCGGAATTGCTTTGCAGAATCGAGGACTTACACGGAAGAATAGACGATGAGACCGAGAAAAAAGAGGAGCTTTTGTCAGCCCTTGCCCGCACAGAGCGTGCCATTGAGCGTTTCAGGGAGCTGCTTTGCGACATGGAGGCACTTTTGCACTGATGACAAAGGAAAGGCTTGACCGTTTACGTGTGCTTCGCCGTGAAATCACGAGAACCAAGCGGCGGATCGTCGAAATACGTGCAAACAGTATTGACACTCCGCAGGGTAAGTGTGCAATGCACCGCCTTGAAGAAAGGCTTACGCAGTATCTCACAGAAGCCGCCGAGGAAGCGGAGGTGCTTATGGAGTACATAAATAATATTGAAGATTTGAACGTGCGTGAAATATTTATGCTACGCTACTACGACGGCATCGGCTCGTGGCAGAAAATCGCATTTGAAATAGGCGAATACGATGAGTCGCTCCTCCGCCGCAGACATAATGCGTATTTAAAAAAGGGAAAAGAATGTTTATGAGAGTAACGAAGGCGTTCTTTCTTAAGAAGAAAGAACCAAAGAAAAACTGTAAAATATTTAATAAGTAGCCGTGGCTACAGACAATATTTTTTTACAAAAAGGTTTGGTGGTGTCGGAACCTTTCCTTAAAAGGTTCTGACGTCGTTACCCTAAACTATAATTTACAATCACTGCAAAAACAGGCTCCCGTGGGGGAGCCTGTTTTTATCTTTCAAATTTATCGCAGAGCTGGTTTATCTGGTCGGCGAATTTTGCAAGGTCCTTATTTGCACCGCCCTTACTGCGTGTGATAAGCGACATAAGCCGTCTGCCTGCGGAGAGGAGCCGCTCATAAACCGCATTTGCACGCTTTGTGGGTGTCGTCTTCTTTGTGATACGCACGATAGCACCCTTTTCTATGCACTCACCGCTTACAAGGTCGTATACGTCGCCGCTGTACGGTGCAACCGCATCAAAGCCATGGGTATCACGCACCGATTTTGCAAACGAATCGCAAACCGAGTCCTCACCGTGATTTACAAACACCTTTGTCGGAGAGAGCCCTTTGAGCCAATCAAGCAGCATGTCACGGTCGGCATGACCGCTGATACCGTCAAGATTTGCAATCTCGGCACGCACCTCTATATCCTCACCGAAAAGCTTCACCTCTGTAGCACCGTCAAGCAGTTTTCTGCCTATAGTGCCCTCGGACTGGTATCCCACAAACAAAACTGTGCTTTCCTGACGCCACAGATTGTGCTTTAAGTGGTGGCGGATTCTGCCTGCCTCGCACATACCCGAAGCCGAAAGAATCACCTTTGGAATATTGTCTGCATTGATAAGCTTTGACTCCTCTGCAGTAACCGAGCGTTTCAGATCCTTAAACTGTATCGGATTTATTCCCTCGTTAAGCAACTTCAGCGTTTCGCTGTCATAGTAGCCGACAAGGTCACCTGCGTATATATTTGTTGCCTCAACCGCAAGCGGACTGTCCACATACACGGGGAAAGAGTCGTGACCGTGAAGGAGCTTTGCGTCCTTGATGGTTCTTATAAGATAGAGCAATTCCTGTGTTCTGCCAACTGCAAACGACGGAATAACAACATTACCGCCACGGTCAAAGGTACGCTGCAGAATCGAGGTAAGCTGCGATATATAATCGGGGCGTTCACCGTGCAGACGATCGCCGTAGGTTGACTCGATAACAACGTAATCGGCATGCTCAGGAGCCTTGGGGTCACGGATAAGCGGACGGCTTACGTTGCCGACGTCACCCGAAAATACCACGGTTTTCTTTTCGCCGTTTTCGCAAAGCTCAAAGCAGATACTTGCAGAGCCGAGCAGATGTCCTGCGTCTATGAATTTTACCGTTACGCCCTCAAAGGGACTGAACTTTCTCTCATACGGATACGCTTCAAAAAGCGAAATCGCCTTTTCAGCATCCGCCATGGTATAAAGCGGTATATATTCGGGTTTGCCCGAGCGTTTTGCCTTGCGGTTTCTCCACTCCGCTTCAAACTCCTGAATATGTGCCGAGTCACGGAGCATAATCGAGCAAAGGCTGTGAGTTGCCTCGGTCGAATAGATCGCCTTATCATAGCCGCCTGCAACAAGTGCGGGAATCTTGCCCGAGTGGTCTATATGTGCATGTGTAAGAAAAATCGCATCAATATCTGCGGGAAGTATGGGCAGCTCGCAGTTTTCATAGATGTTTTCGCCCTGCTCCATGCCGCAGTCAATAAGCAGATTCTTTCCGCATACCTCAAGCAATGCGCAAGAACCCGTAACCTCGTGTGTAGCACCCAAAAAAGTCAGTTTCATAGTCATGCCTCCTCATTTATGTATAGTATAACATAAAATGAAGAGATTTTTCAATTTTTTAAAGAATTATGCAGATAAGTCCGCCGCTTCCCTCGTTGATTACACGTTCAAGCGTTTCGGAAAGCCGCTTTTGCGCATCCTCGGGGATATGTGCAAGCTTTGTTCTGAGTCCCTCGTTTACAAGCTCGTAAAGCGACCTGCCGAACATGTTGGTGTCCCATATCTTTTCAGGTGCCGTTTCAAGCGACTCGGTAATTGAGCGTACAAGCTCCTGCGACTGCTTTTCGCTGCCGACTATCGGGTTTACCTCCGCTTCGATATCCGCCTTTATCATGTGTATCGACTTCGCCGCCGCACGGAGTCTTACCCCGTAGCCGCCGGCCTGCTTGACAATCTGCGGCTCCTTCAGCGTAAGCTCGTCAGCTGACGGCATCACAATGCCATAGCCTTTACGTTCAACGTCGCAGAGTGCCTCCGCCACCTTATCGTAGTTCGCCTTTGCCTTTGCAAAATTGCAGAATGCCGCAAAAAGCTCACCGTCATTTGATATTTTCATACCCGAAAGCGAGCTTAGAATTTCAAAATACTTTTCGCTCGGAACGCTGAGTTTAACCACGGCTTCGCCCGTTGCAAGGTCGGTTTCCGCATCTTCAAAATACGCACCGACGCTTTCGCCCATGCCCATTTCAAACGCCTTTTGCACCTCACCTATCTTCTCAACCGATGCCGCCGCATTTTTCACACCCCGATATATGCTCTCTCTTAGCGGATGACTTTTGTCGAGAGTACACACCCACTCGGGCAGGTCGATATTGATGCGGCTTATCGGGAACTCAAGCAGCAAAAGCGACAGTATTCCCTCAATATCATCGTTTGAAAGCTCCGCACAGTTTACAAGTGCCACGGGAACCGAGTATTTTTCTTCAAGCTGCTGGCCGAGCCGTTTTGTTCCCTCGGCTTCGGGTGTCATTGAGTTTAGCAGAATGACAAAAGGCTTTTCGCACCGCTTCATCTCTGTGATGATTTCATTCTCCACCGCCGCATAGCTCTCTCTCGGTATTTCTCCGATGCTTCCGTCGGTGGTGACAACAATACCCAAGGTTGAGTGCTCACGCATAACCTTGTCGGTGCCGAGCCGTGCCGCCTTTGAAAATTCTATTTTCTCCTCGCTCCACGGTGTGTTTACCATTCTCGGGTCACCGTTTTCCTCGCCGCCGTATGCACCGTCAACAAGATAGCCAACGCAATCCACAAGGCGGACGTTCATTTTCACACCGCTCTCCGTCTTGATTTTCGCACCGCTTTCGGGTATGAATTTCGGCTCCGCAGTCATAACCGTCTTTCCGCTTGCCGATTGAGGAAGCTCGTCACGGGCTCTTGCACGCATGTTTTCGTCCTCGATTCCGCCAAGTACCGCCCTCTCCATAAACTGCTTTATAAACGTTGATTTTCCGCTTCGCACAGGACCTACCACGCCGATATAAATATCGCCGTTTGTCCGCATGGCTATTCTGTCGTAAATATTCTTCATAGTTTTTCCTCCGCAAATTCTTTGTTTGCTACATGAATATGAAAATGGAAAGAAAAATATGATAGATTATTGTTTATGGGAGGAAACGCCGCTATGCGGCTACCCCTCATCAGTCAGCTCCGCTGACAGCTTCCCCCAAGGGGGAAGCCTTTGTTTATGAGCCTTCCCCCGCGGGGGAAGGTGTCGACGTACGTCGACGGATGAGGGGCTTCATTACTAAACTAAACAATAATTTATGTTACGGCTACGCAGAATGAACCTTTGTGAAAGTCCTCGACGCGTTTTACCAAAACCGATGCGTTTCACGCATCGAGGCGAGGACATATAGCGTGGAACAAAAGTTAAACAGCTTGCAGGTAGTCAGACACGCGATAAACATTAATTTATGCTACGGCGACGCAGAATTCTACATAACAAAAACCTCCGTTTTGGACGGAGGTTTTTGTTTATTGAAATCTTGATTCGGGGTTGATTACTTCGCCGTTCATGAAACGTTCTACGTCGGAGATAACCTTTTCAACCATGGTTATCGGCAGATAGAACTCTCCGCTGCCGTCTGTCACAGACAAAACACGGCGGTCGGTATACTGATAGAATTCATAGGTACGTGTCTTGCCCGAATGGGTAAGCACCTTGATTGTAAGGATGCGGTTTTCGTCCGAATTCTTAAGATACTCTCTGTCGGCATCCGAAATATCGGCATATCCGTCATTGGTGAGCATCAGCATCGACTGCCAGAGGTTTCTGAAATTGTCAATGCCGCCGTCATAGCCGCTACCTGTTTCCAGCACGTCCGTAACCCTCTCGGCATTGCCCGAAAGCTTGAACGAATAACTGCCGTTTGCACTTTCAAACGAAATGGTATCAACATTTAAAATATTAACCTGGAAAACGTAGGGCGATACCCACTTGTCAAGTCCCCATTCAAGGAAATCTACGGTAATAGCTTCAACTCTTGCAAGGATTCCCTTGGAGAGCGAATAAACGTAGTAGAAGTATGCACCGTCCTCGTCACGTTGCTTTTCGCTGAAGTAAAGCTGATTCGGAATAAATCCCTTGATGTTGTCCTCCTCGTCCATAACGGGAGTGCCAAACGAAAGCTCGTATGCACCGTTAATGGGATTTATGCCATACTCAATAAGAGTTTCGGCATCGGCATTGTAGGAAATAATCTCGCTTGCCATAAAGTTGTTTGAGCCGAACATATCGGTTGCACTGAACTTTGTAAGCACACTTGTATAAAGCTGACTTGCAAAATACCCCTCGGGATACACAAGGCGATGCGTACACATTGCGCTGAACTCCTCACGCTCGCTTGCGTTAAGGAAATTGATGCTTACAAATTTTTCACCGTTCTTCTTCAATGTGAAATTGTTCACAAGATAATAGAAGTTCATATTTGTGGGGTACACAAGACCGAAGTCAACAAGGTACTCCGACGTGCCAAGCAGGTCGTTTTCGATACTGTAGCCGAGCACAAAAATTGCATCCTTGCCCGGTACACGTACATAGTAACCGTCATTTGCAAGAGTTTCGTCACCGATATAAACAACGTAGTCTATGCCGTTCTTTGTGGTAAGCTTAAACTCCGCCTGATGCTTTCCTGCCGAAAGACCGTATTTTTCATAGTCCTCAGCGGTTGCATCTGCGGTGAACGTGTAGTAGGTCTGGCAAACGTTACTGAGCAGCATCTGCACCTTGTATATATTAAGCGGTGCATATTCGTTGCCCTCAAGCACCATGTTGCTGCCGTCGGTGGCTACAAGAGAATACTCCCCATTTTTGTTTTTGATGTCAATACGCTGAACGTTTGCAAATTCAATTACAGGAAGCATCTCTTCACGCTTGTTGTTTGACCCCTGAACGGTTGCGTTGTTTGCCTGATACGCAAGAATCAAACCGAGAGCCACACAGAGAAGCACCGACAGAGCCACACACACGCAGGTCGTAATTATGCGTTTTTTACTCATCTGTACTTTCTCCTTGTGATAATAACAATGCCGCAAACTGTTGCAACTATGGGAAGAAGTGTTACCTGAAGCACCGTTGTGCGGATAGCCTGTGCCGCGGTCATGTTTTCAATATCGGTTTTTGCAAATACCTTGAAGTCGATATCGGCAGGAACCTTTTCTCTGCCCATCATACGGAACGCATAGTACATGAGGTCACGGTTGCCGTAGGTGTTGGAATTGAGATAATCCTCACTGGTAAAGTGGCTTGTACCTGCCGCCATTACATATGCATAATAAACACCTGTATTGTCCTGATTAAGCTCACGGGTTATTGTAAGAAGATTGTATTCGCCGCTACTGTCACTCACTTCGCCGTTCTTCTCAAGAACTGCGTTCTTTGACGAAAGGAGAACCGTTGACATTTCACGGTATGCGTTGTTGCTCGAAAGCTCGTACGTATGAGTGGATTTACCGTCCTCGGTTATGCCCTCGGTATAGCTGTTTGCAACCGTAATGGGACGCACGTTTTTAACTATTGTCTTGGGAGGCGCATCAGCCTTGCTGAGCTCCTTCTGCAGGCTTGCCGCTATAGTCTTGTCGGCATCGGGATAGGTTGCAACTATTGCCTTACCGTCGATATCAAGCGAGCTTGAAGCGTCTACAACAATGCCGTCGCCGAACACAATGCCCCACTCCTCAAGGAACTGCTCAAGGTTGGGAAGATACTCGGTTTCGGGGTTCTTGAACACCATGAGTGTGCGGTTGCCCTCAAGGAAGCGGTCGATAACCTCAATCTCGGATTTTGCAGTTACGTCGTAAATGCTCTTGCCTGCAAAATCGTACTTGGGGTCATTGATGATAAGCAGGCGGCAATCATCGGGAATGTCGCTCTTGGTGAGGTCGATTCTGCCAACCTCATAGCCTGCAAGCTGCATAACACTTGTGAATGCGGCAATATCGCTGTCGGAGAGTGCCTCACCGTGTCCCTCGGTGAAGTACGCCTTGGGAGCAGCATCAGCGGTTACTGCAAGGCATGCCGCAGCGAAAACCTCTTCGCCGTTGTATGCCCAGATGCCCACCTCATCATCACGGATAAAGAACGCATCGAGTGCATATTTGCGGAACTCGGAGGGCTTTTCGCCAATCTCGCGGTTATCAGGATTACCCTTTTCAACGATTACGTCGGTTTCACGGATGGGTGTGCCTGCGGTATTCTTATAATCCTTTAAAAGGTGGGGGTTGAGCTTTGAGTTTACATAGCGGACGTTGATGTTCGGAAACTCCTTGTCAAGCTCATTTGCGGTGTTGGAAATATAGTGCAGATAATTGTTGCTTTCAACATAGTCCTTATCGTGGCAGAACGTGATCGTAACCTCGTCGGTAACGTCCTTGAAAACCGCCTTTGCACTGTCGGAAAGTGTCCAGAGCTCGGCACTTGTAAGGTCAAAGAAAAGCGGGAACATGGTTGCAAGCAGGGTAAGTACTGCGTTTGCAAGCAGTACAAGCACGATAACCGCAGCGGTGAATACCGCCGAAGCGGAGGAATACTTAAAACTTCTTTGCTTGAGTACATTCATTTTAAACTACCTCCTTTACGCACTGTATCTGCGACGCTCGTAAATGCGGCAGGTTACAAACAAAAATACAAAACAAACGGATATATAGTAGAAAATTGCGGAAAAATCAAAATATCCCATTGTCAGGCCCTCAAAGCGGCTCATAACCGAGAACCAGCTGAGAATATAGCGTGCAGGGTACCATGAAATTACGCCGCCGAGCATGCCGATAAGCAGCATTACAAGAATCATAAAGAAAGTGCCGATTGCTGCGGCAAGCTGATTTTCGGTAAGCGAGGAAACGAACATGCCCATTGCGATGAACGCAGCGCCTACAAGCGTAATTGCAATGATATTGCCGAGAATTACGCCGCCCTCAGGCTCCGCATATACAAAAAGCGAAATATACGAAAGTGAGCAGAGCAGATTTGCGCCGAAGAAAACGGTGAATGCCGCAAGAAACTTTGCAAACACCATGCCGCCTATCGAAACAGGAGCGGTTAAAAGGAGTTGCTCGGTTTTCATTTTGCGTTCCTCTGCAAAAAGCTTCATCGTAAGAAGCGGCAGAGCAATCATCAGAATGAAAAGCATGGTTGTGAAATACGAAGAAATATCGCTTGAGCCTGCAAGCAATGTTGTCATCGAGAACACAGCAGCAGAAAGAGCAAGCATTGTTGCAAGAAAAACATAGCCTATTGCGCTGACAAAGTATGAACGCAGTTCTCTTTTATAAATTGCAAACATTATGCTTCCTCCTTATCGGTAAGACTTATAAATACGTCCTCAAGACTTGCACCTATCGGCTCAAGTCCCATAATCGGATAATTCTTTGCCGCAAGTGCATAGAAAAGTGCTTTGCGGATATCAACGCCCTTTTGCGCCTCAACAACGTAGGCAATGGCATCGCCGTCACGCTCGGCAAGTGCCTCGCATGCAGACACGCCTGCGGTGGCTTTGATAATTGAAATTACCTCGCCCTGCGGACCGCTCACAAAAAGCTTATAGCGGCGACTGTCCATGATAAACTTATTTATCTCCTCGGTTTTGCCGTCGGCAACGATGCGTCCGTGGTTAATAATAATCATACGGTCGCAAACAGCCTGAGCCTCCGATAGAATATGAGTGCTTAAAATAACCGTGTGGTTCTTGCCGAGTGCACGTATAAGGTTACGCACCTCGATAATCTGCTTCGGGTCAAGACCTATTGTAGGCTCGTCAAGTATGATAAGCTTCGGGTCGCCGATAAGCGCACTTGCAATACCAACACGCTGCTTGTAGCCCTTTGAAAGGTTGCGGATTACTCTGTCACGCACGTCACGGATCTTCACAGCGGTGCAGATCTCATCAAGATGTGCCTGTCTTGGCAGGTCGCAGCCGCGAAGCTCATAAACAAAGTTAAGATATTCGTTTACGGTCATCTCCATATAAAGCGGAGGCTGCTCGGGGAGGTATCCTATCTTCTTCTTTACCGCCTCGGGCTTTTCAAGAATCTCGTCTCCGTCAACGTAAACGCTGCCGTAGTTTGAGGATATGTAGCCTGTAATAATATTCATAGTGGTTGACTTGCCCGCACCGTTAGGTCCGAGAAAGCCTACAACCTCGCCCTTTTCAACGTGAAAGCTGATGTCTGCAAGGGCGGTGTTTGAACCGTATTTTTTCACCAAGTTTTCGACTTTAAGCATCGTAAAACTCCTTTGCTTTTCAAATTCATCAATTTATAATTATATCATAACGGTACAGCAAAAGCAACATATTAACCGTGAAACTTTTGTGACGGCAAAACAACAAATTAAAAATTGCTATGGCTTTTTTTGCGGGACTGTGATATAATTGTCTGCGTATTACAAATTGTGAGGAAATTATGGCTTATATCGTTTTTGATATGGAGTGGAATCAGCCGATGTGTGCCGCACAGCCGATGAAGGGTAAAAACGGCGTTAAGCTTGCGGGCGAAATCATGCAGATCGGTGCGATAAAACTCGATGACAACTGTGAAATTGTCGGCGACTTTTCGCTTTGCGTTAAGCCGCATTTTTATAAAAGACTCAACAAGCGTGTGCGTGAGCTTACGGGTATAACAAAGGAAGACCTTGCCGCAGCGGACATTTTTCCTGCAGTGTTTGCACAGTTTGATGCGTTTTGCGGTGAAAATCCTACGCTCATTACATGGGGCTTTGACGACGTGCCGACTCTCAGGCAGAATCTTATCGCATGGGGACTTGGTACGGAAATTTGCGAAAACTCATACAATCTGCAAACGATTTTCAATATGCAGACCGACGGCGGCAAGTCACAGCGCTCGCTTGCCTATGCGCTTGAGTATTTTTCCATAGTGCCTACGCTTGAGGCTCACGATGCGCTGCACGATGCATACCACACAGCACTCGTTGCACAAAAGCTTGACCTTAAGGGCGGCCTTGCCGCATACGGCGGCGGCAGCTCGGGTACGCTCTGGGAGCATCCGCTTTCAAACGATTCGTTTTACCCCTACAAAGCAAAGCGTTTTGCCTTTGCGGACAAGAATCTTACGTCCATTCCCTGTCCTGTCTGCCGCAAGGCGCTCGAAAGCAGCAAATGGGTAACCAAGGGCGGCAACTTCTACGTTGCGCTTGCAAAGTGCGAAAGCCACGGCGAGTTTATCGGCAGAATCAAGTTCTCGCACGTTTCAGAGACAGCACTTTCGGCAGTGAGATGCGTGTATAAAGGCTCGTCATACGCAACCGAGCATTACAATGAAGTATTTGCAAAATCCGAGATGCGCAAGGAACGCTTCAAAGAAAAAATGAAAGAACAACGCAAAAACAAAAAGGAAACCGGAGGAAATTGACCTCCGGTTCCTTTTTGTTCGAAGTGCTGACAAACACGTCAGAGCGCAAGTAAGAATAAAAGCAAAGCGAATAAAAATAAATAATTTTCTACTTTACGTTAAAAGCAAAATGCGGCAAGGGCTTTTTAAGCCCTTCCCGTTACTTGCTTTTTCGGATTTTTGTCTCTACCGTACACATGTACGCCGACGAAACAAAAATCCAAAAATCTGCCTGCGTTTCTCATCCTCCGATCAGGCTGATTAAAGTCTCTTTCATCACAGTTCTATTAAATTTACAATTCCGATGCTTTCTGCAAGCTTTTCCTCTCTTGTGTGGCAGGTGAGGACAAGCGACTGCACATCCTCTGCCGCAAGAGCAAACAGAATTTTAAGCATACGCTTTGTGCGGTCATCGTCGGCATGGGCAAAGCACTCGTCAAGGATAAGGGGAAGCTTTTCTTCCTTGCAGAGCAGATTGCACAGTGCAAGACGCAATGCAAAATATGCTCCCTCACGTGTACCCTTTGAGAGGTATGCAACATCGTGTGCACCACCCTCGGAGATAAAGGTGAGTCCCATCTCGGCATCAACACCGATATCCGCATATTTGCCGTCGGTCATTATACTCATAAGCTTACCCGCATAGTCGGCAAGGCTTGGCGAAATACGTGTGCGAAGCCCGACGGAGGCGTTTGTGATTGCGGCGATTGCAAGCTCTGCCGCCTTGTACTTTGCTTTTGCGGACTCCTCTTTTTTGCAGAGTGCATCAAGAGTTGCCTTGATAAGTGCGGGATTCTGTGCGGTTGCACGCAGAGCCGCAAGTGTCTTTTCAAGGTCGCCCTTTTTAATTTCGAGAGCCGCTATTGCGTTTTCGCAAAAATCACGTTTGCGGCGGTATTCCACAATGTCGAATTTTTCAAACACGGTGAGGTCGCCTACTGCCTGCAGCATCTTTTCAACCGCCTCACGGTCATACGCCGCAGTTTCGCTTTCGAGCTGTGCAATGCGTGCCGCAACAACCTTTTCACGTGCGGCAATGTCACCTCTTGCGGCAATATACTCCTCAACGATGGCAAAAAGCTCGCTTGTATCGGCACCGCTTTTTGAAATACGCTCGGCTTCGGATGCAAAGTGCGCCTTTGCCTCGGCAAAGCGTTCCTCCTCGTTTTCAAGCAGGGCCTTTGCGGTACTTTCCGCTTCTCTTGCTCTTACAAGCATGTTCTGTGAGCGTGAGGAGGCATCGGTTATTTCCTTTGCACGCTCAAGCAGTTCAAACTCGCTGTTTGCACCGTGCTCCGCAAGCTTTGCGTTATAACGCTTTTTGCCCGAAAGTCCGACCGCAAGCAGTACGCCGCCCGCAAGCATAAGCACAAGCGGAACAAGATACAGCGTTGCAGGCTGCTTCATAAGGTAAACTCCGCATGCACAAAGCACGCAAAGTGCAAGTAAAACCGCACCGAGGACGGTGAAAAGCTTTGCGGTATTTTTAAGCTTGCCGAGTGTCTTTGCCGCAGAAATAAGCGGTGTTGTATCGTCACCTTCGGTATAGGTTTCCTCCGCCGCCGCACGTGCCGCAACCGCATTTTCGTATTTTGCACGTGCCGTGGTTACACTGCGGTCATAGGCTTCAACGGTTTCTGCACTGTGGCGAAGTATGCCGAGGTATTCTCCGTCGGGGATAAAGTCGCCGTAGCGTGTGTCAAGCTCTGTCTTTTCTTTTTCAAGTGCCGCTTTGTCGGCATTTGCCTTGTCGAGATTTTCAAAGCGTGTGTGCGCAACGTAGTTGTCATACAACTCGCAGAGCTTTTTTGCACGGCTGTAGTCGGTTTTGTTCTCCGCAATGCGGCGTTCGGTTTCGATAAGGCTGCCCTCTTTGGCAATGATTTCACTTGAATCCGAAAGTGCTTTTTCAAGGCGGAGCGAAAGCTCCTCACGTTCCTTTGCGTATTCAAAAATCAAGCCGCCCTTGCCGTTTTTGTGAAGCAGACTTACACGGAGAGAATCAAGTTTTTTAAGAGCTTTTTCGGTGCTGACTGTTTCATCGCCCGAAAAAAGCAGATTTTCAATGGCACTGCCAAGTTCGGCACCGCCCGTGTAGCCCTCGCCGTCCTGCGAGATGTACGCAACCTTTTTAAACACGGTTTCGGGTATTCCAAGCAGAGCCTCGCCCGCATTTTCGCCTTTGAATGCCTGAACTTTTTTGTCAAGGTCGGTTATAGCAAGGCTTTCACGGAATGCACCTGCGGCAGTCTGCGATATTTTGCGGTCGATGCGAAAACGTCCCTTTGCGCACACAAGCTCCATATATCCGCCAAAGGAACTGTCGCCAAACGAAAGATATTTAAGTCGCTCTGCTATTTCGCCGTCACTCTGGCGTGATGCGGCACCGTAAAGCATGAATTTTATAAACTCCGAAACGGTACTTTTGCCGCTTTCATTGTCGCCGTAAAGAATGTTTACACCGTGCGAAAACTCAACGTCCCGGTCACGGCTTCCCATAAAGGAGTCGATATGTATTTTCTCTATTCTCATATTTTTACTCCGTAACGTTTCTGCCTTCAAGTGCGGCAAGTCCTATCTTCAGTGCTGCCGAGGCAACCGCCCTCTCCTCGGGCGTGCCGCTCTCAAATATCGGCAGCAGCTCACGGTAAAGCTCACCGCGCATGGTCATGTCTTTTTCAAGCACACCGCCGTCAAAGGTGGGGCTTGTGCGGTCATCAATTTCAAGCATGAAAATGCCACGCACGGCACTTTCAAGACGTGAAATATTTTCAACCGTAGGTGCAACCGCACCCTGCAACGTAACACGGAGAAGTGTTTCCTCACCGTATCTTTTCTCTTTGATGAGTGTATCTATTTTAGCGGCGATATCCGAAAGGCTTTTTGCACCGCTGACATCGAGCTTTTCCCATTCATAGTGGCGGCGTGCAATGTTTTTACGCTTGACTGTTACAGAAAAATCGTCCGAGGTTTTTGCCTCGATGTAATAGATTCCGCCAACACCGCATTCGTCAAAGCTGCGTCCCTCAACGAAGCCCGAATATGACCACAAAACGCCGTTTTCGCTTTGCAGCTCGGGGTTTTTGTGAATGTGTGAAAAGGCATTGTAGTGTGCGCCGAAGCGTACAACGTCATCCTTTGTCACGGGGCAATAGGTTGAAATGGGATTTGACATGTCGCAATGACCGCAAACAAGGTGGAGTCTGCCGTTACCCTCCACGGTTCTGCCTGCAAGCGGACTTTCTTCAAGCGACGAGGAGCAGAATGCCCAGCCGTAAACCTCGGTGTTAATATCGTCAAAGATGTAGCGTGAAAGCCCCTCGGTGCGGAAAACGCAAACGTTTTCGGGCAGCTTTTGCGATGCATAAAGGCTGCCACGTGTGTATGGGTCATGGTTGCCGGGTGCAATTACAAAGCGGCAATCGGGGAGAGCAGCAAACTCCTTGCAAAGCAGTTCAACCGTTTCGGTTGTGGCATAGCCGTCATCAAAAAGGTCGCCGGAAATCAGCACGATATCCGCACAGACCTCTTTTACATAGTACATGATTGATGTAAACGTCGCACGAAGCTCACGGCGGCGTATTTCGCTCTTGTCAACGCTGAGCGAAGAAAAGGGAGAGTCAAGGTGCAAATCTCCCATGTGTATGATTCGGATAGTGTCTTTCAACTTTCCTTCTCCTTTTTACTGTGTAATAAATTGATTATAGCATATATATAAAAATAATGCAAAACCGTTTTTAAGGTTTTGCATTATTTTTATTCATTCTGTTAAAAAATCAATAGCTTCAAGATATCCGTCAAAGCCTTTGCCTGCAATGGTTTTATTCGCATACATCGAAACGTATGAGAATTTGCGGAAGCTTTCACGGGTGTTTATATCCGAGATATGCACTTCAACCGTGGGGATGCCGACAGCCTTGAGTGCATCTAAAATTGCAACGCTTGTGTGGGTGTATGCGGCAGGATTTATCACAATGCCGTCAAAAACCCCGTATGCCGCCTGAATTTCGTCAACGATTTCGCCCTCGTGGTTTGATTGGAAAAAGTCAACCTCTATGCCTTTTTCATCGCAGTGCTCTTCGATAAGCGAAACAAGACTTTCATACGTACCTTTGCCGTAAATGTCAGGCTCCCTTATGCCGAGCATGTTTATATTCGGTCCGTTTATAACAAGAATTTTCATTTTCTGACTCCTGTCTGTCTTATAATCTCATTTATACAGTCTTCAACCGTTTTGCACGGCTCTATAGTAAAGTCGGCAAAGCCCTCGTAAATCGGACGGCGGACTTCGTAGAGCTTCTTTACCGCATCGTCATCCTTGGAAAGAGGTCTGCCGCCCTTGGCAAGCTGCTCTATGCTACGCTTTATATAAACAATTTTGCCGCTTTGGTGCAGAGCCATGCGGTTTTCTTCACGCAAAACAGTTCCTCCGCCGCAAGCGATAACCAAGCCGCTTCTTGCCGAGATTTCTTTGGTAACGGCACTTTCAACGTCACGGAAATACGCTTCTCCGTGTTCTTCAAAAATTTCAGGAATACTTTTGCCCTCTCTCTTGACGATAAGCTGGTCGATGTCCAGAAACTCACGTCCGAGCCTCTTTGCAACGTATTTGCCCGCAGTGGATTTCCCGCAGCCGGGCATGCCGATAAGCACAATGTTTTCAAGCCCGTTTTGCACTTTGTTTGCCGTTTTCACAATTTCTGCACCGCTGTGAAGCGTGCCACGGAAATACCTGTCCGCAAATGCCGCCTGTGCCACAAGCATGGTAAGACCGCCGGTGCAAGGAATACCGAGCTGTTGTGCTTTGCAGATAAGACGTGTGCGGAGCGGGTTATATACAACGTCAATAACGCCCGAAAGATTCTTGAATCTTGCAAGGTCAACAGGGACTTCATCAATATTCGGGTACATGCCAACGGGGGTTGTGTTTATGATAATTTCGGCATCGGGTGCCTTTTCATAAACGTTTTCGTAATTAAGCTCCCCCGTGCGGCTTACCTTTTCTATTGAAGCGGCACCGAGCTTTTTCGCCGCCGCCAAAGCGGTGTGAGACGTTCCGCCGCTACCGAGAATAAGCACTTTTTTACCGCACATATCAATGCCTGCACGGTTGCACATAAATATAAAACCGTCAAAGTCGGTGTTGCAACCGAAAAGTTTGCCGTCGCAGTTGACAATAGTGTTGACCGCACCGATTTCAACGGCGGCACCGTCAAGCACATCGCAAAGCGGCATAACGGTTTGCTTATACGGGATGGTAACATTTATGCCCTCAAACTCTCTTGCAGCAAGAAAGTCTGCAACCTCATTTTTCTCTTTTTCAAAAAGAGTATAATTGCGATTGCCGAGCATGCCGTGAATTTTCGGCGAATGCGAGTGAGGAAGATGCTCCCCTAAAAGACCGTATTTCATAAAAACTCCAGTGAAAAATTATTGTTTATGAGAGGAACAGCGACGAGCAATAATGTAGGGCGGGGGTTTATCTCCCGCCGCAAGCCGTCATTAGATGTTATACATGCGGCAGG
>JAZQEH010000105.1:0-24161 GCA_045538895.1 Eubacteriales bacterium
GAGGTTAGCGTTACCGTTTCTATTAAGGCGGTAGCCCCCATCTTGGCAAGCAGATTTGTTATAGATGCTCCCGACGGATTTACTCTTGTTTCGGCAGAGTCGCTTATCGGCACAGCGGACGAAAATACATCAGGCTTTACACTTATACTTCCCGATAGCACCTCGCTTCCTTATGAGGCGATAGTTGTGAATTTGTCGCTTGAGGACGCAACCATTGATGCAGCAGTTCTCAAACTGACATTTGCAGTGGCGGATAATGTGTCAGAGGGAAATTACATTATATCTGTAAATGCACTCGAAACTTATGATTTAGCAGGTGAGGCAATCGACACGGCATCCGTATCTGCCGAGGTTAGCGTTAGTGCACGCAAGGCGGGCGACATCGACGGCAATGGAGTTGTAACGGTTCTGGATGTTATGAAACTTATCCGTGCGATTGTCAATGACGAAACTATCGAAAACGGCGATGTTAACGGCGACGGTAAAGTAGGCCTCGCCGACGTAATCCGTGTTATCAAATTGATATCGCAGTAAATTAAGTCAAAATAGAGCTTGCAGAAATGCAAGCTCGTTTTTGTGTATATACCTTTCACCGTATGCGTCGCTAAAACAAAGCAAAGAACCGTATGGCAAGTAAATCTTGCTCATACGGCTCTTTTGTTATCTGTGATAATCACTGTGTGAGAACGCATATTTTGATAGAAAAAATAGGGGGGTGCAAATCGCCCTTTTTTGAGAGGTAGGGGGTGCAAATTGCACTTTTTTCGCTAAAAGGGGGTGCAAAATTTACGGCTTAAAAGAGGGGAGGGGGTGCAAAATAGGGTAATCGTTTTTTTATGATATAAAACTCGCCGAGCAGAGCGACAGGTTGGAAGCAAAAAACGCGGAAGTGGCGCAAAGCCGCAGCCGCCATAATCCTCCTTAGCTTACGTCGGTAGAGCGCATGACTGTTATTAATTATAATTTATATTTCTCAAAATACTGAGAAGCAAACTCAATAAACTTTTCGGCGGCGAAACTGGGTTTTGATGATTTAGGTATTGAAAGGTAAATTGTGCGTTTGCAATCATAATCGGCAAACGGGCGAGTAATAATTCCTCGTGAGAGAACATCAGCGCATGAGATTTCGGGGAAGAATGCAATTCCAAAACCGTGGCGCACGTAGTTTGCAATAGTAGCATTGGTAGAAGAAGAAATAATTACGTTGGGAGTGCATTCACGGTCTTCAAAGTAGGCGCTTATTTGTCTTTGCATTTTTGAATTCTGTTTATGTGCAATCACCGGTTGCGACCTTATGTCATCTATTGAAAGTGCTTTTTTCTCGGCGAGGGGGCTATTCTCCGGAATTGCTACAACAAGGCGCTCGGTAAATAGCGGTATGGACGTGTAGTCTTCATCATTTGCAAAAGGCTTTGCCGATATTAAAATATCGTTAAGCCACGTGCCATCTACTCGGTCGGGGAAAGAAACGTCTATTTCGGGATGTTTTTCTCTAAATCCTGCAAGCATAGGAACAAGAGCATCTTTACCTTCGCGCATAGAAAGGTTTATTGTATTGTCTTTTAAGTTTGCAATGCGATTTTTACTATGTTCGATTTTTTCAAGTGCAACGTCGATTCCCTCTAAAAAGGCTTTCCCATATTCGTTAAGAACTATTTTCTTACCGTTTCTCGTGAAGAGCTTTACTCCGAGTTCATCTTCAAGCCGTGAAATCGTGTGGCTTATTGCAGGTTGAGCAACGTAGTATTTTTCGGCAACCTTGGAAAAGTTCTCAAGTTTTGCCGCATCCCTAAAATATATCAACTGTAAAAGTTCCATTATAGCGCCCTCTTATAACACATAGTTTATATCATTATACACTAATATGCATTTTACATCAATAGCAAATTGAGATATAATTAAGAAAACATAATTGTGATGGAGGTCGCTATGTTTAGAAGATTATTTAAAAGTGTAAGTGTATTTTTACTTTGCTTACTACTTTGTATGGCGGTGTGCGCCGAGGAGGATTTGTATATGAAATCAGAAGGTGGATATCCGCACCCCGAAACCAACCCCGAAACCCCTGTTATGCTTAGGGGTGATTGGTTTGATGTTGCTACGTCAATAGACTTTTTTAACCTTCCGACAATCGAAGGAATGGAACATTCGGTTGTAAGCGACGTTAGTGGATATACCGAATATTCGTCGGGCGGCGGACTCAATTTGCACGGCTACGTAAAGTATTACGATGGCAAATTTTGGTGCATGTGGAGCGACGGTCCTCAAATTGAGGACAGATGCGGTCAGCGAGTTGCGTATGCGGTAAGCGAAGACGGCATTCATTATAGCGAAAAGATGTGGATAACAGACTATCCCGACGGTTACGCTCCCGGTCATCCGCTCTACGGTACCATTACAAGCGAGGGCACAAAATATATTGCAAGAGGATTTTGGGAACTTAACGGCGAACTTCTTGCGCTTATGACTCACAGTAAAGCCGACCAAGGATCCGGATATCTCGGCACGGATATGCAACTTATCGCATACGTTTGGGATACCGAAGCCGAAACTTGGAAATACAAGGGGCTTGTAGCGGACAACGCAATCAACAACTTTGAGCCAAAGCAACTGCCTAACGGAAAATGGTTTATGGCATGTCGCGATAATAATTTTAAGTGTTATTTCCTCACCAGCAAAGGTGTAGGAGATGACGCGGTATATAACGAGTGGGAAAGAAGCGAGTGCTACGATAAAAACGGCAATCTTATGGCAATGGACGAACCCGACTGGGGTATCTTGCCGGACGGAAATATTTTTGCACTTTTCCGTATGCCGAGAGTGCTTTACAGAGCGTTTTCCACTGATATGGGTAAAACCTGGAGTACGCCTACCCCTACAGACTTTACAGATGCAAAGTCAAAGTTTATACATTTAAAACTTTCAAACGGTATGTACGTGCTTATCAATAATGCAAGACATAATTCTAACACTACAGAGGACATACCGTCAAGAAACCCTCTTTGCCTTTCTGTAAGTACGGACGGACTTACGTATGACAAGATGTTTTACCTTGTCGGCGGACGTTCTTGTATGTATCCGCACATTATTGAGCAGGACGGATGCTTGTATATACAGTTCTCCGGAGGAAAACATTCCATTGAAATGATTAAACTTCCAATTTCTGCCCTTGAAAATGCGGTTGAAAACTACGATGAATATTGGGCAGGGTATTGGTCAGAGAAAATTGTTGAGAACAA
Source organism: Eubacteriales bacterium (assembly GCA_045538895.1). GTDB lineage: Bacteria > Bacillota > Clostridia > Oscillospirales > CAG-272 > UMGS902. The sequence continues at coordinate 3,240 of JAZQEH010000105.1, forward strand.
AGCAAGCGTAGAAGCGCTTATTAATAAAACTGCAGTAAGCCCTCTTCCGGGTGATATCAGCGAAGAGAATTTTGCAGAACTTAGCAAAGCGCTTGCAGATATAGATGCTACCGCAAGCACTGCAAAAACCGTTGAAGAACTTCGCCTTGCGGCAGAGGCATATCTTGCTCTTGAGCAGGATTTTGCAAAGTGGCTTAACCCCGCATATACGGCAGGCGATGTATTTGACGGATATTTCGACAATGAAGATGCGTGCTTTAGCACAGCGGGCGGAACATGGGCGAAAAATTCCAAAGCAGACAACGGTTCTTACGGTGGAACTTTTGTAAGCCTTAAAGGCCCTGTTAGCGGTGCATATGCAAAATGGGACATCACAGTTCCAAATGACGGTTATTATATTGTTTCGATGTGGTGGGCATCGCATACGAACAGACCGATTGATGCAACCGTAGACGTTGTCAGCGGCGAAAGCACAACTAAAGTTTCTATAAATCAGCAGAAAGACGGAAGTCAGTGGAACGTTCTTGCTACCGTATATTTTGAAAAAGATGCACAGAATTATGTAAAATTGAACGTTGACGGAACCCGTGAATCTGTGGCAAGTCCATATCACATAGCCGATGCAATCCGCGTGGAAAGCGTTAATTATTCAAGTCTTCCTAAGTTGTTTGAGGAAGGAACAGATCTTTTGCGTGAAGCAAAACCGTTTTCCGAAGGCGGAGCGTACTTCCCTGAAGATATAGCTACGTTCAGAGCCGCTTTGATTCGTGCATATGCGTTTTTGAACGGTGGCGACAGTTCAAATGAGGCAGAAGAAGTTGAACTTTTGAATGCCGCAATCGAAACGTTTAAAAACAGCGCACTTCCTGCGTTTGATGCTTATGACGTAGGTTCATTTGTTGTGGATGATGCGGATAGCGCATTTTCAACTACTCCCGGTGCTGACGGAAAGGCTTGGAAAAAAGGCAGTCAGAGCGGCGGCTGGAATACGTATTATTACAGTTTCAACGGCACGGATACCTCTGCAACCGCAAGATGGGACCTTGATATAAACGAGGATGGAAAATACATTGTTTATATGTGGTACCGTGATGATTCAAATTCCCGTGCATCTGCTGCACCGGTGGAAATACATAGCGGAGGCGACGTATCTCATCTCACTGTCAATCAGCTTATAAACGGTAGTATGTGGTTTGAACTCGGCGAATTTGATTTCAAGGCAAACGAGGAAAACTACGTTTTGCTTATTGCTGGCGACAGAAGCTATCATATGGCAGACGCAATCAGAGTGCAAAAGGTTGGCTATGCGGAACTTGTGGATATTTACCACCGCGGTGTGAATTTGCTTTGCGACGTACAAAGTGACGATGCACCTGTGTGCTATACAGATATTGATAAAGCAAATCTTAAGAGCGCACTTCTTGCGGCTGCAGATATTTTAGAAAATGGCACGGCTGACAAAGAAACCGTAAAAGCGGCAATGACAAATCTTCAGGCTGCCATGGCCGGTGAGCATATTTCGGGCGATGCTTGGTATAACGATACTGATACACATTGGCATATTTGTACAGAGTGTGGCGACAAATCTGATATATCAGCACATATTCTTGAAATTAAGGGCGACAAACTTGTTTGCAAGTGTGGATATGCCGAGGATGTAAAAATAACGGTAAGCGAGGCAGACAAAGATGCCGCCGAGGCGTTGTATTTCCTTGGATTTGTAAAAAACGAGGACGGCACAGGTAATTTTGCACTTGATAAAAAACTTTCGCGTGATGCTGCGGAGGCTTTGATTGCTCATTTCTTCGGACTCAGTGAAGTAAAACTTTCGAACGCATATACTTTCTCTGCTCAAGATGATACGGAGGAAGGCGTGAATGCAACCGAATTCTTAAGTCTTGTGCTTGAGGCTATGGGTTATTCGTTTGACAATCCGATCGATGTTGCAAACGAAATCGGACTTACCGACAAAACCGAATATGCAGTTTTCGGAAGATGCGATGCAATTTCGATATTGTATAAAGCACTTTTTGCAAGCAAAAAAGACGGCTCTACAGTAAGTGAAGAAATGTTGGCATCCGGCAGAATTACGGAAAAATCATTGGGGTATGCAAAACGTGTTGCAAGCGGCGAAACTATTATAGTTGCTTGTGCAGGCGATAGCATTACAGAGGGACATTCGGCTTCCGATAAGAGTAAATACAGTTATCCTGCACAACTTCAAAGACTGCTTGGCGACGGTTTTGAAGTTATTAACTGCGGTAAATCCGGTGCTTATGTAATGAATGCGGATTCACCTTATAATTACAATGAAAATTCTTCATCATGGTATAAAAATGCCGCTAAGTATAAAACACTTATGGCATCGGGTGCAGACATTGTAATTGTTATGCTTGGTACAAACGATGCACGAAGTATGACTGATAAAGCCGCAGAAAATGATTTTGTAGTTTCCTATAAGTCTATTCTTACGGATATTGCAAATATGGAAAGTAATCCTGAAATTTATTTATCCACCCCTATTCCCGCAGTGAGCGAGTTTATTTTGGAGCAAGGAACTGCGACTACCTTACCAAGACTTATTCGCAACGTAGGTGCAGAACTTTCACTCCCCGTTGTAGAAACGGGCGATATGCTTGGCGACTACTTCCGTGTGATGTTGCTTTATAATGATAGAGTGCATCCGACCGATAATTCTTATCCTGCAATTGCACTTCAGTTCTATAATGAGGTTTTCGGACATAGTGAAAAACTTCCCGAGTTGCCTTTAGCAACAGGTAATGTTGTATATGTTTCCGATAGCGGTAGTTTTGTAAATGACGGTTCTTCTCCTGAAAACGCAGTTGATAATCTTGCTACCGCAGTTGCTATGCTTCGTGAAAACGGCGGCACAGTAGTTGTATGCGGTGCTCTCACTATGAAAGAAACATATCTCGCTGAGTGCGGTGCTCCCATTAAGATAACTTCTCTTTACGGTGGTGACGACTATCGCAAAGAAGGTGCAAAACTCATTGTGCATGGCAATTTGATGTTGTCAAGTGATGTTATAATCGAAAATCTTGATATGTACAGCACGTTAAATGCACCGTCTATTTACTGCAGATACAATAATCTTACCATCGGAGAAGGTATTTCCTGGTCTGCTTCAAGCACATCTATTTACCCAATGGCAATTAATGCAGGTATGCGAGTAGATAGTGCAGTTCTTAAAGCAGAAGACGTTTCTTTCTTTGGCGAGTGCAAGGTTGTTATAAACAGTGGTTCTTGGACACTTGTACGTGGTGGCAATTACCGTAAAAACGCATATTCAACAATCGGAACGATTGAAAAGGGTGCAAAGGTTTCTGTAATCATAAACGGAGCGGATTTCCCGTATGTAGGAAAAAGTGCAACTGCAGTTAATGGTATGAACAGTTGCGACGGCGAAGTTTATATGGAGATTAACAGTGCAACCTTTGCAGGGGACGTTGTGGCGCTTCATAATATCGGTGATAACACAACCGGCGAAAACGCAACCTTTACAGGAGAACTTACACTCAAGATGACGAGCGGAACATTTGGCGATTTGAAATTTGCACAGTCTTCAGCGGTTCCGGATTATAGCGGAATTTCAACGCTGATTTTGTCTGAAGAAATGAGCGAATACGGCAATTTGAGCGGTTTTGACCGTGTAGAACTTGAAGTAGTAGAATACACGCTTGAAGAAGTTCTTTTGGCACTTCGCGACGTAGTAAATGACAGAAGCGAAAACGTTCCGGATTTGAATGGGGACGGAAAGTTTTCTCTCATTGACATCGTAAGAATGTTAAAACACTTAGTCGCATAAATTTACTGATAAACCGCTTATGTTTTTTACATAAGCGGTTTTAATCAGTTTTACTGTTATGATAAAATGAATAAGAATAAAGAAATTTTTGAAACAATGCCCGTCCCAAAGGCGCTTGCAACACTGGCAATCCCTACTATCATCAGCCAATTGATTATTATGATTTATAATCTGGCAGATACTTTCTTTATCGGGCAGACGAATGACCCTTATAAAGTAGCGGCTGCGGCACTTGCATTTGTGCTGTTTTTTGTGATGAACTCGCTTTCCAATCTCTTTGGTATCGGTGGCGGAAGTTTAATTTCCCGACTTCTTGGAGAAGGGAGATATGATGATGCCAAAAAGGTATGTTCCTTCAGTTTTTACGGCACAATCGGCATCACAATAATATACAGTTTTGTGTGTTTTATATTTATGGATCCGCTCCTTAGACTTATGGGTGCAAGTGATAATACGATAGGATATGCATCTTCGTATCTTTTATGGGTTGTAATAATCGGTGGCATCCCATCTACGCTTAGCATGACAATGGCTCATCTGCTCCGTAGTGAAGGTTATGCAAAAGAGGCAAGTTTCGGTCTTGGCATGGGCGGCGTGTTAAATATCGCGTTTGACCCGATACTTATGTTTGTTATTATGAAGCCCGGGATGGAAGTGTCGGGTGCCGCCATTGCTACAGTGCTTTCTAACGTATGCTCGCTTATTTACTTTTTTATGGTTTTTGCAAAACTTTACGGAAAAACGGTATTAACTGTTTCTCCAAAGTATGCTATACTCGGTAGTAGATACGTTATGCAGATTTGCGCCACGGGATTTCCTTCGGCTCTCGGGTCGCTACTGTCCTGTATTGCAAGTATGGCGGTTAATAACCTGACTGCAAATTATAATGATTTTGCACTTGCCGCAATGGGTGTTGTTAAAAAAATTGATATGCTGCCGCTTAACGTCGGTGCAGGTCTTTGTCAAGGAATGATGCCGCTTGTAGCATATAACTATGCTTCAAAGAACTATGAGCGAATGCGTGCAGCATCAAACTGCGCAAGAATTTACGGAATGGCTTTTGCGGGGGTGTGTATAGTTTGCTTTGAGTTCTTTGCAGGTCCTATTGTAAGTGTATTTATTGACGAGGCAGCAACGCTTGCCTACGGAATTGATTTTTTAAGAATTTGTTGTATTGCAACACCGATTATGATTTGCAATTTCCAGATGTCTTATACGTTTCAGGCGATGGGTAAGGGGGTAGAATCTTTGCTTCTTTCGGCTTGCCGTCAAGGGCTTATAAATATACCGCTTTTGTTTTTAATGAACCGACTCTTCGGTTTGTACGGCGTTGTATGGACGCAACTTCTTTCTGACGCAATTACGTTGATTGTTTCATTTGCACTTTATCAAAACGTTTATAAAAAACTAAAGGTGAATATGTTATGAAATCAAATGTAAATCATACGGTAGAAACCGTAGATATTCCAATTGCCACACAGACTTTGACTATGGCAAAAATCAATGCCGGAAGTTTTGTTATGGGTAGTACATCCAAAGATGTTTATATTGATGAAACTCCGGCACATACAGTCAATATAAGTAATGATTTTTATCTTGCCGAAACCCAAATTACAAATGCATTGTTTGAACTGTATTATCCGCAGCATTATGCGGTAAGAGGAAAACTCGGTTATAACAATATGTTTAATGGCTCTATCGGCGATACCGTGAATGGAACGAAAATTTTCGGTTTCTCCAAAGAGGATGATGAAGCGGCTGTGTTTATTAGTTGGAATGAGGCAGTTGCATTTTGCGAGTGGTTGAATGAAAATTATTTGCCCGTCGAAATGAAGAACGCAGGTTATGAGTTCCGCCTTCCTACAGAAGCAGAATGGGAGTACGCTTGCCGAGCAGGAACGGTAACCGATTATAACACGGGAGATATTTTGCCGGAGGAGTATCATAACAACAACGCCGAAAACATTGGCTTTTATCCTGATGTGGTTGGAAAAACCGATTTTAAAGAGCCCGGTGCTTTAACCGTAAAGGGACATGGCGCATGTAATGCATGGGGTCTGTACGATATGCACGGCAACGTGGAAGAATGGGTATATGACTGGTACGGTCCTTATTCGGACTTTGAGCAGACCGACCCTGTGGGACCGTCTAACGGAAGCAGCAAAATAACTCGTGGCGGTAGCCATTCTACACTTGTTAAATATTTACGGTCGGCTAACCGCAGTTCTGCGGTCCAAGAAGACAGAAACTGGATGATAGGTTTCCGTGTCGCTTTAGGTAAGCCTATTGATACGCTTGGTGCCCCCTCCGCTGCGGTCGACGGTTCGTTGAATTATCAACAAAACGTAAGTCAGAAAACTCCTGCGTTTATTTATGATTACGATGCTGAAGATGCTGCTCCGTATTTTAACGGGCCGAGGTCGGATGCGGATCATTACGTAAAGATTGCAGGAGCAAATAATGTCACCGGCCCGTTTTTTACGCACATGCATCAGCCGGCAATTACCGAGTGTCCTAATGGCGATTTGCTTGCGATTTGGTATACGGGAGCTGGGGAAAGATTTCGAGAACTGAATTATGCTTTCAGCAGAAAAATTTTCAATCCTGAAAGCGGTACGTATAGCGATTGGAGTCCGGCAGAGGTATTTTTCGACTGTGCGGACAGAAATAATCACGGTGCCGCACTTTTTACCGACTATAAAAACGGCAAAGTAGTATTTATATGCGGACAGTCACATTCTTCTGCGTATGGCGGCTTGATTTTGCTGATGCGTGAATCATATGACAATGGTGCAAGCTGGAGTTCTGTAAGAGTAATTGCACCGGAGTATCAAATCAGGCAGCAAGCCATCGGTAGTGCTTATGTGGATGACAGAGGATATTATATCCTTACTTGCGATGCTAACAGTTCAGGTAGTGGAGGCTCAGCTTTTTGGATAAGCAAGGACAGCGGCAAGACATGGACAGATATGGGGGCAGTTGCATCATTCAAAGATACGTACGGCAACGATATTGGCAAATACAAGAGCATTGATAACTGTCGCAATATTGCTGGTATCCATGCCGCTTCCGCACAAGTAGTAGATGAATCGGGTAATCCTTATTATATCGCCATCGGGCGTGGAGACAGTATAAACGGGAATCTTCCTCTTAGTGTTTCCACCGATGACGGAGCAACCTGGACCAAGGTAGATACGGGGCTGCAGAAGATTGACGGCCTAAAACGCGGCGTATTGAAACGACTCGAGAGCGGAAATATATTGCTTGTGTCTTTTACGCAATCGGGGAAGAGTATTACACTTAAAGATAGTGCAGGGGATGATGTAGTTTATACGGGTATGTATGCCGCACTTTCAGAAGATAACGGAAAGACTTGGTCTTACATTCGTTTTCTTACCGATGATAAAAATGAGAGCAAGACAATGGACGGTCTTGGCAACACCGGAACCTTTACAATGACTAAAACTTCGTCAGAACCTAAAGGTTATTTGACCGGAGTACAGACACGTGACGGACTAGTGCATATTCTAAGTAGCGGCTTTGAATATACCTTTAATGAGGCTTGGGTGAAACAGTCGCCTCCGTCTGATAAGGTTAAGTGATCATGATGTCGCTGGTTCGAGCTAAGCTCGGGGAGCCAGAAAGAGATCGCATTCGCGGGCTCTTTTTTCTTATAAGATTTTAGCATCGTTTTGCAGTGTATAGCTAAGAGATTTTCGGTGATACCCGCTATGCTTTTGCCTTTTTTGTTTTAGACGGAGCAACACCAAACACTTTTTTGTACATTCTGTAAAAGCCGCAATATGTGTTGAATCCGCATTGCTCTGCGGCGAGGGCGGCACCGACACCGCTGTCAATAAGTCTGTTTGCCATAACAAGCTTTTTTTCAAGCAAGTATTTGTTTGGCGGAATGTGCAGTTCCTTTTTGAAAATGTGTGCGAAGTATGATGGGGAAATGTTAACCGCCGCCGCGACTTCTTCCATAGAGGAAATACTGCTGATATTGTTATTGATATATTTTACTGCTTTTTCTACAAATGGATTGATGGCGACAAGTGAGTCCTGCACATCGATATTCTTTGAGGGGTCTATGCAGAGCAGAATATCGGTGAGTGCTGCTTCAAGCAAAAGTTCCTTTTTATATTGACTGGTATCGTTTGCGTGTTTTTCGAGGCGCTTGAAGTGCGAAAGCATTTCTTCATCGGCAGGAAGAATATAAACATCCTGCATTTTCTCCTCAATCAGACTTTGTAGCCTGCCGAAAGGCGAAAAATTCAATACATATCTATGGTATTCCTCTTCAGGTCCATGTACGACAAAATGGTGAAAACTCTCTTTCGGTATTATGACAAGAGAGTTTTTTTCGAGTTTTGTTCTGAAACTTCCCGAAATAAACTCTGCATCACCGCTGAGAAAGAGAAAAATCTCATAAAACGGATGAAACTCAAGTCCGAAAATATCACGCATCCCGTTTGCGTGTTTAAAAATGACATCATTTGCATGGATGAAATCTGTAAAAACTTTATTCTGTGTCATTTTATCACCTTCTTTGCTTTTATGCTAACATAAAAAAGCAAAATAATCAATATAAAAAGCAAAAATGGCTATATACATGAATAAAGCCGCTTGATATTATATATACAAAGAGGTGATACAATGAAAGATTTACTCATGGATATTGGAAGCACATTTGTAAAATATGCCGTTTTTGATAGCTTCGATGACAAATATATTATATCGGAAAAACTGCCTTTTCCATCACCTTGCAGCGAAGATCCTTTTACCGTTGACAGATGTCAAATAGAAACGGTAGTAAAAGCGGTTATGGCAACAGCCATAGAGAATGATTGTGCGAGAGTTTTTATCAGTGTACAGATGCACGGATTTTTCATAAAGTATAAATCGGGTGAAATCAGCGACTATTTTTCATGGAGAAGCGGCGGCGGAGACATTGAAAGCGACGAACTTTTAGCCATTGATTTTTCAAAGCGCGGCACAAGATTAAAGGCAAATCTGCCGATAGCAAAACTGTATAGAAACAAAGCAGAGCTTGTCGGTGCCGAATACTTCACGCTCGGCTCATACATTGTATATCTTTTGACGGGCAAAAATGCAACGCACAAAACAGACGCTTTTGCCAGCGGTTTTTATCTGTTCGACGGCTCGAAAGACGAAGAAACGATTCCGGGAATTCTTCTTCCGACAGCGCATGATGAGGTAGATGTATGCGGCACATGGTGCGGTATGCAGCTTCTTGCCCCGGTTGGCGACCATGCGGCAAGCGTGTACGGAAGCGGAATAGGGGAAGATACATATCTTTTGAATATCGGCACGACCTCACAGATTGCATTTGTGGGCGAGGGCAAGGCTCCTTCTGAAATGTGGGAGAGCAGACCGTATTTTGAAAAGAGGAAAAACTTATTCACGCTCGGAAATCTTTTTTACGGATTGTATAAAGATACTGATAAATACTGCACAGAGGCGGCGAGGATAATAAATTCACTGCCAAAAAGAGCACGGATACTTGTCGGAGGCGGTGGAGCTTCGGACATAATGGAAAAGTTAGGTGCTTGCGTGGATATGCCTTGCACCTCGGTTGGTTGCTCAATAGGTCTTGAAGGTCTTGCAAAATTATCAAAACGAAAAAAGATATCGGTTGGCATTATGCTTTCTGAGGTGCCGTTTACCAATATGCCGCTTATTATGAAAAACTCGGGACTTGACTTCATGATAGTAGATAATGAGCACGGTGCATTTGACTATACCGCTCTTGCAAAAATGTTTACTGTTTCGAGGCTTGCAGATTTCAGAACTATAGTACGACTGCCCGATAACAGTCGTGCATGGATAACAAAGTGCGTTGACGCAGGGGCAGACGGTTTTCTTTTGCCTATGACAAACACTGCAGACGATATCAAAAAGGTTGTGGAATATGCAAAGTATGCGCCGATAGGTAAGCGTGGTATTTCCACAATGCGAGCACACACACTGTATGTACCGCCATCTCTTTTTGAATATATGCCTGCGGCAAACGAGCGTATCAAGGTGTACGCACAGATAGAAACCGCAAAAGGGGTAGAAAACATCGAAGAAATATTTTCGGTAAACGGTGTTGATGGTGTGTTCGTCGGACCTAACGACCTTTCATGCGATCTCGGATGTATCGGCGACAATACATCAATACTTTCTGTGATAGAAAAGATTGCCGCCGCTGCAAAGAAAGCAAGTAAGCCGTGGGGAATTATCACGACAACCAATGAGCTTATCGAAAAAGGAAAGATATGCGGCGCTTCTATGATAAGTTACGGCAGTGAACTCAATATGCTTGCAAACGGATGTGAAAAAATAAGAAAAATGTTTTAAGGAGAGAGAAGGATGAAAAAAATTCTGTTTTTGCTTGTTTTTACTTTATGCCTTTGTATCTATACTATGGCTGTTGTACCTGCAGATGATGGCTACGTATATTTTAGATATGGAGATACAGACGGCAACGGTGTATACGATTTGAAAGATGCGTTGTCAATTCTTAGTGCAATTGTAAATAAAAAGAGCGACATGTCTACTGATGCAAATAACGATGGGAGGGTAAATCTTTTGGACGTTATTAAAATAATGAAAGTATCTGTTGGTGTATCTGAACCTATCAAAAGTATAGATACAAATTATTTGCCAGACAAGCATTTGCAAAACTTTGCTAAAGACGAAGTTGTGCTTTGTGTAGGTGATGCCCAATCTGTATATAGTGCTGAATATACTGATGGAGGGGTTACTGTAACCGTCAATGTGAATATAGGTACATTATCCAAAGAAGATTATATAGGCATAAATTTACAGAGTGTCAACAGTATTATGGAAGCGGATAGACGTTTGGTTCGTTTTATTTGCTACGGTGACGGTAATTATTCTTTAAAACGTCATCTTTACAGTGAGGGGGCATTAACTGCCGAAACCGTGGATAATGCAACTGCTGAAAATGAGAATTTTTATTACACTTTTGCAAAAAGCGATGACGGCTATACCTTGACCGTTTTCGCAAGCTATGAGTTTTTGCATTCGACCGAGGAACGCTCATACGGCGAGGTAAGGCTTTTGCCAATGATGAAAAATGACGGTGTTGCAATAACTTATAATGAACTTGGCGCATATTATGCAAATCCCGAAACATGGCTTGTGCTCAATAACAAAAACATGCTTGTGCGTAATGATTTCGGAAAAACAAGTTTTGCCGACGGAATCTTAGCAGACAGCAAATATAAAAATCTTGAGTTTCTTGACAATCTTGCAACTATTGTGCCTACAAAGCGCACGTTAAAGAACGCTGCGGTTGGAGCACCTCTTTTTACCGACCGTGCATATTCTTTAGAGGAGCATTTCTTTCCAAGCGAGCTTGTCGGAACCGCTTATTTGTATGCACCGATAACAGGAAGCATAGTTGATGTTACCGAGGCAGGCTATGTTGTACTTGCGGTAGCGGAAATCTCTATTTATGATACTCGTAATGAAAAGGTAATAGCCGCAGGCTTTGAGCCACTCATGATGGCGGCAGGCTCACCTATGAATAATGCATCATACAGAAATTGTGCAGACCTTGTTAACTGGTATGTCAAGTATTGCGAGGTTGGCGAGAGCATTAACTTTGGTAAATGGACAATTCCTTTCGCCAAGGGTGAAACAGGTACTTTCCCATGGGAGACAACTTCTGCATCGCTGCTTTTCTCTCCAAGCGATAGCTATTATGCACTTTCCGAACGTAACTGGCAAGGATGCCCCACTGTTGCTGTGACAAATGGCGGTAGACTCTTTGCAGGCTGGGTAACAGGCGGCACAGGGGAGCCCCGTGTAGAAAACTATGATGTTATGACTTGTAGCGACGACGGCGGCAAGACCTGGACCGAAATCGGTGTAATCGACACATACAAGAATGGCGATGTAAACAAGGTTTCAAAAGCAAACGATGTGCAGATGTGGCTTGATTCCGAGACAAATGTGCTATATGTTTTCTATGAACTGAGCGGCATGCAGTCGAACTTTGAGAAGAATAGTTCTGTGTGGGTGTTTACTATTGATAATCCTGATGACCCCATGTCCGAATGGAATGTTTCGGAGCATTGGTATTGTTTTCCCGGGCTGCTTCGTAACAATATCACCGTTCTCTCAGATGGCACATGGCTTGCCGCACCCAACAATTACATGGATGGCAGATTTACAACTGTTTATGCGTCGATCGACAAGGGTGCAACTTGGGCACTTCGTGGCAAGGCATATATCCCTCAGGCACTCAACTTTGACGAAACCGTTGTTACTGAACTTAGTGACGGCTCACTTTGGATGACCGTGCGTACTGCACGGGGAGCGATTTATCAGTCATTCTCGTTTGACAAGGGTATAACATGGACACTCGGCGTTGCAAGCGAATTCTCAAATCCTTCTTCCCGTTTTCAGTTCTTCCGCACAAAGAGCGGAGCACTCTGTGCTATTTGGAACGATTCTCCCTCTGCAAGAGTCGATCTTAAGGCGGCACTTTCCTATGATGACGGAAAGACGTGGACAGAACCGCTTATGATTTATGCACCAAAAAATTCTTATCCCGATTTCAGTATTGCAAATGACGGAACTATTCATATTGTGTTTGACAGTGGTCGATACAAAAGCTCAAATTCATGGGTGAATGAAGACGGCAAGACTTGTTGGGGAGCAATATTCCATGTTGCACTCACCGAAGAGCAGATTGCAAAGGGCGGCTTACTTGTGGGTGAAAAACTAAATACTGTTTCTATATGTGTTGATTGATAACAAAGAATGTTCTGGAAAACGATTAACTTATTTTATCCTTATCATTCTGCCTTGTTCACAAAACCGCCACACAATTTTGTATTTTGATATAGAATTAGACTAAAGGAGAAGACGTATGAAAAGAATAGTTTTAAGACTTGCAATATTTGTGTTTGCAGTAATGCTTGCGTTTAGCACTTCTGCACTTACTCTTGCTGACAAAGATGCCGACTATTACTATTACTCACTTGCGGGTGACATGGATGAAAACGGTGTACATAGCGTAAAAGACGTTATCATGTTGGCACGGGAATTGTTAAACGGCGGAGACAACACTTTAGCAGATACAAACTGTGACGGCAGTGTCAATCTGCTTGACGTGGTTTATGCCGCGAGAACGGTAATCGGTACTTATGAGGTGGAAAAAGTGATCGACACAAGATATTTAAAGACATCTTATATTGAAAACTTCTATGCAGAGAGCATAAAGTTTTCGGCAGGCAATGCCACTTCTGAGTGGTTTGCAAAGTATTTGGACGACGGCGTTGAAGTGACAGTAAACGTGACGGACAAAGATTTGTACTGCACGGAAAGTATGGATAAAAGCGATACCGTATTTTTCTATATTCAACCTGTAAATTCCATTATCTTTGCGGATAGATATGCACTTCGTGTACGTTGTAGTGCTAACGGAGCAGTTGAGGTAAAGCGTTGGAAAGGCTCAAGCGATTCGTTTGTAACCGAAACTCCCGGGGCAGATGCAAATTTTTCACATTCTTTTGCACTTACCGATGACGGTTGGACGGTAACTGTTAAAATCGGATACGATTACTTCGGACTTGAAAAGGAATGGTCATACGGTAAAGTACGCTTATTCCCCGTAGTTAATGACGCAACTGCAAGCGGCACAACGCAGGTGCTTTACTCGGACGTTGATGTTAATATGCAGCGTTACAGATGCGATACTTATTTTGTAATAAGCTCGGCTGAAAACGGCGGATTTGTCCGCAAGGATTTTGACAAGCTCAGTTTTGCGGAAGATGTTCTTCAGGGTAGTGAGTTTGCAGGGCTTGAATTTTTGGACAATCTTGCAACTATTGAGTCGGGTGAAAGCGGCACGGTAATTCGCATGGCTAAGGTGGGTGCATCGCTTTTCTCCAACCGCACTTACGGTGCAGAGGAGCGTGGACTTCCCACAGAACTTGTTGGCAAAGCATTCGGTTGCGGTTCTATCGCAGGTTCAAAAGTAAAGGTTACAAATGCGGGATATGTAGTGCTTCAGGCTGGACATTTGACCGCTTATGACAACCTCAATAAAAACATTGAAGACGCAGGATGGACTTTGCTTGTAAAGGCTGCCTATACTCCGTATAATACGGCAACCCGTGCGGGAACCGATTGTGTGCCGGACCTTGCAAACTGGTATGTAAAATACTGCGAGGCTGGCGAGGAAATCGATTTTGGCAAGTGGGCGATCGCTTATGCCGAGGGAGAAACAACTCCTTTTGATTGGGAGAGCCGCGCGGCGTATACTATTCTTGATTCAAAGGCGGTATATGAGTGGAAAGCGGCTCCCGAAAACACGGTGCTCCTTGATTCTTCGGTTAATAACTACTATTTGTTAGAGAGCAGAACCTGGCACGGTTGTCCTTCCGTTGCGGCAATCGACGGCGGAAAGGTATTTTCTGCATGGACCACGGGCGGCAAAGTCGAGGGACGAGCTGAAAATTATGCGGTGCTTGCCTTTAGCGATGATAACGGCAAAACGTGGACAGAGTATGCATACCTCAACAGTGAAGAAGTAGGAGACTTAGCAAAGACCACAGCGGTTTGTGATATGCAGCTTTGGTTTGACCGCGAAGCAAATACCCTTCATTGCTTCTATATCATGAGCAGTACGCTTACTTCTTTTGAAAAGAGCAGTGCAGTATGGACGTTTACAATTTCAAATGTTAACGAAGATTTCTCAAAGTGGGAGTTCTCGCCCCATCGCTATCTCTTCCCGGGACTTCTTCGCAATAATATTCTCGTGCTTTCCGACGGAACTTGGCTTGCTTCTCCCAATGATTATATGGATGAACGCTTTACCGTAGTTTATGCTTCAACCGACAAGGGTGAAACATGGTCGCTTCGCGGCAAGGCATATATTCCGAGAGCTTATAACTACGACGAAACCAATATGGTTGAGATGAAGGACGGTTCAATCTGGCTTACCGTGCGCAACTCTACCGGAAATCCTCTCCAGTCATTTTCACTTGACGGTGGCTATACATGGACATTGTCAAGTCTTACAGATTACTATACCGGACAAACCAGATTTAATTATACCCGACTTGCAAGCGGAGCGATTCTCCGTGTATCCAATGCCGGAAAGGAGCGTACTGTGATGAGCGCATATCTCTCCTATGATGAGGGTATTACTTGGCCTTATTCGGTAACACTTTGCGAAGAATATTCCACATATCCCGATGTTGCCCTTGTTACAGTAAACGGTGAAGAGCAGATTCACGTAATATTCGACCGTGACCGTTACGGCCTTGGCAAAGTATACCACACCGTTTTCACCGAAGAGTATCTCAAGGAAAATAACGGAAAAGTCTTTACCCCCGATTCCGACTTTACCACGGTAGCGAAAATTGTACAGAAGTAATTTCAAAATATGGAGAAACGTATTATGAAAAGAATTTTTTGTGTTTTATTTTGCATAGTGACGGCGATTTCGCTTGTCAATATTGCACTTGCGGCAGAAGACGGATATATGATGTTTCAGCCGTACGGCATATATAAAACCGAGGCACCGCTTGACATAGTTCCCATAACTTACGAGGCGTGGGTACGTGTTCCCGAGGGCAGAACAGGTACTTCGGGTGTAGTTATCAGTAATGCCAACAGTTATTACAACAACTCTTTCCAAATACATATTTATGAAGACGGCGCACCGGCTATAAAGTTTGTAAACAAAGTGCCCGACGGTCCTAAGTTTTCGTATAAATCGTATACGTTCTCAAATTCTGCGGTAAATACGGGAGAGTGGACACACGTTGCCATTGTTGCTGATACCTCTGCCGAAAAAATTTCGTGCTATATTAACGGAGAACTTTCGGAGACAAAGACATTTAGCTTTGTTCCCGAACTTTCTCCCTTGCCGCTCGTACTCGGCGGTGTAAATCTCAGCGGAAACAGCGATTTTTACAAAGGTCAGCTTCGCTCTGTCGCTCTTTATGCAGACGCCCGTACCGAAGACGAGATTAAGGCAGATATGACGAAAGCGGATGTAAACGATGCAAACCTTTTGGCGTACTATGACTTAACCGATGCAACTTTCGGTGATGTCAAGGTTGCGGATGCCGCAGGCAAGAACGATATGCTCTATATCGACTATGATGAGTTTTGGCAGGATAACGTTGATGCGGTAACCGACTTTGCGTATTCCTTTGCAATCATCGGCGACCAACAGAAGGTGGTTAATAATTATCCCGATGATCTGCATTATATGTATGACTGGATTTTAGCAAATAAGGATACGAAAAGAATTGAATACGTTGTAGCGCTTGGTGATATCACGGACGATTATGACGAAGCGGCTGAATTTACGCTTGTAAAAGAGCAGTTTAACCGTCTTTCGGGCAAAATTCCGTATGCGGTTGTGCGAGGCAATCACGATTACAGCGATCCGTATAATCAGTATATGGGCTATGACGGATACACTTCGGATGTCGTTGGCAGATATGAGGAAGGCAAACTCGACAATCATTATAAAACCGCAAAAATCGGAAATACCGACTATCTTTTCCTTATGCTTGACTTTGGTATGAGTGACGAGGTGATTGAATGGGCGAGTCAGGTTGTCGAATCGCACCCGAATCACAAGGTGATTATGGTTACGCACTCCTATATGCACGAGGACGGTACGCTTACCGATGCCGGGGACTACGTGGCTCCTACAACGAGATCCCAATACAATGACGGCATTGACATGTGGGAAAAGTTTGTACGCAAGTACGAGAATATTTTGATGGTTCTTTGCGGACACATCGAGTCGGATGAGATTCTTGTAAGAAAGAGCGTGGGCGATCACGGCAACGTGGTTACACAGGTTCTTATTAATCCTCAGGGAATTGATATTTGCATTCCTACGGGTATGGTTGCGATGTTTTATTTTAACGAAGAGGGCAATATCATAACAACAGATTGGTATTCTACAATTCAAAATCAGTATTATTTGCCAAAGGTTAACCGTTTCACTATGTATGTTGGCGAAAGAAGCGGTGATGCAAACGGCGACGGAAACATAACCGTAGCGGATGCAATTACGGCACTTGGCGGCGTATTCGGAAATAACGAATGCAAAAACGCAGATGTTGACGGCGACGGCAAAATCACTTTGCAGGATGCATTTAACATTATGCGTATGGCGGTGAAAGGAGAATGACGGTGAGAAGAATAATTACCATACTTATTTTAGTTTTGTCGCTTTCGCTTTTCGCAAGTGCGGCAGAAATAACCTCGGCAAACGATATGCTCACGCTTATGAACACTCCTTCGATGTGGGCGGATAGTTACACGCTTACAACCGATATAGACCTTTCCGATGCTACAAACGGACTTTCGCAAACACCTATCGGCACTAAGGAAAATCCGTTTACAGGTAGTTTTGACGGCGCGGGATATGAGATAAGTAATATAAATATCACGGGAGATGAGCTTGTTGCACTTTTCGGATATATCAAGGGTGCAACCATTACAGATGTCACGATAAGCGGCACCGTAACTGCAACGGGCGATTATTCGGGCGGTCTTGTTGCGTATGCTTCGGGCGAAATGTATATTTCAAAATGCCATAACAAATGTAACGTAACGAGTGCAAAGCGATACGTCGGCGGCATTTGCGGCTATGCAACCGGTTCGGATAATAGCACCACCGAAGCAAAGATGAACATTACCGAATGTATGAATAGCGGTACAATCACCTGCCTTGACCCTACACAGAGTGACACGGGCGGTATCGCAGGTTCGATTTACGCTGTGGGAAACGTCAGCAACTGCTTGAACGTTGGTCTTGTTACAACCGGTGACGTAAGTCTTAGCAAGCCTTATATCGGTGGTATCGTAGGTAAAACGGGCTCTTATGGCAGAGTTACGAATTGCTATAACGTTACAGCGCCGCAAACGCCTTCTTCTGATACTACGTATACAAGAGCTATTGTTGGCCGCCCAAATGTTAAAAACGGTGCTAACAACTTCTTCAAAGACGGTCTCGGCATGAGTGATAAGAATTACGGATCTGCTTATACCACAGCCGATTTTGCCGCTTTGAACGAACACGGTCTTTGGATAAATGCGTCAGAGCCGAGACTTGCGTATTTTGCTACCGAAATCTCCTCGGCAGACGATATGCTCACACTTATGAACACACCTTCAATGTGGGCGGATAACTACAAACTCACAACCGATATAGACCTTTCCGATGCTACAAACGGACTTGCGCAGACACCTATCGGCACCGAGGCAACTCCGTTTACAGGCAATTTTGACGGTGCAGGATATACCATCAGCGGCATTAACTTAAGCGGCACAACCGATGTAGGTCTTTTTGGATATATCGGTGGCGGCGGTACTGTAACCGTCAAGAACCTTACCGTCAGCGGTACTGTCAGCGGTACGGGCGATAACGTCGGCGGTATTATCGGAAGAGTTTATAAAACAAGTATTACTATTGAAAATTGTACTAACTTTTGTAAAGTAAACGGCGGCGTCGAATATGCCGGCGGTATTGTAGGCAGACTTACAATTGGCGAAGAAACTGTACTCATCAGCGAATGTAAAAACGAAGGTGCGATTACTACAGGAAAAAGCTATGCGGCAGGTATTGCGGGCTTCAGTACCAACACAAGCGGTTCGACCATAATTGAAAAGTGTTTGAACACAGGAACTGTCACCACTACAAACGGTGGCTCGGCAGGTATCGTTGGCTATTGGCGAGCATATAGCAAGGCCGCTGCTAAAAGCACTGTTCGGGATTGTATGAACACAGGTCGCATTATTTCCGGCACAAGCGGATACGCAGGCGGTATCATTGCACGCGGTGAGAGTGAAAATACTGCATATACCGTAACAAGATGTTTCAATACAGGCTCGGTTACTGCAGCTAAAGCAAGTTACGTGCGTCCTTTGATTGGTAGACCTGCCGCAAATGCGGTCATTTCTGATTGTTATTATACTACTACCGATACGTACACCGCAGACAGTACAAACGGTGCTGAAATATTTGTGGCAGACGCAACCGTAGCG
This sequence comes from Eubacteriales bacterium, assembly GCA_045538895.1. GTDB lineage: Bacteria > Bacillota > Clostridia > Oscillospirales > CAG-272 > UMGS902. Next base: position 22,129 of record JAZQEH010000105.1, read on the forward strand.
GTAAACGTTTTGGGACTTGGTGAAAACTTTGTGCTTGCAGACGGATATGTTCCCGAGCTTAAAGTATTCCACACACACGAATATGCGTATATTTCTACAGGTTCGCAGGAGCATAATTATATTTGCTACTGTGGCGACGTTGCACTCACCGAAGCGCATAATTTTGTAGACGGTGTATGCGACAAATGCGGTGCCTCTGCATATTGCACACATGAAAACGGCGAGTGGAGAGAAATCTCGGTTGCAAACTGTGTTGACCTTGCAAAATATGTTTGGTACTGTGCTGATTGCAATGCAATTATTGAGGATATAACCAAGAACGGCGAAGCTCCTGATAGCAACAACCATGTTACAGAAAACTATATTTGGAATTTCGACGGCGAAAAATATTACTTTGCTTGTACCGCTTGTGCGGCAAGGGTAGAGCAGACAGACGCTCCCACAATCTACGTTTCCGTAAGCGGCAATGATGCTCTTGACGGCACTACAAAAGAAAAGGCGGTTGCAAGCCTTACCGAAGCGGTTAGCCGTATTGCAAACGTTGGCGGTACTGTGGTAATTTGCGGCAGCTACCCGCTCTCCGACACAGAACTTCCCGCATATACAAAGCCGATAACCTTTAAGGGCGATGAGGGATATTATTGCGGCGGTTTCAAACTCTCTCAAAAAACCGTATTGTCACTTGGTGGCGAAACCGTGTTTGACAACATTTTGTTTGACGGCGGCAGTGATAAATGTATTATCGAGTGTAATTGGAACGACGTGACTTTCGGCAAAGTAGAAGTAATAAACAATGCCCGTATTTATATTATTCTCGGTACGTATAATAACACCGAGAGTGATGATACCGAGAAAGAAGCAACCGTTACAATTACCGAGGGCGCAACGCTTTCCTATAACGTAAAAGGCAAGCTTTCAAGCGAGTGGTTCTATTCTCGCATTTATCTTGGTGATATTTTTGGTGCAGACGGTATTTCGGTTGCCAACAAGACTGCTACCTTGAATGCAACAAATGCGGACATCAGTGTGATTTATACAATGTCCACCTCCTCAAATTACAAGAATAATCCTGTTATAAACTGTGAAACAACATTAAACCTTTACGGCAAAACCGTAGTAGATAAAGGACGCACGGGTGACTATAATGTAAATTATGCAGATTCCACCGCTTCGCTTACAAAGCAGACAATTAACTTTTTTGATAATTCTTCCATAAGAACGAATTATTATATTCGCAATGCGGAAAATACCGTGCTTCACGTTTCGGATGGCGAAGAGGGCAGAACTCAGCCGATGAATTTAGGTTTTACATTCTATTCGTACGGTACATTTGCAACTTCTGCTACACCTATGAACGTGGATTTCAGTTACGGTACGCACTCTTTTGCTCCTGCACTTACAAATCCGATTGTGTTTAGCGCGGTTGCAGATGCACAAAAAGTAGTTACCGAGCAGAAAAATGACGAATGCGTATATACCTCTAAAGTAACCGTAGCGGCAACTCCCAATGCAAACGGCACAAAACTCTATTCTTGCACTTGCGGCAGAACTTACACCGAGGAATATGCATATTCTTGTGAAGACGCGGCACATCTTTATATTGCAAATGCAGACGGTACGTTTACTTGCAAGGTGTGTGATGAAACCTTTGCTACTGTAAGCGGCGAAAATGTATTTGCGATTTTCTCTGCGACCGTAGAAAACGGCATATTAACCGTTACCGCTACCGTAAGCGCCAATTTTGCGGCAGCTCAGTTTAACGTTGCGGTGCCTGCAGGTTTTGTTTTTGCAAATGCAAAGCTTCCTACTGTGGAGGGCTTTGTATTCGAGAGCGGAGAAACCGACGGCGCATATGCGGTTACTATCCTTTCAGAAAGTGCCATGGCAAAGACGGTAGATACTGAAATTGTATTGGAATACACATTGTCGGAAGGCGCAACTAATGAAGATGCTCTTATCGAAGTTACAGTTCCCGAACTGTATACCGATGATGGCGAAAAGGCAGTTGCTACAACCGTTTGTGCAGTTTTGGC